>NZ_DASZJJ010000353.1:0-4818 GCF_035948235.1 Paraburkholderia sp. | reverse complement strand
CTGGACGAAGAAAGGATCAGGAAGCTGGTTCGCGAGGAAGTCAACCGAGTGTTAGAAACCCGCGCGTCGATGACGGTTTTGCGGCACAAGCAGAGTGATGCTTCAAGCCTGGCGGGGGAGTGTCTGGCACAATGACGCTTTCGTGACAGGCGCAGCTTCTAAGGTCTGACGAAGCGGGATTCCGTACTTATTCCGTACTGCCCACTGCGGGCAAGTCATAAGTACCTGATTCATATACATTTTACTAATGTTTAGCCTAGCAAAACTCAAGCCCACCGAGGGCAAGTTCTTCGAAATCTTCAACGCGCACGCGAAGTGCATCGTTTCCGCAAGCCGTGAGCTCGAGCTCGTGATCGACAATCTGGCTGACGCAGAAGTCCACAAACAGAATGTGCAGGCTGCCGAAAAGGCCGCCGACAAGCTCACGCACGAAGCGATTGACCTGCTGCACAAGACTTTCATCACGCCGCTCGATCGCGACGAGATCCACAAGCTGATCACCACGATGGACGACTGCCTCGACCTCATGGAGGACGTCGCCACCGCCATCTCGCTGTACGACGTGCAGGCAGTCACCGCCGAGGCGAGCCAGCTCGCGCACGTGGTCACGGCTACCGCCGAGCGCGTGCAGGCTGCGGTCGCGCTGCTCTCCGACATGAAGCAGGCGCGCGAAATCCTCAAGGCCTGCGAGGACATCGACCGTCTGGAGTCGGACGCCGACCGCCTGCTGCGCGGCGCGATCTCCAAGCTCTTCCGCGAGGAAGACGACGTCAAGAACCTGATCAAGCTTAAGGCGATCTACGAACTGCTCGAAGCGATCACGGACAAGTGCGAGGATGTGGCGAACATCATCGAAGGCATCGTCCTGGAAAACGCCTGAGCGGGACCACGATGCAATCGATACAACTCGCCCTCTGGGTGGTCGCCTTTCTTGTGGCCATCGCCCTCATTTTCGACTTCATGAACGGCTTTCACGACGCGGCGAACTCCATCGCCACCGTCGTGTCCACGGGCGTCCTCAAGCCGCAGCAGGCGGTGGCGTTCGCAGCCATGTTCAACGTGATCGCCTATTTCGTGTTCCACCTCAAGGTGGCGCAGACGGTGGGCAAGGGCACCATCGACCCTGACATCGTCGATCACTACGTGGTGTTCGGCGCGCTCATCGGCGCGATCGGCTGGAACGTGCTGACGTGGTACTACGGTATTCCGTCGAGCTCGTCGCACGCGCTGATCGGCGGTCTGGTGGGCGCGGCGCTGGCGAAGTCGGGCTGGCACTCGCTGAACTTCGACGGCCTGATGAAGACCGTGGCGTTCATTTTCATCTCGCCGCTGCTGGGTTTTATTCTCGGCTCGTTCTTCATGCTGACGGTGTCGTGGCTGTACTTCCGCACGCCACCCAGCAAGGTGGACCGGCGCTTCCGGCGTCTGCAGCTGATTTCGGCCAGCCTCTATAGCCTGGGGCACGGCGGTAACGACGCGCAGAAGACCATCGGCATCATCTGGATGCTGCTGATCGCGACCGGTTACTCGGCGATCGGCTCGGACGCGCCGCCTATCTGGGTGATTGGCGGCTGCTATCTGTCGATGGGTATCGGCACGCTGTTTGGCGGCTGGCGCATCGTGCGCACCATGGGTCAGAAGATCACCAAGCTCAAGCCCGTGGGCGGTTTCTGCGCCGAAGCGGGCGGGGCGCTGACGCTCTTCACGGCTTCATGGCTCGGCATTCCGGTGTCCACGACCCACACCATTACCGGCGCGATCGTCGGCGTGGGCGCGACGCAGAAGCTCAGCGCCGTGCGCTGGGGCGTCGCGGGCAACATCGTCTGGGCCTGGGTGCTGACGATTCCGGCTTCGGCCACGCTTGCCGCAGCGGGCTGGTGGATCGGTCACCGGTTGATGTAACGCCAGCACTTGCACGCGAGATCATGAACGGCGCCTTCGGGCGCCGTTTTTCTTTTGCCGCCAGTCTTTGAAGTCAGATGATTGGCGTCGCGCAGCCGTCCATCGGCACGATCGCACCCGTTA
Organism: Paraburkholderia sp.; assembly: GCF_035948235.1. Taxonomy (GTDB): domain Bacteria; phylum Pseudomonadota; class Gammaproteobacteria; order Burkholderiales; family Burkholderiaceae; genus Paraburkholderia. Next base: position 2,793 of record NZ_DASZJJ010000353.1, on the reverse strand, counting down.
CATAGCTCGCGCGGCGACTGGCCAGAAACAGCACGACGTCGGCGATTTCCTCGGGTTTCGCGTAGCGGCCCAGCGGCACTCTGGCCTCGCCGCGCGCGAGGGCTTCTTCGGCACTCACGCCTTCGCGTCCGGCTTCCAGTTGCAGGGCTTCCTGCAGGCGCTCGGTGAGCGTCGCGCCAGGATTGATCGCGTTGATGCGAATGCCGTAGCGCGCGTGATAGTGCGCAAGGCCCACCGTCGCGAGCATCAGGGCCGCATTGGCCGCGCCGCCCGCGATGTGAATGTCGCTCGGAGATTTACCGCCCATGCCGATGATGTTGACGATCGCGCCGGGCTCCGTGTCTTCGCCCGCTGCCTTTGCGGCCTTGGCGCGCTCCACCATGCGGCGCAGCACTTCCTGCTGCGGATAGATATACGGGAAATACTTCGCTTCCATCGTGGCGCGGAAGGCGTCGGCGTCCAGCAGTTCCGGATCGTAGCGGCGCGCGGCGCCTGAGCTGTTGACGAGGATATCGATCGGGCCCACTGCGGTGGAGACTTCTTCGACCACATCGGCGGCGCTATGGGGTTCGTGCAGGTCCGCGCGGGTGAGATGGACGTGCAGGCGCTCGCTCGCCAGTTGCTCGCGCGCGCGCGCCAGATTGGCGGGGTCGCGCGAGACGATCGCGACGCGTGCGCCTTCCTTGGCGAACGCCCGGGCGCAGGCGAGCCCGATGCCCTTGCTGCCGCCCGTCACCAGCACCACCTTGTTACCGAGTCCGAGATCCATCGCTGCCTCGCTGCACATGGGATTGAAAACAGTACCAAAACCATAGCAGACGCGGCTCCCCGGCGAAACCGCTATGGCTGCTCGTTAGCCGTCTGGATAAGGGCAGGGATCGGCTGCGCGCCGTGCGCGGGCACCTAGAACGAACCGTTGGCGAAACGGGCGATGGGGTCGTCGCTGGACTGCGTGGGTGCGCTTTGGCTGCTGCCAGCCGTCGAAGCGCGCATGATCTGCACGGGCTGGGCGGGTTGCGTCGGCTGGATGGGTGTGGAGCCCGCCTGGGCAGCTTGCTGCTGTGCCGCGCTGACGGCAGGCGGTGGCGGCTCGAAAGCGTCGGCGGCGGCGTCGATGGCGTCACGCGGGGCGTCTGCTGAAGCGGTGGGTGCCATGGCGCCAGCATCCCGCGCCTGGGTCTGCGCCGCGCTCATTGCTTGCGGCGGCGGTTCGAAAGCGTCGGCCGATGGCGAGTTCGGCGCGCTATTTGCATACGCTGGCGGCTGCGTCGTCGTCAAACGGTTCTGGGCGCTGACGACGGGCGCGGGAGCCGCGACCGGCGCAACCGCGGCCACGGCGGGTGTTCGCGGCGCGGGCGTTGACGCCTCGTAAGTCGGTTCGTCGAACGGCGCAGGTGCGCGCTTCGCGGGCGCGAGCCGCCGTATGCCGTCGAAATGCTTCGCCCAGTACGGATTGGTCAGATAGTCGAGCCGCACGGTGCCGCCCGTCGAGGGCGCGTTGACGAAGCGCAGCTTGCCCACATAGATGCCCACATGTGAGTGGGGCCGCCCGGTGGTGTTGAAAAACACGAGGTCTCCCGCCGCGATCTGGTCGGGTTCGATCGATTCGCCGCGCTGGCTCATGTCGAGTGTCGTGCGTGGCAGATCTTCCTGGGCCGCGCGTGCAAACACGTATTTCACGAGACCGCTGCAGTCGAAGCCGCTATCGGGCGTATTGCCGCCCCAGCGATAGGGAATGCCGACCAGACCCATCGCCTGGATCGAGATTTCCTCGCGTCCGACGCTGTGATCGACAAAATTGGGGAAGCCGGGCGGTTTGGTGCGCCATGCGTAGCCTGCGCTGGAGCCGTTGCCGCGCGATACCTTCTGCGGAGCGCTCGAACACGCCGCCAGAAAGACCACAATCAGTAACGCAAGCCAGAGTCGCCGCATGAAAAGCAGAAGGCGAACGCGAGGCGCACGCCATTGGGGAAAACCGGTAATTCGCCGATGGTAGCCCGTCAGAGCAGGCTTCGGCAAGAATTCTTCACAACTTACTTGAACTTCGTTCGCTAGACGTTGCAGTCATGGCACGTCATCACGGCGTTCGCCCATGAAAAAAGGACCGCATCCGGTTGCCCGGAGACGGTCCTTCAGAGAGTGTCCGGCGCTGACAAAAGCGCCGGATTCAGTACGTCGCCTTACAGGATATCGGACGCGTAATCGGCCAGACGCGAGCGCTCGCCGCGCGCCAACGTCACGTGTCCGCTATGCGCCCAGCCCTTGAAGCGGTCGACCACGTAAGTGAGACCCGAGCTGCCTTCGGTCAGATACGGCGTATCGATCTGAGCGATGTTGCCCAGACACACGATCTTGGTGCCCGGACCCGCGCGCGTGACGAGCGTCTTCATCTGCTTCGGCGTGAGATTTTGCGCCTCGTCGATGATGAGGTACTTGTCCACGAAGGTACGGCCGCGCATGAAGTTCATGCTCTTGACCTTCAGGCGCGAACGGATCAGCTCCTGGGTCGCGGCGCGGCCCCATTCGCCGGCGGCGTCGTCCGTTTTCTGGAGCACTTCGAGGTTGTCGTCGAAGGCGCCCATCCACGGCTGCATCTTTTCTTCTTCCGTACCCGGCAGGAAGCCGATGTCCTCGCCGACCGGCACCGTCGCACGCGTCACGATGATCTCGTTGTAGCGCTTGTCGTCGAGCACCTGCGCCAGACCCGCCGCGAGCGCGACCAGCGTCTTGCCCGTGCCGGCCTGGCCGAGCAGGGTGACGAAGTCGATCTCGGGGTTCATCAGCAGGTTCAGC
>NZ_DASZJJ010000352.1:0-3787 GCF_035948235.1 Paraburkholderia sp. | reverse complement strand
GTGGCGCGCTATCTTGCCGGCGAGCGCAATCTACCGCCCTACACTTACGTGCCGTCGATTCTGGTGACCAAGGACAACGCGGGCGATGTGCAGAAATCGCTTGGTCAGGGCGCGCAGAACGGCCAGATCGCGTCAAAGTGAGCGCGCCGGCATGAACTCATTGACCGGCGACGCGCCCGCACTCGAACTGCGCCGTCTCGTGAAGCAATATGACGGCGTGCAGGCGCTGCGCGGCGCGTCATTGAGCGCCGCGCGCGGCACCGTGCATGGCCTGATCGGGCAGAACGGCGCGGGCAAATCGACGCTCATCAAGATCCTCGCGGGTCTGGAGCGCGCGGACACGGGCGAGATTCACGTCGATGGCGTGGCGATCGACGCCGGCACTCGCAGCGAGATCGCCTTCATTCATCAGGAGCGGCTGCTGTCGCCGACGTTCACCGTGGCCGAAGCACTCGCACTCGGCGACGAACCCGTCGTGACGCCATGCGCGGGACGCCTTCGCGCGCTGCTCCCGCTCCATCAGCGCCGCATGCGTAGGCGTGCCGCCGAGGCGTTGGAAGCGCATTTTGCCATTGCCTTGCCGCCGGACCGGCTGATCGGCGAACTCAGCGTCGCCGAGCAGCAGATCGTGCAGATCACGCGCGCGCTGATCCGCTCGCCGCGCATTCTGGTATTCGACGAACCCACTGCCGCACTCGTAAGCCGCGAGGTCGACCGCCTGCTGCGGACGATCGATCAGCTACGCGCGCGCGGCCTGACGATTCTTTACGTCTCGCATTATCTGAACGAGATAGCTTCGCTCTGCGATCGCGTGACAGTGTTGCGCGACGGTGTCGATGTCACTCACGTCGATGCCCGCGCAACGCCCGTCGAAACGCTGGTTTCTGCGATGCTCGGCGAGCAGCCGCAGGCGCGTGCGCGACGTGTCGAGACATCATCTCAGGACGTGGTGCTGGAGGCGCGCGATCTGCATGCGCCGGGCCGCTTCGGGCCGTTGTCGTTCGCGCTCAGGCGCGGCGAGGTGCTGGGCGTGACAGGGCTGGTGGGTTCGGGCGGCAAGCCGCTGGTCCGCAGTCTATTCGGTCTTGAGCGCGGCGTGCGGGGCGAATTGCGCGTGCGCGGCAAGACCGTGCGCCTGCAGCGTCCCGCCGATGCGGTGCGCAAAGGTATCGCCTTCGTGCCCGAAGATCGCCGCCGCCAGGGCGTGATGACCGCCATGCCCGTGCGTGACAACCTCTCGCTGACCGCGCTCGCGCGTTTCAGTCGCTTCGGTCTGGTCAACACCCGCCGGGAAACGGCAGCGGCGCGCACGCTGATCGACACGCTCGGCGTGCGTACATCTGGGCCGCTTGCGCCGGTGCGGCATCTGTCGGGCGGCAACCAGCAGAAGGTAGCGCTCGGTAAGTGGTTGGGCCGCGCGACTGACGATGATGCCGCTATCTATATCCTCGACGAGCCGACGGTGGGCGTCGATGTCGGCGCGAAAGCGGATATCTACCGGCTGATCGACGCGTTGGTCGCGCGAGGCGCGGCCGTGTTGATTTTCTCGAGCGATCTGCACGAACTGCTTGACGTGACCGACCGCGTGCTGGTGCTGGCGCGCGGCGCAATCGTGCAGGACGTGCCATCGCATGCACTCAGCACCCAAGACCTACTTGCGTGGGCCACGCTCGCGCGTACCGGCAACTCTGGCGTACTGAAAGAGGAGAACGCAACATGACCGGTAAGGCCATCGGGCGCGTTGCGCTGCGTTCGAACGACCCGCTCAACGACGATCGCGCCAATGCGGGCACGGCGCGTCCCAGCGGCATCGCGAGCACTCGATTCTGGGTACGCGGCGGAGCCATGCTCGCGTTCGCGCTGGTGTTCGCAGTTTTCGCGGCCACCTCGCCGCTTTTTCTGACGCTCGCGAATCTCGCGAATATCGTGCAGCAATCGGCGGTGGTCGGCGTGCTGGGTTTGGGGCTCACCGCCGTGCTGATCGGCGGCGGCGCAGATCCGATCAAGGGTGGCCTCGATCTGTCGATCGCTGCGAACATGGGCCTGTGCGCCGCAGTGCATGCCGTTGCCCTGCGCGCGGGCATGTCGGCGACGGCGGCCGTGGGACTCGCGCTCGCGGCGGGCGTGGCAGTCGGCGCGCTGAACGCATTCGCGGTTCTCGGCCTGCGCATCCTGCCGCTGCTCGCCACGCTTACGACGATGAATCTCTGCGCAGGCCTCGAACTCGTGCTCACGCAGAACACGTCGGTACCGGCTGCTTCGCCGCTGCTGGCTTTTCTGATCGACGAAGGCGCGTTCGGCATTCCGCATCTCGCCATGGCGTTGCTGGCCGTCGCCCTGCTGTTTGCCGTGCTGGTGCATTACACGCCGTTCGGGCTACGCCTGCGCGTGAGCGGCGAACACGCTCAGGCCGCGCGGGCGGCGGGCTTGAACGTGCGTGGCTATGTGGCCTTGAGCTATCTGCTCGGAGGCCTCGCGGCGGCGCTAGCGGCATTGGCGTCGTCGGCGCTGCTCAGCGGCAGCTCGCCGGGCGCAGGCGAAAACCTGCTGGCAGTCGTGGCGTCCGCGCTGCTCGGCGTGGTGTTCTCGCGACGCATGGTGCCGACCATGCCGGGCACGCTGCTGGCGGTACTTTTTATCGGCGTGATCGGCAACGGGTTTCAGCTCGACAACGTCTCCAGCTACTGGGTCAATGGCGTCGAAGGCACGCTGATCCTGTTCGTCGTCGCCACCACGGCGCTGTTGCGCCGCCGTCACCTCGGAATCGACGCTCATGACTGACTGGTTCACGCGCGTTCAGCGCTTTTCGCTGCCTGGCGCGCTGATCGCCGTTAGCGTGTTCTTCGCACTCTGGTCGCCAGGCTTCGCGCGACCGGGCAATCTCGCCGATGTCCTGCTCAACAACTTCGCTCTGCTGGCGATTGCCGCGCTGGGCATGACACTCGCGTTGTCGATTGGCGCGGTCGATCTGTCGATCGGTACGGCTATCGACGTCAGCAGCCTCGTGTTCGTGGTGCTGAGCGCACACCATGTCGGCGTGCCGCTGGCAGCGGTGGCGGCGCTCAGTGCTGCCTTGCTGGTGGGCTTGTTCAACGGTGTACTGGTTGCGGGCCTGGGGATCGCGCCGTTTCTGGCGACGCTCGGCACGCTGTTCATCGGCCAGACCCTTCAGCAACTCGCGACCGACGGCGGGCAACCGATCTATCTGCTCGGCGTCGATCTGCCGACGTTGTTCAGTGCGCTGGCACACGGCACCTTCGCGGGCGTGCCGATGCCGCTGTGGATCGTTGCCGTGCTCGCGCCGCTCGTACATGTCGCGCTCGCGCATTCGGTGTTCGGGCGCTATAGCGCGGCGCTCGGTACTCAGCCTGGCGTCGCGCGTTATTCGGGCCTGCCCGTCGCGGTGACAATTCTGGGGACGTTTGTTGCGGGCGCACTCATTTATGGCGTCGTGGGGCTGCTGCTTTCATCGATGGTGAAAGCTTATGTGCCGCAAGCCGGTAATGGCTATCTGCTCAATGCGATTGGCGCCACATTTATTGGCACAACGCTTTCGCGTGCCCGGTGCCCCAATGTGCCGGGCACGCTGCTGGGCGTGCTGCTGTTGAGTCTGGTGGCGAATGGCTTACTGCTGAGTGGCTGGAATTTTTACTGGCAGCAGGTGGCCACGGGCGTGCTGATTTTTGCGGTGCTCGCGCTAAGTTTTCTTTCTCGGCGTAGCGAGCTAATTTGATGTTAATTGCGACGGCTAGTCCGAAAGCGACTCGTCGCGCGCCGCCTGCCTTCA
>NZ_DASZJJ010000351.1:0-5284 GCF_035948235.1 Paraburkholderia sp. | reverse complement strand
AATTAATTGAGGATCACATCCTTCTCTTTTTTGCGCGTTATAACAGCATGCAACACAGCAGACGCCGATTCATTCGCCAGCTTTCAGCAACCGCGCTGGGCGCCGCCGGCCTTCCCGCACTCGCTACCAAGGCCCAAGCCGCCGATGCCCGTACGCTGCGCATCGGCTACCAGAAGTTCAATACGCTCAATATTCTCAAGGGCACCGGCAGTCTGGAACGGGCGTTGCAGCCGCTCGGCTGGAGCGTGCGCTGGGCGGAATTTGCCGCGGGTCCGCAACTGACGGAAGCACTCAACGCCGAGGCGCTCGACTTCGGCCATGCCGCCGATACGCCGTCCGCCTTCGCCAACGCGGCGGGCGTGAACGCGGTCTATCTGGGTGCGGAACAGCCCTATCCCAAGGGGATAGGCATCTTCGTGGCGGCCGATTCGCCGATCCGTTCGATCCGCGAATTGAAGGGCAAGAAAGTGGCGATCGGGCGCGGCTGGAATGTGCAGTATCTGCTGGTGCGCGCGCTACGAGAGGCTGGTCTGGAGTATGGCGATATTCAGCCCGTCTATTTGACGAGCGCGGCGGATGTGAGCGCGACCTATCTCTCGGGCAATGTCGATGCGGCCGGCTTGTGGGACCCGTTTCTCGCGGGCCAGCAACTGGCCACCGCGCCACGCGTGCTGCGTGACGGCACGGGTCTGTCGAACAATCGCACCTTCCATCTGGCGCGGCCAGACTTCGTCAAACAGAATCCGCAGGTTATCCGCGTGCTGTTTCAGGAACTGGCAAAAGCAAATGAGTGGACGCAAAGCCATCCGCAGGAAACCGCGAATCTCCTTGCGCCGCAACTGGGCGTGCGTCCCGACGTGCTCAAGCTTTCGACCGGGCGACGCCACTATACGACCGTGGCCGTCACGCCCGATATCGTGAAAGAGCAGCAGGATATCGTCGATACATTTCACGCACTGGGACTGGTGAAAGAGCGCGTCGACGTGGCGCGCTTTGTATATCCGGAGTCGTTCGTTTAAACGCCGGAAATAACGCTCTAGAAGCGATAATCGAGCGCGGCGAAAGTAGTCAGCTCGCGGCGGCGTTCGGTGATCGGACTGCTGCCCGCGTAGTGCTCCAGACGTCCGAGCGTGGCGTTGACGGAGCCGACCCAGTGCTTCGAGAAATCGTGCGTGGCGTAGAACGTCATATGCACGTCGCGGATACCGGAGCCCGTCGCATACTGCGGCAAGCCGGAAGCCGCGCTCTGCGCCGACGAAATGCCGAACAAGGTGCGCGTATAAACGGCATTGGCCCACGTGAGACCCGGCCCAACCGAAAAGAGCCAGCCCTGCAGCGGCAGCGAGGCGTAAAGATCCGCACTGGCCGTCGTACCCTGCCCGTTGCCGGAAATATCCTGATAGACCGCCACCGCGCCGGTAAAGGCCCAAAGCGTGTAGTCGCCGAAAATCCGCAGCTTGGGACCGTCATCCACGTTGCCCAGACCTCGCAGATGCGGATCGTCGGAAGCCGTGCGCGACTGGAAATCGAAGCTCAGCGATGCGCCCAGGTGATAGTTCTCCGCGGTCAGCACGTTGATGCCCAGCACGTCCGGCCCCTGCGAGAAAATGCGATCGCGGTACGAGATGTCGAGCGCCGGAAACGGATAGACCTTCATGTGACGCGAGCCGGGATACTGCGGCGCGAAGTACGCGCCCGGACCAATTGCGATCTTCCAGGGCGACTCGTCCGCAGTCGTGCCGGACGTCGCCGCAGTCGTGGTCGCAGCAGTTGTCGTATCGTCGGCCGAAGCCCGCTGCGCGAATGCGAGCAAGGCGGCGCTGGCCAGCGCCATCATTGTCAGGAACTGCTTCACGCCTTCTTCCTTCCCACTGCCGCCAGTTGACGCAAACGTCGCGCGAGCGCCTTCGACACGACCGGCTGATTCTGCGTATCGCGCGCGCCGTGCGCCACTTCGCTCTCGCGCAAAAACAGTGTGGTTTCGCGCGCAACGATCTCGCGTTCGTTATCCGAAGTAATCATGTGATACGAGTCATCGAGCCAGAGCGTGCGAAGGAAATTGGCGCCGATATGGTCGATCACATAGCGCGGATTGCGCGGGCTCGACGTTTCATCGTCGATCGCGTGAATCACGAGCGTATCGTTTTCAATCGCCGCCACGTCCTTGCGCGCCGCGCGCGCCAGACGCAACGCCTGATGCAGCGCGGGCAGCGAGATCGTCGAGGGCCCCACTTCGCTGAACGAATTGCGCTGCATGGCGCGCGCAATCTTCTTGCGCAGGGCTTCGTTTCGCACGCCGAACGGTTCCGACTCGCGGTAACGGTAAGTGTTGCGCAGCGGCGTGTAGTAAGCCCAGTCCAGCAGGAAGCGATACCACGGGATTGCCCAGCCGTCGTAGGCCAGCGTGAGCGAAAGCAACACCAGCGACTGCGCGCTGGGCCGCTCGCGGATCAGCCGCATGGCCAGCGCGCCGCCAATCGAGAGGCCGCAGATCGACACGCGTTCATAGCGCGCGGCCAGTGCGTCGAACTCGCGCGCCGCAGACTCCACCCATTGCTCCATCGTCTGTTCGCTGGAGCCGGCGCTATAGCCTTCGATGAGCGGTGCGCAGACCGTGAAGCCCTCGTTGTGCAGATAGCGGGCGAGGTAACGCAACTCGATCGGCGAGCTCGACAGGCCGTGCAGCAGCAGGACCGCGTGGCCGTCGCCTTCGCTGAAAATGCGTGAGGGCCGCACGGTGGGCGTCTCACGCACGACCGGTTCCATCTCGACAGTCGCCACGTTAGTCCTCCGTGCTCAAAACGAGGAAGTCGCCGGCATGCGTGGTAAAGCGCTCGCATTGGCAGTTCGTCAGGCGGAATTCGCGATCGTGCGCCGTGCGGCGCAGGCGTACGCGGTGATGGCCCGGCCACAACGCATTGGTCAGGCGCTGGACGTCCTCGGGATGCACCGATTCGAACAACGGCCCGGGCGCAACTTCAGTGGCGGCCGGCAGCGCTGACGTGCTTTGTCCCACACTCGCGCGCTGCACGGCGTTGCGTTCCAGCGCCTTGATGAGAATGAAGCCTTCGTGATGCTGCGCGAGATGACGCAACAGGCGATGCGTTTCGTCCTCGGCGCGGCGCGCAAGCACGCGCTCATTGTCGTGACGCAGCAGCATTTCATAACGCGACTGGGCCACCGACGCGATCAGTTGCGCGCGAAACTGTTCGCGGCGCAGACGCTCGATCAGCGTAATCACAAGGAGGGTGACGAGCGGGTACGACACGAGCAGCACGGCATCGTGGAAATCAAGCACGGAGATATCGGCGTACGGCGGCACGAACAGATAGTCGGCGATGCCGAGTCCGAGCACCATGACGGTGAGCGCCGGCGCAAGCCCGAAGTAATACTCGACCAGCGAAGCTGCGATGCAAAACGCAGTGCCCGGCATCATCGGCCCAAGCAAAGGATGCAAGGCGATGCGCACGACGCTCGCAATGGCGAGCGCAACGGCGGCGTAGCCCCAGCGTTGCGGACCTCGGGGCGCCCAGTGACGGGCGTTACGGACTTTCATGTTTATTCAGGGCCCCGTTCTTATGGCGGGCCGATGCGAGAAGTGCCGAGGGAACGACCGAAGGCGCCCTCGTTGTAATCAGTGTAAGGAAGGACGGCGCAAGCTGGCTGGCCGATGGCTGGCGGGTGCGGTGAGGTTCCTTCGCGGCTGCGTATATTACCACCGTTTACAAACCATCCTATTCATAGGACGAATTAAATCGGACAAACATAGTATGAATTTTGCATCACTCGACCGTCGAATTCCTGACAACTATAACGAACACATTACGTCAACAAGCATTAACGTAAGCTTAAGTCCTTCGAATTTGATTCAGCAGGCGGCGTATAGGGTCATCAGACCATTTGCGCCATCAAGCGTTCATCACATGATGCTATGCGTTTCGCATTTTTCATTGCGTCCCACCCTATTTCCCTGGAAGGCAGGGCTTGCTCCTGCCGCTGACTTCACCTATAGTTGAGCGCGTACTCACTCTTACTTAGCTCGCGCAAGATGGCTCGCCCTCTCAGTCCCGAAAAACGCAACGCATTGCTGGCCGCGGCCACGCAGGCGGTTGCCGACCTAGGCGTGCAGGCCAGCACAGCGAGCATTGCACGGGGCGCAGGCGTTGCCGAAGGGACACTGTTCACCTACTTCGAGAACAAAGACGTGTTGTTCCAGGCCTTGTACCTGCACCTCAAGGAAGACCTGGGGGAAACCATCATGCCTGGTTATCCTTATGAATCAGACTTCCGGCACCGCGTGGAGCACATTTTTCAGCGCTATGTCAGTTGGGGGCTGGAAAACAAGGCCAAGCGTCTCGCCATTTCGCGGCTCTCGGGTTCCGGACAGTTACAGGACGCGACTCGCGCACGCGGCATGGAACGGTTTCAGGCGGTGTCGCGCATGATGGAAGATGCGGTGCAAAGCGGCGTTCTGGTGAACGCGCCCATCGCGTTTCTCTATGCCATCATCGAGCGCATTGCCGACACCACCATCGAGTACATGGACAGCCACCCAGGCGATGCGCAGCGCCATCTGGCACTGGGTTTTCATGCCGCCTGGCGGGCAATTACGCCGTAAAGCACGGCGTAAAATTTTAGCTCTTTATTGAGCGCTTACTCACTCATAGTGAAGGAGTCGTCATCATGTCGAGTCAAAAGTGGTTCATCACCGGCGCATCCAGCGGTCTCGGGCTTGCGCTGAGCGAAAAGTTGCTGGCCGAAGGGCATCGAGTCGTCGCCGCGGTGCGCCGCGTCGAGGCGCTCAAAGCACTCAAAGAGGCGTGGCCTGACCGGCTCGACGTGGAGTCGGTCGATGTGACGCGCCCCGAGCAAGTCCAGGCTGCGGCCAAGCGTCACGCCGATGTCGATGTCGTCGTCAATAACGCGGGCGGCGCGGTGATCGGCGCGATGGAGGAAATGAGCGAAGCCGATATCCAGCAACAGCTCGCGCTGAATCTGCTGGCGCCCATCCACGTCACCCGCGCATTTCTTGGCGCGATGCGTGCGCGAAAACACGGCATGTTCATTCACCTGAGCAGCGTCGGCGGCCGTGCGGCTTTTCCGGGTGGATCGATGTACCACGCCGCGAAGTTCGGACTTGAAGGTTTCGCCGAATCGGTTAGCCAGGAAATAGCCGGGTTTGGCATCAAGACGCTTATCATCGAACCGGGTTCGATCGCGACGGGCTTCGTGGCCAATATCCGCTGGACCGAGCAACTGGACGACTACAAGGATGGCGTGGTCG
>NZ_DASZJJ010000350.1:0-4233 GCF_035948235.1 Paraburkholderia sp. | reverse complement strand
GGCCTTCTCGTCGAGCACCTGATGATCCGCAAGCTCTACAAGCGGCCGCTCGACACGCTGCTCGCCACCTGGGGCCTGAGCCTCGGCATGCAGCAGGTGTTCCGCTCGACCTTCGGGCCGAAGGAAGTGAGTCCGGCACTGCCCGACTGGCTGATGGGTTCGTGGGAGCCGAAGCCGGGCCTCGATATTCCCGTGAGTGGCATGTTCGTGATGGGCCTCGCGCTGCTGATGACGGGCGGCCTGCTGCTCGCGCTCTATCGCTCGCGCTGGGGCTTGCGCGTGCGCGCCACGGTCGCGAATCGGCCGATGGCGAACGCCGCAGGCATCAACACGCGGCGCACCGACCGCATGACTTTCGCGATCGGCTGCGGCATCGCGGGCGTGGCGGGCGCGGCCTTCACGGCCATCGGCTCGACGGGACCGACGAGCGGCTCGCTCTACATCGTCGATTCGTTTCTGGTGGTCACGTTCGGCGGCGCGGCGAGTCTGCTCGGCACCGTGGCCTCGGCGTTCGGCATCGCGCAGATGCAGTCGATCAGCGAGTTCTTTCTGTCCGGCTCGATTGCGCGCGTACTCACGCTGCTGACCGTCGTGGTGATTCTCATGCTGCGCCCGCAAGGCCTGTTCGCCTCGAAGGTGCGGCGCGTGTAAGCGCACGCCGTCGCACAAGCCTATTTCACAGCTTCATTCGTATGGAGAGATGGACATGGAACCCATCCAACCCACGGCGGGCGGCGTATCCCCGCGATCCGGCCGCGGCGCGCCTCCGGCCGGCTGGCGCGCGCGCCTCGTGTGGCTCGACGCCTCCGGCTACGCGGGCATCGTCCTGCTTGCGCTGCTGATCGTGGTCGTGTTTCCGCTTGCGCTCGACACGTTCCGCCTGAACCTGATGGGCAAGTACCTGACCTACGCGTTCGTGGCGATTGGCCTCGTGATCGCGTGGGGCTATGGCGGCGTGCTCAGTCTCGGCCAGGGCGTGTTTTTCGGCCTCGGCGGCTACGCCATGGCGATGTTTCTCAAGCTCGAAGCGTCCAGTCCGGCCGCCACGCGCACGCAGACTACGCCGGGCATTCCCGACTTCATGGACTGGAACCAGCTCACCGCACTGCCTGCGTGGTGGAAGCCGTTTCACTATTTGCCGTTCTCGATCCTTGCGGTGCTCGTCGTGCCTACGGCGCTTGCTTTCGTGATCGGCTACGCGATGTTCAAGCGGCGCGTGGGCGGCGTGTACTTCGCGATCATCACGCAGGCGGTCGCACTGATTCTCTCGGTGTTGATCATCGGCCAGCAGGGCTATACGGGCGGCGTGAACGGCATTACCGATCTGCGCACGCTGCTCGGCTGGGACATTCAATCCGATCACGCGAAGCTGGTGCTGTACTTCGTGAACGCCGTGTTGCTGATCGTCGCGCTGCTCGCCTGCCGCTGGGTCCAGCGCAGCAAGCTCGGCACGCTGCTGCTCGCGATGCGCGACAAGGAGGACCGCGTGCGCTTCTCGGGTTACGACGTCGCCATGTTCAAGGTGTTCGCGTTCTGTCTCGCGGCGCTGCTGGCGGCCGTTGGCGGCGCGATGTTCACGTTGCAGGTGGGCTTCATGTCGCCGTCGTTCGTCGGCATTGTGCCGTCGATCGAAATGGTGATCTACGCGGCCATCGGCGGGCGCATGTCGCTGGTTGGCGCGGTGTATGGCGCGATTCTCGTCAATCTCGGCAAGAGCTGGTTTTCGGAGAGCTTTCCCAATCTCTGGCTCTATCTGATGGCGGCGATGTTCATCGGCGTGGTCATGGTGTTTCCGAACGGGCTGGCGGGTCTCTACGAAGAGCATGTGCGCCCGCGCGTGCGGCGTCTGCTCGGCGCGGCGAACAAGGAGGCGTAAAGCATGAGCAATACTGACTTTCTGCTCGCGATCGAGGACCTGACCGTGTCGTTCGACGGCTTCAAGGCGATCGATGCGCTCAATCTCTATCTCGAACGCGGCGAACTGCGCGTGGTAATCGGCCCGAATGGCGCGGGCAAGACCACGCTGCTTGATCTCATCTGCGGCAAGACGAAGGAAACGGCGGGCAGCATCAAGTTTCGCAACGAGGAAATCACGAATCTCGCGGAATTTCGCCGCGTGCGTAAAGGCATCGGCCGCAAGTTCCAGACGCCGTCTATCTACGAAAACCTGAGCGTTGCGCAGAACCTGGAAGTGTCGTTTCCGCGCGGACGCAGCGTGTTCGGTGCGCTCGCTTACCGCGAGGACTCTGAAGTGGCCGACCGCGTGCGCGCCGTGGCCGATGAGATCGGCCTGGCGTCGTCGCTCGATCTGGAAGCGGGATTGCTTTCGCACGGTCAGAAACAGTGGCTCGAAATTGGCATGCTGCTTATGCAGGATCCCGAACTATTGATGCTCGATGAACCGATTGCAGGCATGAGTGTGCGCGAGCGTGAACTGACCGCCGATCTGCTCGACCGCATTTGCCGTAACCGCTCGATGATTGTGATCGAACACGACATGGCCTTCGTCGAGCGCATTGCGCACAAGGTCACGGTCATGCATCAGGGCAAGATTCTCGCGGAAGGGCCGATGGCGCAGGTGCAGGCCGATCCGCGCGTGATCGACGTTTATCTTGGTCACTGAGCTGGCCACGGGATTGAGTATCGAACGACAACACGGAGAACACATCATGCTGGAAGTCGACGATCTCGTCGTCAGTTACGGGCAAAGCCAGGTGCTGCACGGCATCGGTTTTTCGGTCGCGCAAGGCGAAAGCGTAGCGGTGATGGGCCGCAACGGCATGGGCAAGACCACGCTGTTCAAGGCGCTGATCGGCATGCTGCCCGCGAGCCGTGGCGTGGTGCGCGTGAGCGGCGCCGACGTTTCGAAAGACGAGAGCTATCGCCGCGTGTCCAAAGGCATCGGCTATGTGCCGCAAGGACGGCAGATTTTCGCTTCGCTGAGCGTCGAGGAAAACATCCGGACGGGCCTCGAAAACGCCCAGAGCCAGCGCGTGCCCGACGAGCTATATGCGCTGTTTCCCGTGCTGTTCGATATGAGGAAGCGCAAGGGCGGCAATCTTTCGGGCGGTCAGCAGCAGCAACTCGCGATAGCCCGCGCGCTTGCGACCGACCCAAAGGTGCTGCTGCTCGACGAGCCCACCGAGGGTATCCAGCCGTCGGTCATCAAGGACATCGCCCGCGCGCTCAACCAGATTCGTACGAGCCGCAATATCGCCATCGTCGTCTCGGAGCAGGTGTTGAGCTTCGCGCTCGACGTGGCCGACCGGCTTTTCGTGATCGAAGGCGGGCGTTTCGTGCACCAAAGCACGCGCGATGCGGGCGACACCGACCGCATCCGCGAATACCTCTCCGTTTGAGCGCGGCGCGGCTCTCGCGCGCCGCGCCGTATGTCAATCCGCGAACCCAGGAGCGAACGCAATGCCCGAGACTCTTATCAAGGTCGATCTGAACCAGTCGGCCTACGAAAACGAACAGGTGCACAACCGCTGGCACCCCGACATTCCGATGGCCTGCTGGGTCAAGCCCGGCGACGATTTTATTCTCGAAACCTACGACTGGACCGGCGGCTTCATCAAGAACGACGACAGCGCCGACGACGTGCGCGATATCGACCTCTCGATCGTGCACTTTCTCTCCGGCCCGGTCGGCGTGCACGGCGCGGAACCCGGCGACCTGCTGGTGGTGGACCTGCTCGACATCGGCGCCAAAGCTGATAGCCAGTGGGGCTTCAACGGCTTCTTTTCGAAGACGAACGGCGGTGGCTTTCTCACCGATCATTTCCCCAGCGCGCAAAAATCGATCTGGGATTTCCACGGCGTGTATACAAGCTCGCGCCATATTCCGGGCGTGAATTTCGCGGGCCTGATTCACCCAGGTTTGATCGGTTGCCTGCCCGATCCCAAGCTGCTGGAGACCTGGAACGCGCGCGAAACCGGGCTGATCGCGACCGAGCCCGACCGCGTGCCGCCGCTCGCGAATCCGCCTTTTGCGGCCACCGCGCACATGGGCAAGCTCGCGGGCGAGGCGCGCGACAAGGCCGCCGCGCAGGGCGCGCGCACGGTGCCACCGCGCGAGCATGGCGGCAATTGCGATATCAAGGATCTGTCGCGCGGCTCGAAGGTGTTTTTCCCCGTCTACGTGGATGGCGCGGGGCTCTCGGTCGGCGATTTGCATTTCAGTCAGGGCGACGGCGAGATCACGTTCTGCGGTGCGATCGAAATGGCCGGCTGG
>NZ_DASZJJ010000349.1:0-7145 GCF_035948235.1 Paraburkholderia sp. | reverse complement strand
CGCCGGCCGAAAAGGGCGGTATTTTACCCGAAGCGCACGCCTGCGCGGACCGTTCCCGCTATAGCTGTCGCCAGAGTCTGACAGAGTGGGGCGTCGGTGACGCTAATCGGCCTTGTAGCGCGGGCGATTGACGTTGCTGGTGAAACGATCCGGTGCGCCGCTACGGATTGTCCTGGCGGCCTTGCGCCCCTATCTTGTCTTATCGCTTCAAACATCGTTACGACTTACCGGAGAACCCCATGCTTGCCATCCGACGCTCCGACGAACGCGGCCACGCCAATCACGGCTGGCTCGACTCGTATCACAGCTTCTCGTTTGCGGACTATTTCGACGAGGAACACGTCCACTACGGCGCGCTGCGCGTGCTCAACGACGACCGCATCGCCGGCGGCAAGGGCTTTGGCGCGCACGGCCACCGCGATATGGAGATCGTCACCTATGTGCTGTCCGGCGCGCTCGCGCACCGCGACAGCATGGGCAACGGCTCGACTATCCGCCCGGGCGACGTGCAGCGCATGAGCGCGGGCACGGGCGTGATGCATAGCGAATTCAACGCTTCGCCGGATGAAGAAGCCCATCTGCTGCAGATCTGGCTGCTGCCGTCCGCGCGCGGCGGGGCGCCGGGCTACGAGGAAAAGCGTTTCGACGACGCCGACAAGCGCGGCCGTCTGCGCTTGATCGCTTCGCCCGATGGCCGCGACGGCTCGGTGACGGTGCAGACCGACGCGTCGATCCACGCCGCGCTGATCGACGCCGACGAGCGCGCCGACTACCCGCTGGCGCAGGGGCGTCGCGCCTATGTGCACGTCGCACGCGGCGCGCTGGAAGTGAACGGCCAGCGCCTGAATGCCGGCGACGCGGCGATGATCGAGGCCGAGGCGGCGGTCACGCTCGCGCACGGCGATCAGGCCGAGGTGTTGCTGTTTGATGTGGCAAAAGCGGCGGCATAAGCGGTGGCCTAAGCGGTGACCTAAGCGGTAGCCTGAACGGGTGGCCTGAGCGCCGACCCAAAAAAAACGCCGCGGGATGCGAATCCCGCGGCGTTTTTGCGTCAGGCGAGCCAGCGATCCGCCGATCCGGCGCCAGATCAGCCGCTCGCCCAGACTTACTCAGGCTTACTGCGCAGCTGGGGCCGAAGCCGCGCCCTTGCCGTGCTGCTCCCAGCGCTGGCGCATCTTCTCGTGGCGCTGTTCCATCTTCGCGAAGTGTTCCTTGAGCGCCGTGCTCACGGTGGTCTTCTGCTGGTCGTTCAGGCCGTTATAGAACGCGAGCCAGGCTTGCGCGGTCTGCTCGCGCAGTTGCGCGTCCTGCTGGTCGATCTGCTGATGCGCGCTGTGCATTGCGTTCAGATCGAGGATCGGCTGGTTCTTCTGCGCGTCGAACTGCTGCTTCATCTGCTCGCGGTTCTTGTGCATGGCCTGGCCGTTCTGCTTCATGGTGTCGACGGCGGCTTGCCATTGCTTTTCCTGCGCGGCGTTCAGATTCAGCTTGTCGTGCAGCTTTTTGATGCCCATCATGAAGTCGCCATGCATGCCCGGGCCGCCGTGCGGGCCATGCATCATGCCGGGACCGCCCGGGGGCGGCGGGGGCGTCTGGGCCTGGGCGGCAGTTGCGCCGAGGGTGAGAGCGAGGGAGGCAGCGGCGATCGCGAGAAGGCGCGAAGGGGTCTTGTACATGGTGATGCTCCTGACAAATCCTTGAAGGTTTGGTCCGGTATGGCACGGCGCTTCACAAAAAGATGCGGGCGTCCGCAACCGGTGTCCCTAGCGTATAGACCGGTCGTGCCCTTCGTGTTACGGCTTGGGCTGCTGTCATTACGCGACATTACGGCGGCCTTTCGCGGTAACTTCTCGTAACCCAAAGCGGGTCCGTGTAAGCAAACGGCCTGCATGCGCGCGTTAAACTTCGTCCCATGGCTACTCAAATTCTGGTCGTCGATGACGACGTCGAACTGCGCGATCTGTTGCGCGACTATCTGGCGCGGCAAGGCATGGAAGTGTCGGTGCTGCACGACGCGGGCTCGCTCGAGCGCCGCCTCGAGCGCGAGCGCCCCGATCTGATCGTGCTCGATCTGATGATGCCGGGTGTGGACGGCCTCACCGCGCTGCGCAAGCTGCGCGCGTCGGGCGACGACATACCCGTGATCATGCTGACCGCGCGCGCGGACGACGTGGATCGCATCGTCGGTCTCGAACTCGGCGCTGACGATTACCTCGGCAAGCCCTTCAATCCGCGCGAGCTGCTGGCCCGTGTGCAGGCCGTGCTGCGCCGGCGCCGCACGGTGCCGTCGGCGGCCGCGCCCGAACAGCGCGAGCCGTTCTCGTTCGGCCGCTTCACGCTCGACTTCCAGTCGCGCACGCTGCAGCAGGAAGGCAAGCCCATCATGTTGTCGGGCAGTGAATTCGCGCTCCTGAAGATTTTCGTCAACCACCCCATGCGCACGCTCACGCGCGAGCGCCTGCTCGAACTGCTGCACGGTCCCGAATACGACGGCACCGACCGCGGCATCGACGTGCAGGTCTGGCGCCTGCGCCGCATTCTCGAATCCGATCCGTCCACGCCGCGCTTTATCCAGACCGTGCGCGGCCGCGGCTATGTGTTCGTGCCGGACGGTGAACAGGGTAGCCATGCGCCGGCCGGCTGATTCGCTTTTTGGGCGCCTGGCGCTGCTCTTTGTCGGCGTTCTGCTGTTTTCGCACGTCGCGTGGTTCGCGCTCATGCGTCTGGAGCGCGACCAGTTGCAGACGCGTTACGCCGTCGAAGAGGCCATGTTCCTCGTCGACGCCGTGCGCCAGCACGTCGAGCGCGAGCCGGACCAGCCGCTGCCTTCGCGTGTGCGCGTGATCGCGCCCGACAGTCCCGAAGTGCCCGCGCTGCGCAACGACTATCCCGAGCCGCTGCGCCGCTTTATCGACGACATGCGCGAACGCATGCCGCCGGGCACCGACGTGCGCGTGGGCCAACCCGGCCGTCCGCCCACGCTGTGGGTGAAGGGGCCGACCGATACGCAATGGATCGTCGTGCCGGGTCAGCCGCTGCACATCATGCGGCCGATGGATCGCGCGCCGTGGTTCATCATCATTTTCTCGGCGGCGCTGGTGGCCGCGCTGGTGGCCGCGTGGATGGTGCAAAAACCGCTGCGCGCGCTCGCTCACGCGGTGGCGCGCTTTGGGCGCGGCCAGCCGGTGCCGCCGCTCGACGAGCGCGGGCCGCGCGAGTTGCGCCAGCTCACGCGCGGCTTTAACCAGATGGTCAAGGAAGTCGAGCAGACCGACAAGGACCGCGCCGTGATGCTTGCGGGCGTCGCGCACGATCTCAAGACGCCGCTGGCGCGCCTGCGCCTGCGCGCCGAAATGATGGACGAGCAGAAGATGCGTGACGGCGTGGTGCGCGATGTCGATTCGATGGCGCATATCGTCGATCAATTCCTGGTGTTCGCGCACGACGGCGCGGACCGCAGCGAGCCGCTCGAAGTGGACGACCAGTGCGAGCGCATCGCGCGCAATTACCGCACGGTGGGCGGCGAGACGCTCATGATCGAGCGGCGCTTCAAGGCCGGGCCGGATTTCCGTCTGCCTGCGGCCACGCTCGATCGCGTGGTGTCGAATCTGCTCGACAACGCGCATGCTTATGGCGCGCCGCCGGTGGTGATCGAAACTTCGCGTGGTTCGGACGGCTTTACGCTGTGTGTGCGCGATCACGGCAAGGGCATCGCCGACCAGGACCTCACGCAGGCCAGCCGTCCGTTCGTGCGGCTCGATCCGGCGCGCGGCGGCAACGGCCATAGCGGCCTGGGATTGGCGATCGTGGAGCGTCTCGTGCGGCGTGCGGGTGGCGAAATCGCCATCGGCAACGGCGAAAGCGGCGGCCTCGCGGTGCGTATGACGTTTCCGTTCGAAGTGGTGGAGCGTACAGTCGCCGAAGCGGCGCAGATCTGGTGAGCGCCTCGCGGCGCTGACTGGATAGAGGGTAGGGATGGGGTTTCCGAGGGCGCGCCCGTCTCGTGCGGGCGCAAGATCAAGCCGGATTCAGGCTTGAATCAACCGGCAGTCAAACAGAAAACAGCGTGTCGAGTGCAGCGGCGGCTTCGTTGTCGACGGTGTTGTAAGTCACGCTGCCCGCCTCGAAGATGTAATGCGTCGTGTACTTGCCGAGGCGGGCAAGAATCTCTTCCTGCACCAGCTCAGGCGCGGCCTCGAGCTTCAGGTACCACGCGGTCGATGACAGGCGCGTTTGAAACGCCCCGTACTCGACCATCAACTGGTCGAACGCGAGAGCATCCTGATCGCGACAGACGATGACCAGATTTCCCTTCATGCATGCCTCCTCAATGTGCTGTGACTACGGTGCGTAAATAGCGCGCGCCGCGACTGACGCCGCGCGCGTTGTTCGCTTTTCACACACCCCGTTTAACCGATGATACCGCGTTGCAGGCCAAAGCCCCGGGCGAGCCTTGCAGTGCACCATGCGCGCGTCTTTCGGGCGGTTACCGATTTCACCTCGGATCTCACCGCAGATATCACCATGTTTCGGCGGCGGTGCGCGGCGGCACGGCGCCGTCGGCAGTCATCGCTTCGCAGCGATCGCGTCCGCCCGCCTTGGCCATGTAGAGCGCCAGATCGGCACGGCTCATCAGCCGCTCGGGCTGATCCTGGGACGGCGCGAGTTCGGTGATGCCGATGCTCACGCTCAGGCTCGCTTCGGCCGGCAGTCCCGCGCATTGGCTCGCCTTCACTTCGCGGCGCAGCCGTTCGATCACGTCGTGCCCGGTCGGCAGCGCGGTGCCCGGCAGCAGGATGCCGAATTCCTCGCCGCCCAGCCGACCGACCGCGTCGTCCGAGCGCAGCTCGGCGCGACAGGTCTCGACAAAATGCTGCAGGGCGCGGTCGCCCGCCGGGTGGCCGAAGCGGTCGTTGATCTGCTTGAAGTGATCCAGATCGGCGATGGCCATGCACAGCGGCTGGCCGCTCGCATAGGCCGCGTCGATCTCGCGGCGCAGCAGGTCGAGGAAGTAGCGCCGCGAGAGCGAGCCGGTGAGCGCATCGTGACGCGCCTCGGCGGCGAGCAGCGCGTTGGCGGCCTGCAACTGGCCGGTCAGATCGCGGCTTGCGCGATGCAGACGCCGCTCGCGCACCCAGGAAATCGAAATCACCGCCGCGAGCGCCGCCGACCCCGCGAGCGTCAGAAAAATCAGCAGCCGGTCGCGCCGATGATTGCCGAGCAGTTCGGGCCAGGCAGAAAGCGGATCGACCAGATGCGCCGACAGCCCCGAATTGAGCCCGCCGCGTTCCTCGTAGAGCGCGGGCGTATTGCGCCCGGGTAGATCGACGAGCGTTTGCGCATCGGCCTCGGGCATCCACGGCGCCTGTGAACTGGCGGCGCGCGCGGCGCTTTGCAGGGAGATCTCGCTAAAACGTTCGCGCAGATAGGTGTTCACGCGATCGACGGCGTTCATCTCTTCGACGTGCGAGCCCGGCATTGCCAGGCCTTCGAGGCTGCTGTCGTGCGCCATCACGATGACGCCGTTGCTGTCGGACACGAAGGTGCCCGGATGCGTGACCCAGTGCCGCAGCCGCGCGATGCTGACCTTGGCGACCACCGCGCCCACCAGCAGTCCATTGTCATAAGCGGGCGCTGCCACAAAAATGCCGGGTTCGCCGCTGGAGGTGCCCACGCCGTAGGTTTCGGAAAACGCGCCGAGCAAGGTATCGGTGAGGTAGGCGCGCGGGCGCATGTCCACGCCCACGTAGGAAATCTTGTCCATCGCATTGCTCGACGCGATGCAAATGCCGTTGGCGTTCACGAGCCAGATGGCATCGAGCCCGGAGAAGCCCTGGGCGTCGTGCAGGAAGCGGTTGACGCCCGTGAGCGCGGGCACATGCTGCAGTTCTTCGCGCCGCGCCAGTTCCGTCGAGGCGTGCGAGGCGGCATAATGCGCGGCCGTACTCAGCGCCTGCTGAACAATCTGGGTTTCGGCCATGGTGGCGGGAATGGCGCGCGACATCGACAGGTCGCTGGCGATGACCTCGGCCATGTTGTCGACCACCGAGCGCGTCATCTGGCGCTGCGAACCGAGCGCGGCGTCGAGTTCCTGGCGCACCATGCGGTCGGCGAGCCAGCCGGCGCCCAGCCAGCAGACGAGCGCGACCACCACGACCCCGATGGGTCCGACAGCCTGACGCAAGAGTCTCCTGTTCATCGGCCTTCTGGTTCGTGAGTGCGAGGGTGGGCGCTCGGGTAACCCGGCGTCGTGGCGCGGCATCCTGTGGGACTGTCGGCGAGCCATGCCGTGACGCGATTTTAACTCTCGAATGACAGGGGAGAAGGCGCAAAAGGTGCGCATACGTCCGTAATCCACACGCAAAACCTGCGCGAACGGTTCGCAGCCTGCCGTGCTCATGCAGTGCGCATGCCGGAGCGCTCAGAAGGGGCCGGCGGCGCAATCGCGGCGACAGGCGCTGGAAGGTCGCCGGAATGCCTCCGAAAGCGGCTCGAAAGCCCCGCCGGACGGGCCTTTGCGGCAAGTCGCGGATGTCGTGCGCACGGTTGAATGTGTCATGAATGTTGGTGTAGTGTCGTGCCGTTCCTGAGCAAGGCTGACCCGCGCCGTCTGGCGCAAATCCACGCTAATGAAATTCCGAGTCCATGCGTCTTGCCTTTCCCGATAGCCGTTTCCCGCAGCGCCTCGCGCACCGCGCCGTTCGCTGTGCTGCTTTTAGTGTTCATCTCCCGCCATGCGGGGAGGGCGCCTGAATGGACTTCAGCTTCAACCTCAATCGCACGGCCAATGTTTCGGCGTGGCGCGTGCTGCCCAATCGCTGGGACTTCGTCGCGTTCCCGCTCATCATCTGCCTGATCGCGATGGCGGCCGTCGGCTTTCACCAGACGATGGCGCCGATCGCCGTGCTCAAGACCCAGGCGATCTCGCTCGATCCCGCGAATCTGCCCGAGTACGCGCTACGTACGACGTTGCGCATGCTGGCGGCGATGATCGCCTCGCTTATTTTCACGCTGGCCTACGGCACGCTGGCAGCCAAGAGCCGCCGCGCGGGCCTCGTGCTGGTGCCGATCCTCGACATTCTTCAGTCGGTGCCGGTGCTGGGCTACATCTCGTTCACGGTCACGTTCTTCCTCGCGCTGTTCCC
>NZ_DASZJJ010000348.1:0-59788 GCF_035948235.1 Paraburkholderia sp. | reverse complement strand
GGCGCCTGCGCAGAGGGCAGCCGGCCAGGCGGTGTTTTCGAATATCGACCTGGTCGCGCCGCAAGGCAAATACGGCTGGATCAACGACAACGTGTATGTCGGCACGCTCGACAGTCTGCGGCCCGGCCGCGACGCCGTTCTCATCCGTATCTACAGGCTGCAGTAATGCGCGCTGCGCAGCGCGTCCATAAAAACGAGGAGATATCGTGTCGTCATCGACAACTCAGGCGCCGTCCAGCAGGACGGCGGGTACGGCGTGGGTGCTCGGCCTCTGTCTGGTCGTGGCTGTTCTGGAAGGACTCGACCTGCAGTCCACTGGCGTTGCGGCGCCGCGCATGGCGCGTGAATTCGGGCTTTCCGTGCGCCAGTTGGGCATCGCGTTCAGTGCGGGGATGTTCGGGCTGCTGCCAGGCGCCATGCTGGGCGGCCGTCTTGCCGACCTGATCGGCCGCAAGCGCGTGTTGCTGATTTCGATGGTGGCATTTGGCGCATTCTCGCTACTGACGGCCCAGACGTCCACATTCGCAACCTTGCTGCTCGCGCGCTTGTTGACGGGTTTGGGGCTGGGCGGCGCGATGCCTAACCTGATCGCGCTTTCGGCGGAAGCGGTGCCGCAACGGCTGCGCAACACGGCAGTGAGCGTCATGTACTGCGGCATGCCGATAGGCGGCGCGCTGGCCGCCTTGATCGGCGTATTGAGCGCGGGCGATACCGAATGGCGCCACATCTTTTACGCGGGCGGTTTCGGGCCGCTCATCATCGCACCGGCGATTCTTGCGTGGCTGCCCGAGTCGAACGCCTATCGTGCGGCGAGTTCGAACGCGCAGGCCATGCACGGCGGACCGCCATCGACGCTACGTGTGCTGTTCGGCGATGGGCGTGCCGCCGTGACCGCGCAGATCTGGATCAGCTTCTTCTGCACGCTGATCGTCCTGTATTTCCTGCTGAACTGGCTGCCCTCGCTGATCGTGAGCCGGGGACTCACGCGCGGCCAGGCGGGCATTACGCAAATTCTGTTCAACGTCGGCAGCGTGGTCGGCGTGCTCGCGACAGGTACGCTGATGGACCGCGTGCGGCCGATGCGCGTCGTGGCCACCGTCTACGCAGGCATCGCCGTCTCGCTGTTCATGCTGGCGGGCGCGGGCGATATGCTGTGGCTTTCCTTGTCGGTGCTGCTGGCCGGCATGGGCGTGGTGGGCGCGCAGTCGATGCTCTACGCACTATCCGCAGCGAGCTACGAGACCGTCATGCGAGGCACTGGCGTGGGCGCGGCCGTTGCGGCGGGACGTATCGGGTCGATTGTCGGGCCGCTGGCAGCGGGGCAGCTGCTGGCTGGCGGCGCCAGCGCGACAACGGTGATTGCGGCGAGTATTCCAGTGACGGTGCTGGCGGCGATCGGCGCGTTGCTTGCGGTGCGCCGGACAGAAAGTTAGTGCTGCAGATATTTATTTAGCGGGCGCAGTATCGAACACCCATCGCAAGGCTCGGCATGCGATGGGTGTTTCGCATTCGACGGCTATATCGCGCGCAGATTGCGCACGCAGGTGTGCAGCAGCGTTTGAAGCGTCTGTGCCGTGGTCGGGGCGACGTCGTCGAGCATCGCGCGTTCGACCTGATCGACCGCCTCGTCGCAGGCATCGAGCAGTGTTTTTCCCGCGTCGGTCAACGAGAGCAGCACGACGCGCCGGTTCATCGGATCGGGCTCGCGGGCGACCCAGCCGCTGGCCTCCATCGTCTTCACGACCTCATTGGCCGATTGCGGCGTGATGAACGAGCGCTCGGCGATCTGGGCATTCGATGAACGGCCGCGCGCACGCAGCACCGACAGGGCCGTGTATTGCGGGAGCGTGAGGCCGTGCAGCACGAGCGCTTCAGCAAGACGTCGCGAGATGACGCGGTCGAGTTGGCCGATCAGGTAACTCAGGCGCATCGGCGGCACCGAGCGTTGCGTGGCATCGGCGCCGACGCCGGACAGGGCCGGTTGACTCGTTGGGGTGGAAGCGGCGACGGTGGATTTTCTGGCCATTGGCGATCAAAGGCGGTTCAGTCGTAGGTATTGGCTCGTATTTTACTGCATATATCAGGAAGCCTGATGGCATCGTGAAGTGCAGGACATGAAGCCGGTCAATACCTCTTCTGCGCCGATTGCGCGCGGCGCGCGCAGACGTATGCTAGCGCGAGCGCCGGCCACCGCTTCGACGCGGTTTGCCTATGCGTGCACGGGCGAGCGGGAGCGTGTCGTTTTTTTTGGACTTTCCGCCGCAACCTTCGCGTTTGTTGCGGGCACTTGCGTCTGCGCGCGTGCCTCATTCAACGCATCGCCCAGCGACTCGGCCGCAACCTGCAAGCCGAGATCGGCGGCGCTGATGACCGGGCTTTCGGCCATCACCACGGTGCGCCGGATGCAGTTGAAAAGCTCGCGCACGTTGCCGGGCCAATCGTATTGACGGAGCGCCACCAGCGCATCGGCGGAAAAGCCGCGAATCTTGTGCTGCGCTTCCTTTTTGTAGAGCGCAAGCGCATGTTGCGCGAGCATTTCGATATCCGCATCCCGTTCGCGCAGTGGCGGGTTGGTGATCTTCAGCACGCAAAGCCGGTGATAGAGATCGGCGCGAAACTTTCCTTGCGCCACGGCCGCTTCCAGATCCACATGGGTCGCCGAAATAATGCGGACGTCGACTTTAATCGGCGTATTGCTGCCAAGGCGCTCGAATGTGCCTTCCTGAAGAAAACGCAACAGGACCGCCTGACACGAATAAGGCATGTCGCCGATTTCGTCGAGAAAGAGCGTGCCTTTCGCCGCCGATTCGATGCGGCCGATCTTCTGTTGCATGGCGCCTGTGAATGCGCCGCGCTCGTGGCCGAATAATTCGGCCTGCAGCAGCGTCGTGGGAATGGCCGCGCAATTGATGGCGACATAGGGCTGGCGCGAGCGCGCTGAGCGATTGTGCACCGCGCGTGCCGCGAGTTCCTTGCCAGTGCCGGACTCGCCGCTGATGAAAACCGGCGCCGCCGTGCGCGCGCAGCGCTGAATGCCGCGGTAAAGCTCCTGCATGGATTCGCACTCGCCGATCATGTCGAACTGGCCGTGAGCGCGACGGCTGGTCAAGCGTTTCGTTTCTTCGACAGGCGCGGTAGCGCTTGATGCGTCGCGCAGTGTAGCCAGGCCATAGGCGTGGCCAATCGCGAACAGCAGGCTAGACTCGGGGTAGGGCGAGGTGATGAAGTCGTAGCAATGATCGAGGATGAACTGACGGGTCGCGACCGCATCGGATTGACCCGGCTGAACGAGCGCGATCCAGGTGACTTTCGTACGCCGCACGCACCTTTGCAATGCGCTCAACTGCTCGGGCGTGGCGTCGTGCGGCACCTCGATCAGGCCGACGCGCGACGCGACTTTCGTGATCGTTTCGGGTGCGGTTTCCGCGTCCGTTGGCAACACGACGACTTGCCATGCGGCTTTCGTCAGTAGTTCGACGATACGGCTGTCCGGATTGCCGGACACGTACAGGACCGCGCGTTCCGCCGCCAATGAAGCCGATAAGGTATCCATGTTCCCCCCGAACATTCGGCCTGCTCAAGCGGCAATTCACCGTGTTTACCCGGTGATGCTCGAATTTGTGCAGTGCCACACATAGATCTACCTTAATTCAAGGTCGTCGCAGTTTCAATCAGATCAAAACCGCATCAAGTTTTAGCGTAGTGGTTTTCCCCCGGGCGATGGCTGAACTGGCACCAGATTTCGCGCGACGTTATCGTCCCGCCGCGCGTACGCGGGTTGCCGTGCGTCGGCGCGCGAAGTCCAGTTTGGCAACCTGCTCGGTGCGCGTGCTGGACCGCCTGACGGGCAGCGTGCTGACCTTGTTTCTGGCCTGATAGCGCCGCCGCACCAGATAAACCGGACGGCCCTTGGTCTCGTGGTAAATACGACCGACATACTCGCCCACCACGCCGATCCCGATCAGCTCGATGCCGCCCATGAACAGCAGCACGGTGAGCAGCGATGCGTAGCCTGGCACCGGATTGCCGAACAGGATCGTGCGCCCGACGATGAAACCGCCATACAGAAACGCCCCGGCGGCGATGCTCAGGCCGATATAGGTCCAGCTGCGCAGCGGCACCGTGCTGAAGCTGGTAATGCCTTCGAGCGCGAAATTCCAGAGGCGCCAGCCTGAGAACTTCGAATGGCCGGCACTGCGCGCCTCGCGTTCGTAATCGACGATCACGGTCCGGTAGCCCAGCCACGCGAACAGGCCTTTCATGAAGCGCCGGCGCTCGGGCAGCCGCCGCAGCGCGTTGACGACTTCCCGATCCATCAGGCGGAAGTCGCCGACGTTCTCCGGCAGCTTCACGTCGGAGAGCGCGTTATGCACGCGGTAGTAGAGCCCGGCGGCCGTGCGCTTGGTCCAGGTATCGCAGGCGCGGTTGGTGCGCCGCGCGGCCACGACATCGGCTCCGGCGCGCCAGTGCTCGATCATCACCGGAATCAGACTGGGCGGGTCCTGAAGATCGGCATCGATGGGAATCACGGCGTCGCCGCAGGCCTCGTCGATGCCGGCCGTGAGCGCCGCTTCCTTGCCGAAGTTGCGGGTCAGGTCGATCACACGTATGCGCGCGTCTTTCGCACCCGCGCCGACGAGTTTATCGAGTGTGTCGTCGCTGCTGCCGTCGTTGATGCAGACGATCTCGAAGCGTATCGACGCGATGCATTCCAGCACCGGCACGATGCCTTCGAAAAAACGTTCGACGGCTTCGCCTTCGTTGTAGAACGGCACCACCATCGAAACAAGTGGTTTGCTGGTACGTGTGTTCATGATTCCCCCGGTTCAGCTCGCGCGGCGTGAGGCCGCGTCTTTTGCTGCTGGTTACTACGTTTGCGGTCGCGCTCAAACGGCTACTGGCGCTCGTAATGCTTGCGGTTCGCGCGTGCGGCGCAGGACGATCAGCAGCACGAGCAGCAGCGCGATAGGGCCGATTTGCGGCAACATCACATAGCGATTGAACAATTCGTAGATCGGCAACAGCCACGCCAGCACGATGACCGTCTGCTCGCCGCGCAGCCAGCCGGTGCGCAGGCCGCTGGCAAGCAGCCAGGCGAGCGTAAGTCCCAGCCAGGCCAGCTCGTAGTGCCACACATAAGGGTTGGAGATCAGCGTGGCCAGTGCGAGGATGGCGGCGCGCGCGCCGGCGTCGTGCGTTTTTCGCCAGATATGACATGCCGACGCAATCGCGAGCGTAGCTACGCCGCCCTGCAGCAGATACGCGACCGGCAACGGTACGTCGCCCAGCCGCAGCACGGCAAACGTAGTTGGCGAGGCGAGCCAGAAGTTGGCGCTATGTTCGAGGATGATGCTACGCGCGAGATCTGCCACGAGAAACGAGAGCTTGACCGTATGAAGGCCGAAGATCGCCACGCTCAGGCCCGCGCAGACCATGACGGTCACGGCGGCGCTGGCGAAGGCGCGCCACGCGCGCGTGGCGATCAGCACGAACGGGAAAATCATCGCCATCTGCGGCTTGATACATAGCAGTCCGATGCAAATCCCGGCGCGTACTGGATAGCGCTCGACCCAGCGCACGCCGAAAGCGGCAAGTGAGGCAGTGAGCAGCGAGTTCTGCCCGAACGTTGCGGCAACGAATACGCAAGGCGAGGTCGCCAGCAGCAGGACCGCAACGCGGGCATTGCCGCTCCAGCGCGAGAGGCGCGAGAGCGCAAGCGC
Organism: Paraburkholderia sp.; assembly: GCF_035948235.1. Lineage (GTDB taxonomy): Bacteria > Pseudomonadota > Gammaproteobacteria > Burkholderiales > Burkholderiaceae > Paraburkholderia. Next base: position 54,068 of record NZ_DASZJJ010000348.1, on the reverse strand, counting down.
GCCTTTGACATAGGCAAAGAGGCTTGCGCTGACGAAGAGCGCATAGGAAAGCAGGAAAGGCAGAAGCGCCAACGGCGTGACTACGGCAAGGAAAGTTGGCGGATAGAGCCACGGCAGGAACGAGTTCTTATCAACGCTGCCGAACAACGCGGCTTGCGCTGCGGAGAACGAGGTGAAGTTATAGACCTGCGCCGCGGTGCCATGAAGCAAGACGTGCGATGCGCTCCAGAAAACCGCGAAGTCGCCTGCCGGTCTGGCCGTGCCGGTCGCGAGAAAGCAGTTCGTGACGCGTGCCCACGTTGCAAAAAAGATGACGTAGAGAATGCACATCGTCACGCTGTACAGGACGAAGCGCTCGTGATTGAGCCAGCCTTGCGCACGCTTGCCAGCGCCGCCCGCCGATTGAAGTGGTAATTCCATTGCCACGCCCCCGCATGATCTGCCGATCCGGAGCAGCTTGTTCTCCGGTCGTGCGAATTGTTTAGTGCTGCATTTTAACGACTGATCGTGAAATTGCCTTTGCCGGTCCGGCGATTCGATCTAGACGTAATTTCTATCTCATCTCTGGCTTATCTATTACGCATGCACGTTCTCTCAATTGATTATGTGTAGAAATCGCGATGCGTTACAAGCCAGCAGATTCCAGCACATCAGGCGGCGGCGCGATGCTCACTGGTTTTTCCCCATTTGTCGGTTCAAAACCGGGGCGATGTTTCAGTGTTGTATCAACCGTGGCGGCCTTCCCTGCAGGCTGGCCAGGAAGGGTGTGCAAAGCAGCACAAAGACGGCCCAGGGAAAGTCCTGGGAAAAGCGGCTCAAACCGTTCATACAAAAGGCGATGGCGGCGTTGACGCGGTGGCACGCGCGCAAAGCCGATGTATCAGTTCAGTAACATTTTCGATTGCTGGCCATAGGCAGGGAAATCTTGCCGATTTGCCGGGAGGCCAATGTTTTCGGGCTTCCTGCAGAGCTGGCCCGTACCTTGCCTAGGACTGGTTACGCAGGTCGGCAGTATCGTGGACGAAACAGGCGCCACTGGCCTGACGCAAAGCACCGGCAAAGACCGGATGCCAATAGAAGCGAGGTTAGATCGGGGTATAAAAATGAGCTACGGGGCAATTACACGTTTCATCTTTTCACGCCGCTGCGCGCCAGCACGCTGGACGCTGGCCGCACGGCGCACTCTATTCCTTCACGCATTCATCGGCGGCGCGTTTGAACTTGCGCCTGCTGTTGCGATGCGCGCCATGCCGACATCGGCGACCCAGTCGTCCGCTTACCCGGCCAGGACCGTTCTGCCGCGTTGAGCCTGCTCGCCAGGCTTCTGCGCTCACTCGAAGTCGTTCAACCCCTGCGCCAATTCCGGCAATGGGATTTATGTAGTCATCCTAATGGAGTTAATCATGAAGAACATCATCGCCAAGGCCAGCCAATTCATCCGTGACGAAGACGGCATCAGCGCCATCGAATATGCGCTGCTCGGCTCGCTCATCGCACTCGCCATCATCGCGGCCGTTTCGGGACTTGCCACGAAGATTTCGACCGCTTTCAACACGATCGGCGACTCGATCTGAGTTGTGAGGCGGCGGACGAATCGCCGCTTGCGATTCGTCCGCTCCTCCTGAACTCCAGCATCGACACGAGACGAGGCACGCGATGTTTGTCGAACATCTTCCAGCGCAACCCATTCCGCTATGCGTGGTCGTGCTGGCCATCGTGACGGCCAGCACCGATCTCGTCGCGCGGCGCATTCCTAACCGCATTGTGCTGGGCGGTCTGATCGTCGCGCTGTTCGCGCAGGTCTGGTTGCTTGGCCCGCTCAAAGGCGGCGCGGCCTGGATCGAAGGCGCGCTTGCAGGGTTTGCGCTGCTGTTGCCGTTTTATCTGGTGCGCGGGATGGCCGCTGGCGACGTCAAGCTGATGATGACGATCGGCGCGTGGCTTGGGCCGGCCTTCGCATTGCACATCGTACTGGTGACGCTTCTGATTGGCGGCGTGTGGTCGATCGCCGTGATCGTGAAGCGGGGCAGGATAAAGGATTTGATGCGCCTGATCCACAGAATCAGCGCGCGCTGGCTGCCGAACGCCGTGTGGATCGGCGTCGCGCCACAGGCGCCCAATGAGAAACCCGCCTCGTTGGGCACGTTGCCCTACGGCGTGGCCATTGCGAGCGCAACGATCGGGGTGTTGTTCGCTGCGGTCTAGACGTCATCAACGAGGAGTTTTGCCATGAAGAACAGTCGTGCATTGGTCATGTTTGTTGTCGCCCTGGCGGCGGGCCTCGCGGCCGCGCTCTCGGCGTCCCGCTGGCTCGTGCAAACCTCGTCGAGCGGCGTCACGACCGTGGCGGTCGCCACCCAGGACATCAGCCTCGGTGAGCCGATCGAAGCGAACATGGTCCAGACCATCAGCTGGCCGGCCGGCAGCGTGCCTGTCGGTGCCTTCAAGGATGCGAAGCTGCTGGAAGGCCGCGTCGTGCGCGCAAGCGTCTCGAAGGGGGAACCGGTGATCGAGGCGCGGCTCGCGCCCGCTGGCACCAAGGGCGGTTTGTCCGCCGTCATCGCCGAAGGCAAGCGCGCCATTACCGTGCGCGTCAATGATGTGGTCGGCGTGGCGGGATTCGCACTGCCAGGTAATTACGTGGATGTGATCGTCAACACCCAGGAGCCGGGCCGGACCGATCAGTTGAGCATTTCCAAAACCGTGCTCGAGAAGATTCTGGTGCTGGCTGTGGCGCAGCAGGTTAGCCGCGAGGATACGGCGCCGAAGGTAGTCGATGCCGTCACGCTGGAAGTCACGCCGCAACAGGCCGAGAAACTCGATCTGGCGCGCAGCGTGGGCACGTTGTCGCTCGTGTTGCGCAACCAGGTGGACGAGAAGGGCCTCGCAACGGACGGCGCGACCAAGGACACGCTGCTGGGCACCGCCGTGCCGGTGGCGGCGCCCGCGCCAGTGAAGCCGACCCGCGTTCGCTATGCCGAGCATCGCGCGCCAAAGCGCGATTGCATCAACGTGATCTCGGGCGTCACCAGCAGCCAGGAATGCTTCTGAGCGCGGCTGTATGAAAAAGCGTGGCGCGCGACCGGGCGCACCCGCAGCAAGTCCGGCAACAGAAAGATAGATAAACAGACAAACAAGCAGATAGACATGAATCGGGGGCAATCCGTCATGAAAACAGCACTGCATCACCCACCGCGGCGCGCAGGCCTGCGCCGCACTCCGCTTGCCGCGGCCATGACAGCCTGGGTCAGCGCAGGGCTGCTGATGGCGCAGCCTGCCCGCGCCACGGACGGGGATGAGAATACGCAGGCAGCGAAGACGGTTGCCGCGCCCGCATCGCTCCCGCACGGGCCGGTGCAGATGACCATCAGCATGACGCCGGTTCCCGCCAACGCGTCGGCTCCCGCTGCGGCACCCACGGGCCCGTTGCGCGGCCCGAACTGCACCGGACCGATCCGTGGCGAAAACACCGTGGTCGTGCCGCTGGGCAAATCGGTGCTTGTGCCGCTCGACGAGCCGGTGCTCAATCGCACGCTTGGCAACCCTGCCGTTGCGCAGGCAACCATGTTGTCGCCGCGCACGCTCTATCTGGTCGGCCAGTCCGTGGGCACGACCAATATGATCGTGCAGGGGCGGGGCGGCTCGTGCCAGATCATCGACGTGGTGGTGAATGTCGATGCCGGCGGCCTGATGTCGTCGCTCGCCCAACTGCTGCCCAACGAGCATGACGTGCGCGTCACGACGGCGGGCGACAACCTCGTGCTCTCGGGCCGCGTCTCGACCGCGCAGGCGGCGCAGCAGATCGTCGAGATCGCGAAGGTCTACAGCACGCATGCCGCGGGCGCAGACGGCAAGGGCGGCGGCGTACTGAATATGCTGAGCGTCGATTCGCCTCAGCAAGTCATGCTCGAAGTGAAAGTCGCGGAGGTCGACAAGACACTGATCGATCAACTGGGCGCGGCGGTCAATATCCAGGGCGGTTTCGGCTCGTGGACCGGTGCGCTCGTGAGCAATCTGCTGGCGGGCGTGTCTAGCGCCATCGGTTTCAGCAAGGCGAACAACAAGCCCTTGTCCTTCGCCGTCGATGCGCAAAAGACCGACAGCCTCGTGAAGATTCTCGCAGAGCCGAATCTGGTCACCATCAGCGGTCAGGAGGCCACTTTCCTCGCGGGCGGCGAAGTGTTCATTCCGGTGCCGCAGAGCGTCGGCGGAACCTCCAGTTCCATCATCCTGCAGCAGGAGGAGTTCGGCATCGGGCTGAAATTCACGCCCACCGTGCTCGGCAACGGCAAGATCAATCTGCGCGTCGCGCCGGAAGTCTCCGAGCTGTCGTCGACCGGCGTCACGCTGAGCGCGGCCAATGCGGGCAGCGTGTCGATTCTGCCGCTCATCACGACGCGCCGCGCGTCCACTACAGTGCAGATGAACGATGGCGAATCGTTCGCGATCGGCGGGCTTATCAAGAACAACGTGACCGGTTCGCTCAAGGCGCTGCCGGGCATCGGCGAAGTGCCGGTGCTCGGGGCGTTGCTGCGCAGCACGTCGTTCCAGCAGGACCGCACCGAGCTGGTGTTCGTCATTACGCCGCATCTGGTCAAGCCGTTGCCGATGTCGAATCCGCCGCTGCCGACGGATAGCTTTGTGACGCCCAACGAAGCCGATGTCTACGCCACCGGCAACATGGAAGGACGCGGTGCAGCGCACCCGAACGGCGCCAGCGCCACACCGGCTACGCCCGCTGCGCCCGCGTTGCCGATTCAGAGCACGCAGCCGTCCGCCGCTATCGCCGCGCCCGCCAACGTCGCGGGGGTCTCGACCGAGGGCGCTGCACAAGCCGGCGTCGCACTCAAGCAGTGATGAAAAGGGGAATCTCATGAAACTCGAATGCCTTCGCATCGCTCGTTTGTTCGTGCCATTGGCGACGGTTTGTACTGCGCTCGGTGGCTGCATGACCAGCACGCCGGTCTGGGATGCTCATTTTGGCGAAGCCGTGCGCACCAACACGCAGGCGCAGATCATCGACCCGCATGCGAGCGAGCACAATCCATCGACGCAGGGTGTCGATGGCCAGTCGGCGGTCTCCGCGATGACCCAGTACGACAAGCTGTTCTCGGCGCCACCGGTTTCGTCCAACCCCTACACCATCGGCGTGAGCAGTGGTATGGGCGGCGGAATCTCAGGTGGTCAGTAGTGCAGATTGTTGAAGAAAGAAGCATCGAACAAAGCATCGAACAAGGGTAAGCGCCATGATCGACATTCTTATACTCTCGACAGACTCCGCCAGGCTCGCACAGATCATGAATCTGGTCGGTGAGTGCGGAAACTACCGGACCACCCGCGTAGTCGGTGATGCCTCTGTGCTGCTCGAGCGAGGCGACAGCCTGGATTTGTTCGATATGCTGATCGTCGATGCTTCTTCACTCGACGAGGTGTCGCTCGCGTCCACCGCGCGCCTGTGTCGCGAGCACAAGCATCTGACCTGTATCCAGGTTGCGCCCGATGCGTCGCCAGATACCGTGATCGCAGCGATGCGCGCGGGCTTTCGCGACGTGCTGAGCTGGCCGCTCGGCCGGCACTCGCTGGAAGATGCGCTCCTGCGCGCACAAACGCAGCACAGTCAGCGTAACGCACGCGAGACCCAGGTGGTGTCGTTCGTTTCGTGCAAGGGTGGCGTGGGCACGAGTTTCATCGCCAGCAATGTCGCCCATGCGCTCTCGACCCAGCGCGGCAAGCGCGTGCTGCTGGTCGATCTTTGCCAGCTATTCGGCGACGCCGCGTTTCTCGTCACCGACGAAACGCCGCCTTCCACGCTGCCGCAGATGTGCGCGGAGGTGGAACGCATGGACGGCGCGTTCTTCGGGGCGAGCATCGTGCATGTGAGCGAGAGCTTCGACATCCTTGCCGGCGCGGGCGATCCGGTCAAAGCGGCCGATATCAAGGTGGACCGGTTCGAATGGATTCTCGGCCTGGCCGTGCCACGCTACGACTTTGTGATCGTCGATGTCGGGCAGACGCTCAATCCGCTGTCGATACTCGCGCTCGATCGCAGCACGCAGATTCACCTGGTCTTGCAGGCCACCATGCCAGGCGTGCGCGCCGCGCGGCGTCTCCAGGAGATTCTGGCTTCGCTGGGCTATGCGCCGAACCAGTTGCGCCTGCTGTTGAACCGCTACACGCGCCATGACGAACGCACGCGGGCCGCGCTCGAACAGGTGCTGGGAATGAAGCCGCATCACGTCATCGCCGAGGACGCGCGCGCCGTGCTGGCGGCCGTGAATCAGGGGGCGCCGGTTGCGAAAGCGGGTAACGGAAGCGTCGCTCGCAGCGTTCAGGAAATCGCGGCGCAGATTGCGGGGAATACCGCCGCACCGGCGCAGGACAAACCAAAGACCCGATCGTTGTTCGCGCGTCTGCGCGGCGACGTCCTTCAGTCTGGAGCCCGCCATGTCGCTTCGTGATCACATCAGCGCACAACGCGTGCCGTTCGTCGAGCGTGGCGAGTCGTCGAACGCAGCGCCCGGTCTGCAGCGCGCCGCGTATCAGAAGCTCAAGCGCGACGTTCATCAGGCAGTGCTGGATCGCGTGGAACTGGAGCGTCTGGCGCGCCTGCCTGCCGATCAGGTGCGCCAGGAGATCGCAACGCTCATTGCACGCATACTCGAAGACCAGAAAGTACCGGCCAACGATCTCGAACGACGCCAGTTGGTGAGCGACGTCTACGATGAAATGTTCGGCTTCGGCCCGCTCGAAGTGCTGCTGCGCGATCCCACGATCTCGGACATTCTCGTCAATACCGGCACTCAGATTTATATTGAACGAAAAGGCCGGCTCGAACTGAGCGACGTCACGTTCTACGACGACGCGCATCTGATGAAAGTGATCGAAAAAATCGTATCGCGCGTGGGCCGCCGTATCGACGAATCGAGCCCGATGGTCGATGCGCGTCTGCCCGATGGCTCGCGTCTGAACGCGATCATTCCGCCTGCGGCCGTGGACGGGCCGTTGATTTCGATCCGGCGTTTTTCGGCCACGCCCTTGCAGGTCAAGGATCTGATTGCGCTGCAAACCCTCACGCCGCCGATGGCCGAAGTGCTCGACGGCCTCGCGCGCGCGAAGATCAATATTCTGGTTTCGGGCGGCACGGGCAGCGGCAAGACCACCTTGCTCAATCTGCTGTCGGGTTTCATTCCCGCCGATGAGCGCATCGTGACGATCGAGGACGCTGCGGAACTGCAACTGCGCCAACCCCACGTTTTGAGGCTCGAAACGCGTCCCGAGAACATCGAAGGCCGCGGCGAAATCACCCAGCGCACGCTCGTAAAGAACGCGCTGCGTATGCGCCCGGATCGCATTATCCTGGGTGAAGTGCGTGGCGCAGAAGCGCTCGACATGCTCAATGCGATGAATACGGGCCACGAAGGCTCGCTCGCCACGATCCACGCGAATACCCCGCGCGATGCACTCACGCGCCTCGAAAACATGATCGGCATGGGCGGTCTTGCGCTGCCGCCGAAGACCATGCGCCAGCAGATCGCCTCGGCGATTACGGTGGTGGTGCAGGTGGCGCGCCTGACCGACGGGCGGCGCAAGATCATCAGCGTATCGGAGTTGACCGGCATGGAAGGCGACATGATCAACATGCAGGAGATCTTCACGTTCCGGCGCAGCGGCGTCGATACGAATGGCAACGTGCGCGGCGCCTTTCATGCGACGGGGGTACGTCCCAAGTTTTCCGAGCGCCTGGAGGCGTTCGGCGTTCATCTGGCCGATGCGACCTACGACCCGGCGCGGCGTTTCGAGGCCGCGTGAAATGGGTCATCGGCTTGCATTCAGCGTTGTGCTTGATTCGTGACCGGAGACCTGCATGAGTCCGATCTTCTATGCGACCGTGGTTCTGCTGTTCGTCGCCGTGGTGCTGGCGATGGAGGGCGCGTATATCTGGTGGAACAGCCGTCACGGCCCGGTCGCGCGCCGTGTCGAGTCGCGCATTCGGGCGATTTCGGCGGGCGCGCCGCTCAGCAACGAGCGTTTGTCGATCCTTAAGCAAGGCACGTTCAGCGATGCGACGCCGTTCGAGCGCGCGCTGAGGCTTTTGCCGCGTGTGCAGGGTATCGACCGTTTCCTGCAGCAGGCCGGCGTGCGGTGGTCGGTGGCGCGCCTGGTGACGACGTGCGCGGTGTTTCCGCCGGTGGTGTTCTCGATCGCCGTGTTTTCGCCGGCGCCACTGCCAGTCATCGCGATGCTCGCGCTTCTCTCGGCATCGCTGCCGGTCCTTTATGTGCGGCGTCGGCGCGCAAAGCGGCTGCGTCAACTCGAACGGCAATTGCCGGAAGCTTGCGACATGCTGGCGCGCGCGCTGCGCTCCGGGCACGCGTTCAGTCTCGCAATCGACATGGTCGGTACTGAATTCGCCGAACCGATGGGCAGTGAATTTCGCGCCACGTTCGACGAAATCAACTATGGCGTCTCGCTCAATGAAGCGCTCGCGAATCTGGCGACGCGCGTGCCGATTCGCGATTTGCGCTACTTCGTGATCGCCGTGCTGATCCAGCGCGAGACCGGCGGCAATCTGGCCGAGGTGCTCGACGGCATTACCGTGCTGATACGCGAGCGTTTCAAGCTGTTCGACAAAGTCCGCGTGCTTTCTGCCGAAGGCAGGCTCTCCGCCTGGGTGCTTGGCCTGCTGCCGTTCATCGTCGGCACGTTGATGATGTTCCTGAATCCCGGCTTCCTGCAGGTGCTCTGGCAGGATCCGATGGGCCTGAAGATGATGGTGTCGGCGCTGTCGAGCATGGTGTTCGGCGTCATGTGGATGTCGCGCGTCGTGGCGCTGCGCGTGTGAGCGCAAAGGAGACAACATGCAAGCGCTGAACCTGACGCAACTGGCGATGCTGACCGGAGTATTCGCGGTTGTCTTTCTGATCGTGCTGACAGCGATGCACGCGTTTTCATCAAATGACCGGCGTCGCCGCATCGAGCAGGTTGGCGCTGCGCGCCTCGATCCGTCGAAGTCGTCGCCTAACGGCGGGCAGCCCCAGGTCGAAGAAAGTAGCAAATGGCTTGAAACGATTGTTGAAATCTCGCAGCCGATCTCGAAGCTGTCCATCCCGAAGGAGGGCTGGGAAGGGTCTATTGCGCGCCTGAAACTGGTCAACGCGGGATGGCGCACGCCCAATGCCGTTGCGATCTACTTTGCGGCCAAGACCGTGCTCGCGCTGCTGTTGCCACTGCCGGCGCTGGTCTGGCTGGTCGGAACCTCGGTCGAGACCAGCACGACAATGTTCTGGATGATTCTCGTTGCGCTCGCATCGTTCGGATTCTATTTGCCGAACCTGGTGCTGTCGCGACGCGTGAGCACCCGCAAGCGCGCTATTTTCGAGGATTTCCCGGACGCACTCGATCTATTAACGGTGTGTGTCGAAGCCGGACTCGGTCTTGACGCCGCGCTGATGCGAGTCGCGAAGGAAATCCAGCTCGGCAGCCCAGTGGTCGCAAACGAACTGGACCTGCTGCTGCTGGAATTGCGCTCGGGATTTTCCAAAGCTACCGCATTGCGTAATTTCTCTCTGCGCACGGGCGTTGAGGATATCGAATCATTCAGCACGCTATTGATTCAGGCCGACCGGTTCGGCACGGGCATTGCCGCATCGCTGCGCGTGCTTTCCGACACGCTGCGCACGCGGCGGCGCATGCGGGCCGAGGAACAGGCCGCGAAGATCTCGCTCAAGCTGCTGATGCCGCTGCTGTTCTGCATTTTCCCGGCACTAATGGTGGTGCTTGCCGGGCCGGCGTTCATCAACATCTATCGTACCGTGCTGCCTAACCTGCCAGGCAGCTAAGCTGGGGAGAGAAAAATGAATGCGAAGCGTCAGCGAGGAACAGCGGTGGTGGAATTTTCCCTCGGCTTGCCCGTGCTTCTTTTCATGATGTTTTCCATTGTCCAGGCGGGATGGTGGATGAGTAACTATGTCGTCCTGACTAATGCGGTATCGGCGGGAGCGCGCCTGCTGGCATCGGAGCGGGGATTTTCGACGCCCTATACGGATACGGCTGGCGCCGTGTCGTCTGCGACGGGAAGTCTGTCCGGTGCGCAGACCGTCACGATCGCTGTGGTGGGATCGGGCTCCACCACGACCTGCAGCGGGAGAACGGCGGATACCACCTGCGCGACGGCATTGGGTACGCTTAGCCAGCCGCCGGCGGCGGGAACGCTTGCTAGCGTGTCGATCAGCTATCAATTCGCCGCGCCATTTGGCGGTTCGCTTTTCGGGCTCGGCTCGATCATGCCGTCGACCATGAGCGCTAATGCTGCGGTGGTGGTGCAATGAGCCGCCACGCCAAACGCAACTGGGAGGGCGCCGCGCAACGCAAACGCCAGAAAGGCGTGGTGGCGGTCGAGCTGGCTCTGGCCGCCCCCATCCTGATTGCCATCGCGATGGGCATCGCGCAGTTCGGCTGGCTGCTTGCAAATTCCGTGATGGTTGCGAGCGCGGCATCGGCCGCCGCGCAGAACTTCGCGTTCCAGCGCAACACGACCACGCCCTATAGCTCCACGCAGACGCAGATGACGTCGTCATCGTCATGGCTCAAGTCGCAGAATCTGACGCTCACGACGTCTGTGAACGGCGCGCAATGTAGCAGCGATACCTCGTGCGCGACGGCGTTGACGAGTGCGACGGGCCAGGCGGCCACCGTGACGGTTTCGTACACATTTACGCCGCTGCTGCGCGGCTCGATTTTCGGCATCGCCGCGATGCCGTCCACGCTAAGCACCACGGAAGTCGAGCGCGTGCAGTGAAGCACACAATAAAGTCTCTCTCGGGGAACATCATGAACCGACACCTGGGTCGCCATTCGGGTCGCAAATCGGGTCGCCATTCAGGGCGCAAAGCGCAGCGCGGCGCCGTATCCGTCATGGTTGCGCTGTCATTGATTGTGCTGCTGGGTTTTGCCGCATTGTCGGTCGATATCGGCTACATCGCATTCAGCCAGCGGCGTTTGCAGGCGGGCACCGACGCCGCCGCGATGGCGGGTGCGATGGATCTGTGGAAAAGCGCATCGGCGACGGCGTTCGCAGATGCCCGAGCCTACTCGGCGGGGCAAGGCAACACGCTGCCAAACGGCGTGACGGTCACGGGCACGACGGTTCAAGGCCTGACGCTGAGCGCGAGCAGCGTGCCCTTGCCGGCGTCGCAGGCGGTATCGACGTACAACGGCATTCAGGTTACGCAGCAGGCGAGTGTGCCGCTGTTTTTCGCCCGCATCTTCGGCATCACCAGCAAGACGATTTCGGCGAGTTCGAAAGCGGGCGCGGGATTCGGCGCTGCGCCGTACAACGTGATGATCGTGCTGGACACGACTCGCTCAATGGCGACGACGACCGACAGCAACTGCAAGAACTCGAGCGGCGTTGCGCTCACGCGCCTCGCCTGCGCCGAAGCCGGCGCGTTGCAACTGCTCAACGGTCTCTCGCTCGCGGGCGACAACGTCGGCTTGATGGTGTTTCCGCCGATTAGCCCGTCGTCGTCGGGTTATAGCTTCTCGTGTTCTTCGACGGAGCCAGGCGTCGTTTCGACTGGCCAGCAGGGCTATTCTGCCGTGGGCGCTTCAGGCTCGAACGCCACTTACCAGATTTCGCCATTGGGCGGCGGCTATCTTAGCGGCGGCCAGCTCAGCACCAGTTCGGGCGTCGTGCAGGCGCTGGGTGGCGCGTCCAGCAAGTGCGGCGGGATCAGTGCGCCGGGCGGCCTGGGCACGTTCTACGCGCAGGCCATCGCTTCGGCCAATGCCGCGCTCACTACGTTTTCGCAGGGACAGAATCCGGCTGGCAAGAACGCCATCGTATTGCTCAGTGACGGCATTGCAACGGCTAGTACTTCGCAGCTTGGCAACGTCTACGGGAAATCAGGCGGATCGAGCTATGTCTATGGGACCGAGTGTCAGGCCGCGATCAACACGGCGGCCACCGCCAAAAGTAGCGGCACGACGGTTTATACCGTGGCGTATCTGGGCGGCGAAGGCGCGAGTGCGCCGTCATGCGGCGACGGCGCGGACACGCTCACCGCTTGTGGCACGATGCAGTCGATTGCGAGTAGTCAGTCTGATTTTTATTCGGACACCTGTACAAATGCGAGCAGCACACAAAGCCTGAGCCAGATCTTCTCCAGTATCGCCTATAGCTTGACCAAGGCGCGCCTCATTCCGCCTAACGCTACGTGAGCGCTTGAATGTATGGCTGGAGCGGGCGCGCCTGGTCGATCAGGTACCCGACTTAAGTTGTGCCCACAAGCGATTCTGCAGGCGCATGATGGCGGGCGGTTGCGGGCGCATCACGGTCATTTTGTCGAGCACCTCGTCAGACGGGAACGTGACGGGATCTTTAGCAATAGCCGACTGGACAAGTGTTAGCGAAGCGCGATTCGCGGTCGGATAAAACACTTCGTTGGTGATCGCCGCGCTCGTCTTGGGATCTTCGATGTAATTGATCCATTTGAGCGCGGCTTCCGGATGCGGTGCATCCTTTGGTATCGCCATCATGTCGAACCACACGAGACCGCCTTCCTGCGGATTCACGAACTGGATCTGATAGCTGCGCTTCGCTTCGACGGCGCGCCGGCGCGCGATGCCGGCGTCGCCCGAATAAGCAACGGCCACGCACATATCGTTGTTCGCCAGATCGTTGATGTACCCAGACGAATTGAATTGCGTAATGTAGGGTCGCACTTTTTTCAGCACGTCATAGGCGGCCATATAGTCGGCGGGATTCGTGCTGTTGGGATTGCGATGCAGATATTGCAGCACGGCAGGAAAGACATCGGATGCGGAATCGAGGAAGGACACGCCGCAGCCTTTGAGTTTGGCAAGGTTCTCCGGGTCGAATACCAGCGACCAGGAATCGGGCGGCACGGCGCCGCCCAGCGCTTTTTTGACTTCCTCGGTGTTGTAGGCAATGCCATCCGTGCCCCACGCCCACGGCACGCCGTATTGATTGCCGGGGTCGGCGTCGCTCACCAGCTTCATCAGATGAGGATCGAGATTCGCGAGATTCGGCAATTGCGATTTATCGAGCTTGCGATAGACGCCCGCTTCGATCTGCCGTGCCATATACGCTGATGAAGGCACCACGACGTCGTAACCGGAGCTTCCGGAAAGCAGCTTGGCCTGCAAGGTGTCGTCGCTATCGTAACTGTCGTAGCGCACCTTGATGCCAGTCTGTTTCTCGAAGGTGGGGATCGTGTCGTGTGCGATGTAGTCGGACCAGTTATAGACGTTGACCTGCTGATCTTCTGCCAAGGCGGCCTGCGCCATCACGGCGGACAGGATCGAAAAGGCCGCAACCTGCTGGATTTTCTGATGGAGTTTCATCCTGCTTCCCATTGAGTTCTGTCGGGAACGGCATGCGCGTCCCCGCACCCGGCGTCTGTCGCAACAGACGGGGCGTACTGGATTGCCGCGATCGCCGGTGCTCTGCAAGCACAACAGGCGATAACGGACCGCCGCGCAACGGCTTCAAATAGCGTTACGCGGCACGATTTGAATCGGGAAAGGAAGAAGCAGGCTAGGGCTTGGGCAGCAAGGACGCGATTTCATCCTTGCGAACGGCGAGGAAATCGCACGACATGGCCGTGTTGTGGCGGCGCACGGAGCGAATCGAGAGGACAGTGTCGATCGAGAAATAACAGCAAGGCCTGGCAGGGGTGCACGAGCCTGAAGAAATCGCGCTGCGCATGGCGAGAAAGCCGCCATGTCCTCGATCGTACTGTATCAAGGGGCCACGAAATTTCATGATCTAAGGCGCACGGTATGAGGCGTATGAGCGTCAGACTGCTTGTGGGTGTGTCGGCTGGAATGCCGACGATTTCATACTACCTGCGCCAATAATCGTGTCAATGGGGATCGACCGCGATCATCCAGAACCAACCGTGGCGTGTCAGGTCAATACCTGACTGCGATTCCTTCGCCACGTTTCACTCGGCAATTCACCATATTGCTCGCGATATTCATTGGCGAAATTGCCGAAATGCCAGAAGCCCCAACGCGTCGCCACCTCGGTGACTGTTGCGGCGTGCACGAGGTCCTTACGGACTCTCGCCAGTCTTATGGCGCGCATATATGCCAATGGACTGATGCCCGTGGTTTCTTCGAAAGCGTATTGCAAGGTGCGACGGCTCGCATGCATGCGAGCGCAGAGTTCGGCAACGGACAGCGGACAATCGGGCGAACCTTCGACAATTTCGCGCACGCTGCGCACCAGTTGCCAGTTTCTCGCGATGCGTGCTTCGCCGCGTTCCTGTTGCGCGATAACCGGGAAGTCGTTGAGTGCTTCACTCAGCCCATAAACGATGGATTTTTCGAACGACACCACACTGTCGTGCTCCTGGAGCACATGCGGCGCATCGGCGACGCTGTCGAGCAGGATTCTCAGCACCTCGCGAAACGGCTCCAGACGCATTGGGGCAATATTCACTACGCCCGCTTTCATGCCGATCCGCGCAATGATCGATTCCAGTTGTGCGCGCGTTGCCGGGTCGGCCACGGCGGCCGGCTCGATTTCCAGGTTGACGAAAACGTGTTGATCCGGCGAAAGGAATTCGAATCCGTCCTTGCCGGAGAAAACATGCAATGCGTCGAGGTGGCTCGTTTGCCCTGCCAGGAGCGCGTGCCCTTCGAGGTGAAACGGAATGCCCACGGCGAATTTATTGCGGTCGACGTCGCCGCGCTGATAGACCGTGCGGTTCAGCTTCTCCACCAGCACCTTCACGGCGCCCGCCATGAACCAGGTCACGGAGCCGTCGAACGTACCCCGCGAAAGCTGGCAATAGCTCTGGTTCCATGCGTCGAGCAGCGCCGCCTGTTCGTCGACGCTGCGACAGCTTCGAAACTGTATGGCCTCGTTCGGCCCGTGGACCGCTTCCATTGTGTCTCCCAGGACAAAAGCGTTCATGCATCGCAACAACGCCGTTCTCCACCTGCGCGATCCCTGATTTTTACGGCAATTTTATTTTTTTGCCAAATTTGGATAGTTGCCGTTTTTTGGCGCACCTAACTTGTGCATACGATGGATTCGACCAGGAGCCAGGCATGAGTGAAAGGGCAAGAAAGCTGGAAGGCAAGATCGCGATCGTTTCGGGCGGCGCGACGGGAGCGGGCGGCGCGGCGTCGCTGCTGTTTGCCCGCGAAGGCGCGCAGGTTGCCATCGTCGACGTCAATCGCGGCGCGGGCGAAGAGGTTGTCGCGCGTATTCGCGCCGAGGGCGGCGTGGCCGAACTGTTCGTGGCGGACGTCTCGCAACGTTCGGCCGTAGACGACGCCGTGGCCGGCATCGTCGAGCGATTCGGCCGTATCGACACCTTGTTCAACCACGCGGGCAGCATCGTGGTGAAGCCGTTTCTGGACACCAGCGACGAAGAATACGACTGGCTCATGAACGTCAACGTGAAGAGCATGTTCATGATGACGAGAGCCGTTTTGCCTCATATGCTCGCGGCGGGTCACGGCTCGATCGTTTGCACGGCGTCGATCTCATCGGTGGCGGCGACGCCGCTCGAAGTGCTCTATTGCACCACCAAAGGTGCGTGCGCGATGTTTGCGCGCGCGATCGCCGTGGAGTATCGCGATCGCGGTATCCGCTGCAATGCCGTGTGTCCGGGCTTCATCAACACGCCTCATGGCCAGCGCGAAATCAGCGCACTGGCGCAATACGGCTTCGACGCGAGCGAAGCAGCGCTGTCACTTCAGCAAGGACGTCTGTGCAAACCGGAAGAAGTGGCGCAGGCCGCCTTGTTTCTCGCCAGCGACGACGCGAGCTTTATCAACGGCGCGCATCTCTACGTCGATAACTGCTTTACGGCTGCGTGATACGGAATCCTGTTTAAAGGATGACGAGTTCGACGCTTCAATCACCTCGTTTGAAGGAACGTCATATGGACGCGAATACACTCGAACCCGCGGCGGATCAAGCCGCGCATGCAGACCAGGATGTCTCGTTGCTGCACAAGATGGGCTACGCGCAGGAACTTTCGCGCCGCATGGGCGCGTTCTCCAATTTCGCGGTTTCGTTTTCGCTGATCTGCATTCTCTCTGGTGGCATAACGTCGTTTCAGATGGGGTTTTCAGCGGCAGGCGGCGCATCGATCGGGCTGGGCTGGCCGCTCGGCTCGCTGTTCGCGCTGGTGGTGGCGGCAGCGATGGCGCAGATCGCGTCGTCCTACCCGACGGCAGGCGGCCTGTATCACTGGAGCTCGATTCTGGGCGGTAAAACGTGGGGTTGGCTCACCGCGTGGCTGAATCTGCTGGGTCTCGTGTTTGTGGTCGCAGCGATCAATTACGGCACCTACGATCCGTTCTTTCGCACGCTGATTGCGCCGATGTTCGGCGTCAAACCGGATTCGCTCGGCTGGTGGGATCAGACAATCTTTCTCACGCTGATTACCGCATCGCAGGCGTTCCTGAATCATCGCGGCATTCGCATCACCAGCAAGATCACCGATCTGTCCGGCTACCTGATTTTCGTCGTTACGGTCGTGCTCGTCGTGTCTTTGCTCGCGTATTCGCCGGTGAAGGTCGATCTGTCGCGCCTCTACACGTTCACAAACTTTACCGGCACCGATGGCGGCGCATGGCCGAAGCAGACGATGGCGATGGCGTTTCTCTCCGGTCTGCTGCTAACCGCGTACACGATCACGGGCTTCGACGCTTCCGCGCACACTTCGGAAGAAACGCATCAGGCTGCGCGCAATGTGCCGCGTGGCATCGTCGGATCGGTATTCTGGTCGACGACGTTTGGCTACGTCATGGTGTGCGCGTTTGTGCTCGTGATGCCTGATCTTGGCGCGGCGGTCAAACAGGGCACGGGATTTTTCGAGGCGATCCTCGCGCCGATTCCCACGCCCTTACGCATCGTTATCGAATTGCTGATGTTCTTTATCAACTATGCTTGCGGACTGGCGGCAGTCACATCGACGTCACGCATGATGTTTGCATTCGCGCGTGACGGCGGTTTGCCGGGTTCGAAGTGGCTGCGCAAGGTGAATCCGGCGCACCGCACTCCGGGCGCGGCGATCTGGACGTCCGCCGTACTCGCCATTGCCGCGACGCTCTATGGCGATGCCTTCACCGTGCTGAGCGCCGGCAGCGCCGTGTTTCTGTTCGTCTCGTACGCGATGCCGATCGCAGCGGGCATTTTCGCGGAAGGCCGCACCTGGAAAGAGAAGGGGCCGTTCCAGTTGGGCAAGTTGTCGAAGCCGTTCGCGATTGCGGCTGTGGTGGGCGCGCTGATTCTCGCTTATGTCGGCATTCAGCCGCCGAACGAGAAGGTGCTGTATCTGATCGGCGGCCTGCTGCTTGCACTGCTCGCCATCTGGTATGTGGGCGGGGTACGCAATCGGTTTGCAGGCCCGCCGATCGCCCAGTCCTCGCGTGAACGCGAACAAAAGTTGAGTCTCGCCGAAAGCGAAATCGGCGCGAAATAAGCTGATGATGCCGCTGCATCGCCAATGTTAGTTGTCATTGAGCGATGCAGCGCAGTCGCTGGAAATACAAATGCATGGTGACCGTAAGCCAATCGCTTGCAGGTCCTTACCACTCGTTACACATATAACAAGTTCGCCTTCATTTTCCCTCTCTGCCTGAAATATGATGGGCCGATTGTCCACGAGAGATGAGAATGGGCCCGAACAGTCATCAGCAGCCGCTACTCAAGCGCCTGGGTTTTCGCGGTATGCAGGCCCTCCAACAGGGCGCTGCCCACGCGGGCGCGACGTATGCGGACCCGGTCGAATCCGGGGTCGTGCAGCACGGCGCGAACGCGTGCGGCCGCGACTTCGTGGTCGGCGATATTCACGGCTGTATGAGCGCGTTCGAGCAATTACTGGCCGAGGTCGATTTCGACACTCAGCACGACCGGATGTTTTCCGTAGGTGACCTGATCGATCGCGGCGAACAGAGCGAACGCGCGTTGGGCCTGCTGGAGCACGACTGGTTTTATCCGGTGCTGGGCAATCACGAAGAAGCATTGTGCGCGGTCGTCGATGGACGTTTGCCGCGCGAGCGCTGGTACGAAGTGGGCGGCGAGTGGGCGCGATCGCTATCCGACGGCGAGCTTGCGGCGCACGCCGCGAAACTGAATCTGCTGCCGCTCGCACGCATCGTGGGCGAAGGCCCCACGCGCTTTAATATCCTGCATGCCGAATTCCGTGGCAACGACGAACAACTGGCCGCAGGCCACTTCGAAGCCGCCGTGCGCCGCCGCATGCTGTGGGGCCGCGATCTGGCGTTCAGCGTGTCGCCTTCACGGCAGGCATTGTCGATCACCTACTGCGGGCACACGACGATGCGCGAAGTCCGCCAGATTGGCGCCCATATGTTTATCGACACCGGCGCATGCAGCCCCGGCGGCAAACTGACTCTCGTCGAACCCGCCACCGGCCGTCTCTGGTCGAGCGTCACGCTCTGCGCGTGACGGCGCGGCTTTCCGCTAGATCGTTCCAAACAAGGCACGGGGCCGGTCGCGCAGCGTACGCGCGAGCACCTGCAAGGCCCGTGCGAGTTGTTCGCGCGAACTCGCACAGGCGAGGTTGATGCGCACGCCATGCTCGGTGGTCGAGCGATCGACCGCGAAGGCCGAAGCAGGCATCGTATTCACGCCGCGCGCGAGCGCGTTCGCGGCGAAGTCGTCGGAGCGCCACGGCTCCGGCACACGCAGCCAGACGAACATGCATGCAGGATCGCTCTTGAGTAACTCCTGCGGCAGCAGTTCGCGCGCGAGCGCCTGGCGCGCCTGCAATTCCTCGCGCTGCGCTTCGAGTATTGTCTGCGCCGTGCCGTCCTCGATCCAGCGCGTGACGATGAGCGTCGAAAGCGGCGCGGGCATCCATGCCGTGGTGCGCACGGCTTCTGCGGCGAGCGCAGCGCCATGCGGCGGCGTCAGCAGATAGCCGATGCGCAGGCCCGGCGCAAGGATCTTGGACGTCGAAGCAATGTGGAACGTCAGTTCCGGACAAAGGCTCGCAATGGTCGGCAAGCGCTTGCGCAGCAGCGGCCCATACACGTCGTCTTCGATGATCGCGATGTGATGCCGGCGCGCAATGTCCACGAGCGCCGCGCGCCGCGCAAGACTCATTGTGACGACGCTCGGGTTCTGCAGATTCGGCACCGTGAAGATGGCTTTCACGCGCATGCGTTTGCATGCTTCTTCAAGATGATCGGGCAGCAAGCCTTCGTCGTCGCTGGGGATGCCCACCAGTTCGAACTGGAACACCGGTGCGAGCGCCTTGAGGCCGTAATAGGTCAACTGATCCGAGAGAATCACACCCTCGTGGCCCATCAAACTGCTAAGCACTGCGTATAGACCGTGCTGCGCGCCGCTCGTCACTACGAGATTGTCGGGCGTGGGCGCAAAGCCTGGCGCGGCGATCCATTGGGCGCCCGCCGCGCGCGCCCAGTCGGGACCTTGCGGCGGCTGATATTCCTGGGTTTCCGAAAAGCGCGGATCGCGCGCGATGTTCGTCATCGTGCGCGCAAGCTGCGCGAGGAATTCGCCCGTGGCCGGGCGGTTCACCGTGAGATCGATTACGCCGCTGGCCTGCGGTTCGTCGGCGTTGCTGCGCTGCGCGGGCGATTTGATCGCAGGCATCGCGCCGCCCGTGACGATCGAGCCGCGCCGCTTGCTCGCGACGATCAGCCCGCGCGCCTGTAATTCCTTATAGGCGCGCGAAACCGTGGAGACGTTGATGCCCAGTTCGATCGCCAGGTCGCGCTGCGGCGGCAGACGGCTGCCGGGCGGGTAGCGACCACTGCGGACCTGTTCTTCAAGGTTGCGCGAGACCTCGAGATAGGTGGCTTGCCGACCTTTTGTCTGGAGTTGTTCGTCGCTTTTTGTCTGGTTATCTTCGCGCATCATTCAAGTAGTAGCTCCATACAAAAAACGGCCAGATATCGAGAGAGCGCGGCTGATGAGGGTCGCGCGCCGCGACGCTGCCTCTTGTTTAACTCGGTATCCTGCTGTTTGGCAAGGATTTTCGCGAATATGCAGACGTGCATAGCCGTCGTCGCCAGGGCAAATCCTGGGGTCCATACAAAGACTTTTTATTTGCACACAAAAAATTATTGTGTGAGTATGGATCCACGGTTTTGTTCGGCCGGCATGCCGGCGCAACACGCACTGTACCTGAGGAGCTGTCTGTGGCAAATCACCCAATCCATCCTTCTTCGGCCCCGTCCGGTGGCTCGTCCGCCCATCTCGGCCATGCGCTGCGCAAGCGGCACGTCACCATGATTTCGCTCGGCGGCATCATCGGCGCGGGTCTGTTTGTCGGCAGCAGCGCGACCATCAGCGCGATGGGCCCGGCCGCCTGCCTGAGCTATCTGCTGGCCGGTATCGTCGTGCTGTTCGTCATGCGCATGCTCGGCGAAATGGCGCTCTCGCACCCGGGCGTCGGCTCGTTCACGGAATTCACCCGCCTGGGTCTGGGCAACTGGGCGGGGTTCACGAACGGCTGGCTGTACTGGTATTTCTGGGTGATCGTCGTGGCGGTGGAGGCGGTGGCGGGAGCGGCCATCCTGCAACGCTGGATACCGGCGCCCGTGTGGCTGATCGGCCTCGTGCTGCTTTCGGTGATGACCGCCATCAATCTGCTGTCCGTGAAGTCGTATGGGGAGTTCGAATACTGGTTCGCGTCGATCAAGGTCGCGGCCATCATCGTCTTTATCGTCGTGGGCGTGAGTTGGCTCGGCGGCTTCGGCGGCTGGCATCATACTGCGGCGAATCTGCTGGGCGACCGCGGCTTCATGCCGTTCGGCGCGATGTCGATTTTCGCGGGCGTGCCCACCGTGATCTTTGCCGTGGGCGGCGCGGAAATCGCCACGATCGCCGCCGCCGAATCCGACGATCCGGGCCGCAACGTAGCTTCCATGACGCGTTCCGTGATCCTGCGCGTCATCACGTTTTACGTGGGGTCGATGTTCGTGATCGCCTGCATCGTGCCGTGGTCGCATATCAAGGTCGGTTATTCGCCGTTTGTCGCGGCGCTCGAAACCATGCACATTCCCGGCGCCGCCGACATGATGAACGCGGTCGTGCTGGTGGCCGTGCTGTCCGCGCTCAATTCCGGGCT
The DNA here is from genome assembly GCF_035948235.1 of Paraburkholderia sp. Taxonomy (GTDB): domain Bacteria; phylum Pseudomonadota; class Gammaproteobacteria; order Burkholderiales; family Burkholderiaceae; genus Paraburkholderia. Next base: position 32,955 of record NZ_DASZJJ010000348.1, on the reverse strand, counting down.
GTACGTTTCCTCGCGCATCATGTTCCGCCTTGCCGAACGCGGTGACGCGCCGCGCAGCCTGCTGACGCTGTCGAAAACCCGTGTGCCGCGCCTCGCCGTGCTGGCGAGCAGCGTGGTGGGCTATGTGGCGATCGTCGCGGCCATCGCTTCGCCCCAGGGCGTGTTCCTCTACCTCGTGAACGCGTCCGGCGCGATCATGTTGTTCGTCTATCTGTCGATTGCGCTTGCGCAGATCGTGTTGCGCCGCCGCCTTGAAGCCGAAGCGCCCGAGCGTCTCACGCTGCGTATGTGGCTGTTTCCCTGGCTGTCGTGGGCGGTCGTGGCGGCGATCGCCGGCGTGCTGATCGCGATGGGCTTCGACCGGTCGCTCGCGAGCCAGTTGCTCGCCAGCCTTGGCAGCCTGGGCGTGGTGTCGATCGCGTACTGGATCGCGCGTAGTCGCAAGCAGCGCGCGCAGTTTCAAGGCACGCATGGCGGCACGCAGGGCCGCGCGTTTGGCGAACCGGCTGCAAACTGGAAAAAATAATGGCTGAAGTCGCTGTCATCGGTGCGGGATTCGTCGGGCTGTCGTGTGCGTACTGGCTCATGCGCGACGGCCACCAGGTCACGCTGCACGATCCGCTCGGGCCGGGAGAGGGCGCGTCGTACGGCAACGCAGGCACGTTTGCGAACTACGCCTGCATCCCCGTGAACAATCCCGATGTGTTCCGCCAATTGCCGCATTTCCTGTTTTCGTCGACGAGTCCGTTGCGCATTCGCTGGAGCTACGCGCCCACGCTTGCTCCCTGGCTCGCGCGCTTTCTGCTGGGCGCGACGCAACGGCGCTACGAGGCAAGCGCGCAGGCGCTGGCGGCGTTGCTCTCGCGCGCTTTCGACGGTTATCGCGAGATGCTGGGCGATGCGGCGACGCAGTCCTTCGTGCGCGAGCGCGAATGTCTGTATCTGTACTCGAGCGCATCGTCGTTCGAGGGAGCGCAGGCGTCGCTCGCGCTGCGCGCCTCGCTCGGCGTGCGCTTCCAGACGCTCGATAGCGACGCCATCCGCGCGCTCGAACCCGGTCTTGCGCCCATTTTCGCGCGCGGCACGCTGTTCGACGGCAGCTGGTATCTGAGCGATCCGCGCGGCTTTTTGCAGGCCTTGCACGCCTTGCTCGTGCGCCGCGGTCTCACGCACATACCGGCGACGGTCGCGCGGCTCGAACCTGCACGCAACGGCGTGCGCCTCGTCGATGACGCAGGCGGCGCGATAGACGCGCAATACGCGGTCGTCTGCGCGGGCGCGCATTCGAAAGCGCTCGCGCGCCAATGCGGCGACGCAGTGCCGCTGGATACCGAACGCGGCTATCACGTACGTTTTCCCGGCACCTCGAATCTGATTTCGCGGCCCTGCGGCTGGGCCGAGCGCGGCTTCTACATGACGCCGATGACGGGCGGCATCCGCGCGGCGGGCACGGTCGAACTGGGCGGCTTCGACGCGCCAAAGAACCGTAGCCTGCTCGACCTGATCACGCGCTCGGCGCGCGAGGCACTGCCCGAGCTGCCGCAGCCCGATAGCGACTGGCTCGGCTTTCGCCCGAGTCTGCCCGACGGCCTGCCGGTGATCGGCGCCTCGCGCAATTCGCCGCACGTGCTCTACGCGTTCGGCCATCAGCATCTGGGCGTGACGCTGGGCGGCATCACGGGCAGCGTGGTTGCCGACCTCGTGGCGGGCCGCGCCGCACCGCTCGATCTTTCGCCCTATAACCCGCGCCGCTTTTGAGGGCGCATTCAACCACCGCTGCAGTCTTCAGAAGAGGACGAACATCATGAACCGCCGCAATCTGGTCATCGCGCTGGCTCTCGGCGCACTCTATGCGAGCGTGCCCTCGTATGGCGCCGAGCCCGAAACCGTCAAGATCGGCTTTGCCGGACCGCTGACCGGTCCGGTGGCGCGGGTCGGCAAGGATCTGCAATATGGCGCGCAACTCGCGCTCGACGAAGAAAACGCGAAGCATCCCGTGATCGACGGCAAGTCCGTCAAATTCGTGTTAGACGTGCAGGACGATCAGGCTGACCCGCGCGTGGCGATCCAGGTCGCGCAAAAACTTGTCGATGACGGCGTGGTGGGCGTGATCGGCCACTACAACTCGGGCTGCAGCATTCCGGCCTCGGCGGTCTATCACAATGCGAATGTGGCGATGATCACGCCCGGATCGACCAATCCCGCGCTAACACAGCAAGGATTCCTTAACGTGTTTCGCACCATGGGCAACGACGGTATTGGCGGCGTGATCGCGGGCCGCTTTGCGGTCGAGCAGTTAAAGGCGAAGCGCATTGGCATCATCGACGATCGCACGGCGTTCGGTCAGGGGCTGGCCGATGCGTTCCAGCAGGGCGCGAAGGAGGCGGGCGGCAATATCGTCGATCGCGAATTCACCAACGACAAGGCGGTGGACTTTCGCGCGATCCTCACCTCGCTCAAGGAAAAGAATGTCGACATGATCTTCTTTGGCGGCCTTGACGAGCAGGGCGCGCTGCTCGTCAAGCAGATGCGCTCACTGGGTTTGCAGGCGCGTCTGTTCGGTGCGGGCGCGCTCAAGAGCAACGCGTTCCTGCAGGTGGCGGGCAGCGCGGGCGAGGGGACGCGCGATCTGGAGCCGGGCCCGGCGCTCGACAAGTTGCCTTCGGCGCAGGCCTTCGCGAAGCGCTACAAGGCGCGCTTCAATCAGGATGTCGAACTCTATGCGCCTTTCGCTTATGACGCTGCGCTCGCCATGATCAAGGCGATCGAGAACGCGAACTCGTTGGACCGCGCAAAAATCGTCGCCAGTCTGCCGAAAGTCACGGTGACGGGCGTAACGGGCGCGATTGCTTTCGATCCGCATGGCGATCTGATCAAGCCGCCTTATACGCTGTTTGAAGTGCAGCAAGGGCAGTGGAAGAGCCAGCGCACCGTTGGCGGCAGCGGTGGCTAGGCGCTATCCACGCCTCTTTGCAGGCTTGTTCCTGCGTTATTGCTGAATCGCGGCCGCAGGCCCGGGCACCGGAAAATGGACGCCCGCGCGCTGTGCGGCCGCCGTGATGTGCGCCTCGATGGCCTCTCCCGCAATGGCCGGATCACGCGTCTTGAGCGCCGCGACGATGGCGCTGTGTTCACGATAAGTCGAGAGCACCAGTTCGCGCCGGTAAAACGGCATGCGCTGGCTTTCCTTCATGATGTCCGCGCTGCTGCGCAAAATCGATTCGATTGCCGCGTTGCCCGCGAGACTCACGATGCGCATATGGAATTCGAAGTCGAGTTGTGAGGCTTCGTCGATTTCGTCGTTGCTGAGCGCCTCGTGCAGCGCCTCGACATTCGCTTCGAACCACGCCACGTCGGCGTCGCCAATCGCCAGCGCCGCCATGCGCGCTGCGAACCCCTCGAGCGCGAAGCGCATCTGGTAGGTGTCCGGCAGCGAAGTCTGGTCGGCGAAGCGCCATGGATGCGCGCTGGCGGCCTGGGCGCTGGTCACATACACCCCTTTGCCCGCGCGGATCGTCAGCATGCCGAGTGCCTCCAGCGTCGACAAGGCCTCGCGCAGCGACGCACGGCTGATCTCCAGTTCCTCGGAAAGCTGGCGCTGCGCCGGCAGCAGGCTGCCGACCGGATACAGGCCTTCCTCGATCCGTGCGCGGATCGTGGCGATGGCGGCGTCGGTGACGGTATGCGGAACGTTCTTCATCGATGAGCGCAAGCGTGCGTGGTCTGACCGGTATTGTAGTCCGGGCCAGACCGCTGCATGCGCGCGTCCGGCCGTCTTCTGCGCCCACTCAAGGGTAAACACCGTTTTTTGGCGCCTTGACTCCACTATATCGGCTTCCTACTATCCGCTATAACAGTACTGGTCAGACCAGTCAGAACAGTTGCCCGATCCCTTCCTGCAGGAGAAAGTCGTGACGAAGTTCTTCAATTCGCTGTTTGGCCGGGTTGTCATCGCCCTTGTCGTGGGCATTGTTGTTGGAGCGATATTCCCCCATTTCGCGCAATCGCTCAGGCCACTTGGCGACGGCTTTCTCAAGCTGATCAAGATGGTGATCGGGCCGATCGTGTTCTGCGTGGTGGTGAGCGGCATGGCTCACGCGGGTGATCTCAAGAAAGTCGGGCGCGTCGGGCTCAAATCGGTGATTTACTTCGAGGCGATGACGACGGTCGCGCTCGTGATCGGCGCGGTGCTGGCTTACCTCACGCGCCCGGGCGCGGGCATGAATGTGAATCTGCATTCGCTCGACGCGGCCTCGCTCGCGACTTACACCGAGAACGCCAAGAGCCTCAAGGACACCGCCGCGTTCCTGCTGAAGATCATTCCCGATACGGCCTTCGACGCCTTCGCGAAGGGTGACATCCTGCAGATTCTGGTGTTCTCGGTATTGTTTGGCAGTGCGCTTTCGCTGCTCGGCCCGAAGGCGCAGCGCGTGAATGCGATCGTCGATGAACTCGCTCAGGTGTTCTTCCGCGTCATGGGTTTCATCATCAAGCTGGCGCCGTTTGGCGTTCTGGGCGCGATTGCTTTCACGACGGGTACGTACGGCGTGGCTTCGCTCAAGCAGCTTGGTTTGCTCGTGATCGTGTTCTACGCAAGCTGTATCGTGTTTGTCGCGGTCGTGCTGGGCATCGTGATGCGGCTGGCGGGCTTCAACGTCTTCAAACTGATCCGCTATCTGCGCGAGGAACTGTCGATCGTGCTCGGCACCGCATCGTCGGATGCCGTGCTGCCGCAAGTCATGCGCAAGCTCGAATTCATGGGTGTGAAGGATTCCACCGTCGGCCTGGTGATTCCGACCGGCTACTCGTTCAACCTCGACGGTTTCTCGATCTACCTCACGCTGGCGGTGATCTTTATCGCCCAGGCAACCAACACGCCGCTCTCGGTGCATGACTTGATTGTGGTCGTGCTGGTCTCGCTCGTGACCTCGAAGGGCGCGCACGGCATTCCCGGCTCGGCCATCGTGATTCTTGCCGCGACGCTTTCGGCCATCCCCGCGATTCCGGTGCTGGGCCTCGTGCTGATCCTGCCGGTAGACTGGTTTGTCGGCATCGCACGCGCCGTGACGAACCTGATCGGCAACTGTGTTGCGACGGTGGTGGTGGCGGTGTGGGAACACGATATCGACAAGGCGCGCGCAAAGCGCGTGCTGAATCTCGATGAAGGTTATCTCTACGTGCCTGGCGGCGACGAACCGGCCGCCGCTCATGACGACGTGCTGGGCGGGAACGCGGCGCATGCGTGAGTGCTAACGCATCACGCGCGATTGATTCGAATAACTGACTATCTGATTCAAAGGAGACAAATCATGGCGATTCCGACACTCGATCCCAACGCACCGGCCTTTACGCGCCGCTACATGAATCTCACGGACGCACGCCTGGGTGCACGCGCAATTGTCGCCAGCGACGAGTTCTTCGCGCCCAAGGAGCGCATGCTGGAGCCGCAGGCCGCGGTTTTCATCCCCGGCAAATACGACGATCATGGCAAGTGGATGGACGGCTGGGAAACGCGCCGCAAGCGCACGACGGGTCACGACTTCTGTATTGTGCGGCTGGCGCGGCCCGGCGTGATTTACGGTGTCGATCTCGACACGAGCCACTTCACCGGCAACTTCCCGCCGGCCGCTTCGATCGACGCATGCTACGCAGAAACCGGCGACGACGCACCGCCTGAAAACGCCGACTGGCAGACCGTTGTTCCCGCAACGACCTTGCAAGGCAACCAGCATCACTACATCGAAGTGAACGATACGCGCGCGTTCACGCATCTGCGCGTGAATCTCTATCCCGATGGCGGTCTGGCGCGCCTGCGCGTGTACGGCCAGCCCAGGCGCGACTGGAGCCGCGTGGAGCGGGGCAGTCTGATCGACCTCGCCGCGCTGGAAAATGGCGCGTATCTGGTAGCGGCGAACAATCAGCATTTCGGCATGGCGTCGACGCTTTTGATGCCTGGGCGCGGCGTGAACATGGGCGACGGCTGGGAAACGCGCCGCCGCCGCGAGCCGGGCAACGACTGGGCTATCGTCGCGCTGGCGAGGCCTGGCATCATTCACAAGATCGAAGTCGATACGGCGCACTTCAAGGGTAATTATCCCGACCGCTGCTCGCTGCAGGCCGCGAGCGTGACGGGCGGCACCGACGATTCGCTCGTCACGCAGGCGATGTTCTGGCCGACACTGCTTGGCGAACAGAAGCTGGAGATGGACAAGCAGCACATCTTCGAAAGTGGCCTGGCGGCGCTGGGGCCCGTGACGCACGTGCGCTTCAACATCTATCCGGACGGCGGCGTTTCGCGTCTGCGTTTGTGGGGCGAACTCGCCTGAGCGGAGAGTAGCGATGGAAACGACGCTTGTTTTGCAGCTGGAAAAGCTTACGCGCGAGGCGTTCGCACCGTTCGGCGATGTGATCGAGCTTGACGGTGCGCGCCACTTTCCGATCAACGGCGGCACGACCGAGCGATTTCACGACCTTGCCACCATCGACGTGTGCGAGGCGGGCGGCAGGCCGCTCGTCAGCGTGTTTCGCGCCCAGCCGCGTGCGTGGCCCGTGCCGATTGCGATGATGGAGCGGCATCCGCACGGCAGCCAGGCCTTCGTGCCGCTCGGGCACATGCGCTATGCCGTGGTGGTGGCGCCCGCCGGCGAATTCGACCCGGCGCGCCTGCGGGCGTTCTGGGTGGACGGCACTCAGGGCGTCAACTATGCAAAGGGTGTCTGGCACCATCCCTTGCTGGCATTCGATCGCGTGAGCGATTTTCTCGTGGTCGATCGCGGCGGCACGCAGCCGAATTGCGATGAAATCGAGCTTGAAGTTGCGCTGGAACTGCACGAACCGATGAGCGCGAGCTGAATGGAATAGACCCGGCCCCGTCACCTCTTCCGATGACTTTTCGCGAACGCAGGCATCGGAATATGTCACTTGTCGACCCATTTGTGGCTACTTAGGATCAATCCGACTAGTCGCAGTGGGAGCGCCCGGCACCGCCGGCGCGGGCCCGGTCTTCTCTCTATCGGCAGGTGCTCAGCATGATCGACCCCAATAAAAGCAGGCGCGCCAGCTTCGCGGTATTCGCGCTGCTCTATCTCGGCTACTGCATCTCGTACATCGATCGCTCGGCGATCGCCTTGTCGCTGGTCGCGATCGGCAAGGAATTTCACGTCGGCGCTGCGGCGCTTGGCGTCGTCATGAGCACGTTCTATATCAGCTACGCCGCCATGCAGATCCCCGGCGGCTGGATCGCCGATCGTTGGGGCAGCAAGAAGGTCATCGTCGTTTCGGTGGCGTTCTGGTCCCTGTTTACGCTGATGACGGGGCTTGCATGGTCGCTCGCTTCGCTGATCGCGATCCGTTTTATCTTTGGGCTGGGGGAAGGCGGTTATCCCGGCGCGGCGGTCAAGGGCGTCACCGAATCCTGCGCGCGCGCCGACCGTCCGAAGATGTCCGCGCTGCTAATGTCGTCGAACTATGTCGGCAGCTTTATCGCGCCGCTCGCCATTGCGCCGCTCATTCTGATGCTCGGCTGGCGGCATGCGTTCGTTGTCGCGGGCTGCGCCGGAATCGTGTTCGCGCTTGTCTATCTGTTCGCGGTGAAGGACACGCATCAGACGCGCGATTCGACGGGCCGCTCCGCACGCATCGACGGCGCGGCGACGCGCGCGCTTCTCAAGATGCCGCTCATGTGGAAGATTCTGTTGACGTGGTTCGGCATGGGCATCGTCAACAAGGGACTCGATGCATGGATGCCGGCCTATCTGCTGACCGAGCGTCATCTCGATCTGAAGGCTGTTGGCATGCTCACGCCGCTGCCGTTCGTCGCGGCGAGCATTTCGACGGCGCTCGGCGGCTGGATTCTCACGCGCTGGTTCGACGGCCGCGAAAAGTGGCTGATGGCGACCTGCTGTGCGATCTCCGGTTTCTTCCTCTACGAGATGTACACGGCTCAAACGGTGACGGGCGTGATTGCGTATCAGTCGATCGTCTACTTCTTCAAGTCATTCGTTTTTGCCGGCGTATTCGCTTTGCCGACGAAATTCCTGCCGCAGAAGCTGATCGGCACGGGAGCGGGCATGGTCAACTTCGGTGGCCAGGTGGCGGGATTCGTTGCGCCCGCAGTCATCGGTGTGCTGGTCTCGGTGACGGGCAACTACAACGCCGTGTTTGGTTTCCTGATCGTGGCGACGGTGTTCGCGCTGATCACCAGCCTTTCGATTCGCCTCGTACCTGGAGCCGACGCGCGCCTCGCCGCGTCCGGGGAGGCCTGCGCGCTCGATTGAGAAAACAGGCGCTATGATGGCGTATTCCGCGTCTTTTAATCGATCCATCATGAGCGCCCGTATTCTTCAGGAAGCCGCTGTCCGTTACTTCCTCGAAGTGGTCAACACCGGTTCCGTTGCCGATGCCGCCAGTCGTCTGAACGTCGTGCCATCCGCTATCAGCCGGCAGATCGCGCGGCTCGAGAGCGAACTCGGCACGCCGCTGTTCGTGCGGCAGTCGCGTGGCATGGTGCCGAGCAAGGCGGGTGAAATGCTCGCCGCGTATGCGCGCCGCTCGCAGCTGGACGCGGAACAGATTTCGCTGGAAATCGACGCACTGCGCGGCGAAGCCGAACGCACGATCCGCATTGCCTGTACCGAAGGATTCGCGGCCGCTTTCCTGCCGCGCGCCATGGCGGACTTTCGCCGTACCGTTGCGCACGCATCGTTCGAAGTTGTGGTCGATACGGCTGGCGGCGTCACGCAGCGCGTGCGCGAAGCCGAATGTGACGTTGGCCTCACGTTCAGCTTTGGTCCGGAAAAAGACATTCATACGGCGTTTTCCGCGCCTTCGCCCATCTTCGCGATTGTCGCGTCGTCTCATCCGCTGGCGCATGCCGAGCAGGTGTCATTCCGCGAGTTGCTGGCTTATCCGCTGGCCTTGCCGGGCGTGCATTCGACGCTGCACAAGCTGATCGATATCTATTGCAGCCGTGAAGGCGTCGCGTGCAAGAGCGTGTTAAGCAGCGCGACGCTGGAAACGCTGCTCGGCTTCACGCTTTTCAGCGATGCTGTCACCTTCAGCGGCGAACTGTTCGTGCGCCCGCGTCTTGCGTCCGGTGAACTGGTCGCACTGCCCGTGCCGGAACTCACGGCGAGCGAGCGCACCGTCGAAATCCAGACGCTGGCGCGGCGCGCGTTGCCGCCGCTGCTGAAATCGTTTATCGAACGTCTGAGCGATGAACTCTCTACGCGCGCGCGTTGACCAAAAGTGAATTCTGGTTTCGATATTCATCACTAGCCGCTGCGTTTTGGGTCGTCTACATTGAGCGCACCGTTGCAGACTGCTTAAAGGACCGCCCGATGAATGACCGCCACGAATTGACCCGTCTTAGCGCCGTCGCGCTGCGCGCGCTATTGCAGGCGCGAGAAATTTCCGCCGTCGAATTGCTCGACGCCAGCATCGCGCGAATCGAAACGCTCAATCCGTACGTCAACGCGATCACGGCGACGAGCTTCGAGCGCGCCCGCATCGAGGCCCACGCCGCCGACGCCGCGCTCGCACGGGGCGACGCAGTGGGCGCCTTGCATGGCCTGCCCATCGGCATCAAGGATCTCGAAGAGACGGAAGGTCTGCTGACCACGTATGGCTCGCCGCTCTATCGCGCGAATGTGCCCGGGCAGGACAACACGCTGGTGCGCCGCTTGCGCGCGGCGGGCGCGATTGTCGTTGGCAAGACCAACGTGCCGGAAATGGGCGCCGGCGCAAACAGTTTCAATCCCGTGTGGGGCGCAACAGGCAATCCGTTCGATCCGCGTCTGAATGCGGGCGGGTCCTCTGGGGGCTCGGCGGCTGCGCTTGCACTGGATATGGTGCCGCTTGCCAGCGGCTCCGATACGGGCGGCTCACTGCGCATTCCAGCGGCCAAATGCGGCGTGGTCGGCATGCGCACTTCGCCGGGACTCGTGCCCAGCGATCGCAAGCCATTGGGCTGGACGCCGATCGCGGTAGTGGGGCCGATGGGCCGCAATGTCGAGGACACCTGGCTGCAACTCGCGGCGACGGTCGGTCAATCGGGCAGCGATCCGCTTGGCTATCCGTTCGCGATGAGCGCGACGATGGAGGGCCGCGCGCCCACGGATCTGTCGAAACTGCGCATCGGTTATACGGAGGACTTTGGCGTTTGCGAAGTCGATGACGAAATCCGCGCCGTGTTCCGCCGCAAGATCGATTTTCTGCGCCGTGAGGTGGCGATCTGCGAGCCGATCGAGGTGGACTTCGACGGGGCACATCAATGCTTCGACGTGCTGCGCGCGGAAGCCTTTGTCGCCGGTCTGCAAAAGGCCTATGAAACCAACCCTGATCTGCTCGGGCCGAATCCGCGCGCGAACTACGAAATGGGTATCGGTCTGGGCCTCGCGGATTGCGTGCGCGCCCATGCCGATCAGACGCGTTTGTTCCGCCGCTTCCAGACGCTGTTCGAGCGCTACGACATAATTCTTTCGCCCACCACGCCGGTATCGCCGTTCCCATGGACGCAGCCGTATCTGAAAACGGTGAACGGTGTCGCGCTGGAAAACTACTATCGCTGGCTGTCGCTCACCTATGTCGTCACGCTCGCGACCAATCCGGCCTTGTCGCTGCCATGCGGCGTCGATCATCGCGGCATGCCGTTCGGCTTGCAGATGATCGGAGCGTTTCGCGGCGATCTCGAACTGCTCGATGCAGCGCGCGCGTTCGAAACGCTATTCGAGTCGTCGGACGAAACGCGCCGACCGATTCCCGATGCCGCGAAATTGCGCGCTTCCCTCGTAGACCTCAAATCCATTGTCACGCATCCGCCTGTGCTGGATGCCGTGACGTCTCCCAACGCCTGCGCTTCTGCTGTCTGATTCAAACATGATCGAATCAATCTATGGCAAGCCGCTCGATGCGTGGCTTCGCGAATACCCGCTTTTGCAGCCGCTCATGGCGCTCGAACCGGTCGAATGGTTCAACCCGGCCGTCGCGCCGCTGGCCGAAGCGAGCCAGGACATCCCCCTCGACGCCTCGCATATCGCCGATGCAAGCGCGCGCCTGCAACGTTTCGCGCCGCTGCTCGCAGAGTCGTTCGCCGATGTGCGCGAGGCGGGCGGCATCATCGAATCGCCGCTGACCGACGTGAGCGCGTTCGCGCAGGCGTTGAGCCAGCGCTACGATGTGCAAACGCCGCAGCGTGTGTTGCTCAAGCAGGACAGTCACTTACCGATCTCCGGCTCGATCAAGGCGCGCGGCGGCATCTATGAAGTGCTCTTTCACGCCGAGCAACTCGCAATCCGCCACGGCCTGCTCAAAGAGGGCGACGATTACCGCGTGCTCGCGAGCGACGCATGCCGCGCGCTGTTTCGCGAGCACAGCATAGCGGTGGGGTCCACCGGCAATCTGGGCATGTCGATCGGCATTGCGAGCGCGACGCTCGGCTTCACGACGACGGTGCATATGTCCGCCGATGCGCGTCAATGGAAGAAGGACCGCTTGCGCGCGCATGGCGTGACGGTGGTGGAATACGCCGGCGATTATGGCGAGGCGATCGAAAGCGGCCGGCGACTTGCCCAAGGCGATCCGAAATGCCACTTCGTCGACGACGAAAACTCGACGACGCTCTTTCTCGGCTACGCGGTTGCGGGCGAACGCCTGAAGCGCCAGCTTGATGCTGCAAACGTACGCGTAGATGCCGCGCATCCGCTCTTCGTGTATCTGCCGTGCGGTGTGGGCGGCGGTCCGGGTGGCGTCGCGTTCGGTTTGAAGCTGGCGTTCGGCGACGCGGTGCATTGCATTTTCGCCGAGCCGACTCACTCGCCGTGCATGTTGATGGGCGTGCTGACCGGGCTGCACGAACAGCTAGCCGTGCAGGACTTCGGCATCGACAATGTGACGGCCGCCGACGGACTCGCAGTTGGACGGCCCTCCGGTTTCGTTGGACGCGCGATGCAGCGCATGATCGACGGCTTCTATACCGTTGAGGATAGCGAACTATATGCCTTGCTTGCGCTCATGGCGCAGACGCAGGACATCCGGCTGGAACCGTCTGCGCTTGCGGGCGCGCCGGGCTTCGCGCGCCTGGCGAACGAACAGCAGGGCTATCGCACGCGTATGAAACTCGACGATGTGGCGATGCGTGACGCCACGCACGTCATCTGGGCGACCGGCGGCGGAATGGTGCCGCAAGCAGAGATGAGCGCCTATCTCGAGACGGGCAGGCGGGCGTTGAACCACGCCTGAAATGGCGCACGCGTGTCAGGCCGAAAATACCGCCACCGCGCCTTGCAGACGCATCGCCTGTTCGTCGAGCGCATGCGCGGCTGCGGCGGCTTCCTCCACGAGCGCGGCGTTTTGCTGCGTGACCTGGTCCATTTGCGAAATCGCCTGATTGACCTGTTCGAGGCCGCGGCTCTGCTCGCCTGACGCCTGCGCAATCGCCTCGAAGACCTGTTTTGCCGAGGCGATATCGGCGCGTAGCTGCACCATCGTCGCGCCGACATCGTGCGCGCGCGTCACGCCGCCCGAGATCGACGCCGTCGAACGCTCGATCAATTCCTTGATTTCCTTCGCTGCTGTGGACGAGCGCTGCGCGAGCGAGCGCACTTCCGATGCAACCACCGCAAAACCGCGCCCCTCGGTGCCCGCGCGCGCCGCTTCGACGGCCGCGTTGAGCGCCAGAATATTGGTCTGGAAGGCGATCCCTTCGATGATCGCCGTGATCGAGGCGATTTTCTGGGCGCTGCCCGACGCCTCGTTCATCGTTTCGATCATTTGCGCCGACATCGTGTTGCCCGCGTTCACGGCATCCATTGCGCGCACGATCACCTCGCACGCGTGGCGCGCGTTATCGGCGTTCTGGCGCACTGCCTCGGTCAGCTCGTGCGTGGTCGCCGAGGTTTCTTCGAGCGCGGCGGCCTGTTGCTCGGTGCGCGAGGACAGATCGGTATTGCCCGCGGCGATCTGCGCCGCGCCCACCTTGACGGCCTCCACGCCGTGCGTCACCGAGCCGACGATGGTCTGTAGCGAAGTCTGCATCGCATCCATGGCCGCGAGCAGACGGCCGGTTTCATCGGTGCGGTCGCGCTCGATCCGGCTGTCCAGACGCCCGGCGGCGATTGCCTGCGCGGTTTCTACGGCGCGCGCGAGCGGGTCGCGGATCGCGCCCACCAGCCAGCGCCCGGCGAGTGCCGCGCACAACACCGCCAGCGCCGCTGCCAGCGCAACGCTCGCGTAGATCGTGTGGCGCAGCGACGCGAGTTCAACGGTGCGGGCATCGATGCCTGCGCGCTCGGCTTTATCGAGCGCATCGACGGCGGCAATCATGTCGCCCGTGCCCAGATAGCTGCCGAAGCTCTCGGTGAGTTCGCTCAACTGTGCGAGCGTGGCGCTGCCTTCGTTGACGTGCGTGCGCATCGCGAGCAGCGGATCGACGACCTTCGTCTCCCAGATGTCGTACTGGGCGACGGCGGTATCAACGAGCTGATTGCGCGCCGCATCGGCGGGATCGAGCGCCTTGATGGCGGCCATCCGCGCGCGGAAGTCGCCGATGTGATCGACTTTCCACTTCATATGGCCGGGCTGTCCGTCCAGGTTATAGGCCAGCACCGACCAGATGATGTTGAGGTAATCGGCGCTGGCGTCCTTGACCAGCCGTTGCGCCTGCACGGACACCGCGTTTTGCTGCTGCTTCTGGTCGATGGCGTTCAGGCCGTACCAGCACACGGCCGAACTCACGAGAAAGACCGCAATGACGACGCAGAACGCCGTGGTCAACTTCTTGCCGATAGACAGGTTCTGCATCTTCATGGTCACGTCGCATCGATGAAATGCGAAGCGCATTCGCCCCGTTGGTTTTTAATTGTAATACGGTATACCAACATATTTGGACAGGCAACTGTTATTGGTATATGGAATACCATGATGGTCAGACAAGGCAATCGAGCGCTGCCGAGAGGCGCGTACGATGCGTCTTGCATACCCCTCGCGGCTTCCTACAATACAAGTCGAACCGCGCTTTTCGCATCGTCAAAGCCTCCTGAATCTATCCGGCCGCACAGGCCTGTCCGCTTCTCGCCTACCCATCTTTATCCGGTGCTACGTGCTACCAGCAGGCGCTACCCGGCGCTACCCGAGGGGGTAGGCAGCCGTGATCGACCGTGTCAAACGGAGGCAATGATGAGCTACCACCTTGAAGGCCGTCTGCTTGAGGTCTGCAACTGCCGCGTGCTGTGCCCATGCTGGATCGGCGAAGATCCCGATTTCGGCACCTGCCAGTCCATCGTTTCCTGGCACTTCGACCAGGGCGCGATCGATGGCGTCGATGTCGCGGGCTGCACGATCGCCGCGGTGTGCAATATTCCGGGCAACGTGCTGGCGGGGAACTGGTCGGTGGCGATCTATCTCAACGACACCGTCACCGACGCCCAGGAGGCGGCGCTTCTCAAGGTGTACACGGGGCAGGCGGGCGGCCCCGTCGCCGACCTCGCGAAGCTGATCGGCAACGTCGTATCGGTGGAGCGCGCGCCAATCCAGTTCGATGTCATGGGCGGCAAGGGCACGCTCAAGATCGGCCAGGACTATCACGCCGATCTCGAGCCGTACGTGGGGCCGAACGGCGCGACCACGACTTTGTCGGACACGGTGTTTTCCACGGTTCCCGGCGCGCCGGTGTTCGTCGGCAAGGCGCCGCAGTACCGCGCGATGAACGCGGCGCTGGGCATCGACGTGAGCCTGAAAGATCACAACGCACTGCAAAGCACTTTCCGCTTTGACGCCTGAAGTCAGGGGCGGACATGCCTGGCGCCGTGCGTCATCGACGTGTCTTTCTGCCCGTGCTCGGCCTCATGGTCGTGCTTGCGTGGGCGACCTTGTGGTTCTGGGCACGCAGTCCCTATGGGCGCTATCTGGAACATGGCGATGCGCTGTCGTCGGGGCCGGCCGCGGGGTTGTGCCGCGCGATTCCCGGCGGCTCGCCGGTCCTGCAAGCCGTGCTCTACGCGCTTTCATGGACGCTCATGATGATGGCGATGATGCTGCCGACCACGCTCTCCCTCTTCAACGCGGTCGAGCGCATCGTCGCGGGACGGCCCGACCGGATGCGCGTGTTGTGGCTGCTTTACCTCGGTTATCTCGCGGTGTGGAGCGCGTTTGGTTTGCTGGCGCATGGGCTGCACACGCTGCTGTTGAGCGGCGTTGCGCGCGTGCCCGCGATGATCGGCAATGGCTGGCTGATTGGCGCGGCGACCCTGGCGTGCGCGGGTGCGTTTCAGTTCAGCAAGCTCAAGTATCGATGTCTGGAGCAATGCCGCACGCCCTTGAGTTTCGTGATCGGCCATTGGCGCGGCCGCGCGCCGGGGCGTGAAGCGTTCGAACTGGGCCTGCGCCATGGGCTCTTCTGCGTCGGCTGTTGCTGGGCGCTGATGCTGCTGATGTTCGTGGTCGGCGCAGGCAGTCTGGGCTGGATGCTGGTGCTCGCGTGCGTGATGGCAGTCGAGAAGAATCTGCCGTGGGGCAAGCGGGTCGGTGCGCCGCTGGGCGCGGCCTTGCTGATGTGGTCGGCGGTGCTGGTCGTCAGCCACGGTTGAATGACGGGTGAACCTATGAGTGCGGATACGCATCTCGTTCAGCCCGCGGCGCGCACCGGATTGCTCACCGGCATCGCGATGATCGCATTTGCGTCCAATTCGCTGCTGTGCCGACTGGCCTTGCAGCACGCCAGCATCGATGCAGCAAGCTTTGCGAGTATCCGGCTGGTCTCGGGCGCGGCGATGCTCGGCGTACTGGCACGCTTGAACACTGGCCGCGCGCCACGGGCGCGTGCGGACTGGATCGCGGCGACGGCGCTCTTTGCCTATGTCGCGTTCTTCTCGTTCGCGTATCTGAGTGTGAGTGCGGGTACGGGCGCCTTGATCCTGTTCGGCGCCGTGCAGCTCACCATGTTCGCCGCCGGCCTGCGCGCGGGCGAGCAGTTCGCGCCGCTGGCGTGGCTGGGTCTTGCGCTTGCGCTCGCGGGGCTGCTTTATCTGGTCTCGCCCGGCGTGACCGCGCCTACGCCCCTGGGTGCGGTGCTGATGGGCGCGGCCGGCGTCTCGTGGGGCGTGTACTCGCTGCGCGGGCGTCGAGCCGCCGATCCGCTGTCGGCCTCGGCGGCGAATTTTCTCTGCGCGGCGCCGATGGCCCTCGTCCTGAGTCTGTTGCTGCACAACGGCTTTCACGCGGCCCCAACGGGAATTGCGCTGGCGATAACCTCGGGCGCGGTGACGTCCGGCATCGGCTACGTAGTCTGGTACGCCGCGCTCAAGGGGCTATCCGCGATGCGCGCCGCGACCGTGCAGCTATCGGTGCCGCCCATCGCCGCGTTTGGCGCTGCGCTGCTGCTCGCGGAGCCTATGACGATGCGCCTCGTGTGCGCCTCGGCGGCGATTCTTGGCGGCATTGCGCTCGTGCTGGCAAGCCGCACTCGCGCCGCGCATCGGTGATGCTGCCTGATAGACGATAGAGAGGCGATAGAGATCGTTATCATTGACAGCCTCGCTCTGTCCCCACTCAGCACAGTCACCTCTGCACGAATCGGGGCAGAAGGGGTACGCTTGAGAGTACGACGCCGAACCCCATTTATCTTTCGTGAACCAGCGCATCCGTCCCCCTTTGCCCCCTGCATGGCCATTTCCGCCGAGTCGCGACATCACGGGTCGCGCCTTCGGCGATCTCGTCGCGCTGCAGTATCGGGGCGCCAATGTGTGGCTCTGGAAGTGCCGCTGCGGCGCGCACCTGAGCGCCACGCTCGACCAGGTGGAAAGCGGGCAGACGCGCGATTGTGGCTGCCGCGCACAACGTCAGGTCTGGCGCTCGCGGCCGGGATCGCCGTCGCTCAAGGGCGGCGAGGTGTTCGGTCAACTGACGACCGAACGCTACGCGGGCGACGGTCTGTGGGTATGCCGCTGCGAATGCGGCGCGGAAGTCAACGTGAGCGCCGGGCGTCTGCGTCTGGGTCAGGCGCGCTCGTGCGGCCGCTGCTTTGGCGCGTCGAACGACTGAGCGGCCGCCGCACGCAGTAGTCGACCATCAGACCGCGGCATCCACGCAGGCATCGGCGCGCGCTTGCAGCCATGGCGCAAGCGCTTCGTGGCGCAACGGCCGCGCGTAGAGAAACCCTTGTAGCTCGTCGCAGCCGATACGCTTGAGCGCCTGCGCCTCGTGCTCCTGCTCGACGCCCTCGGCCACCACGCGCAGCCCCAGTTCGTGGCCCAGCTCGACAATCGCGCGAATCACCGCGAGGTCGGCGCTCGCTTCCAGCCTGCCGTGCACGAAGGCGCGATCGATCTTGACCCGGTCGAGCGGGAAGCGATGCAGATAGCTCAGGCTCGAATAGCCGGTGCCGAAATCGTCGAGCGAGAGCTTCACGCCCAGTGCGCGGATCTCGTTGACCACGCCCAGATAGCGGTCGACGCTTTCCATCAGCACGGTTTCGGTGATTTCGAGTTCGAGGCTGCCGGGTTCCACTTGCTGCGCCGCCAGACTGTCGCGCAAACGGCTCACCAGTTGCGCATCGTCGCGTAGTTGCACCACCGAAAGATTGATCGACACGCGGATCTCAGGCAGTCCGGCCGCGCGCCAGCGCGCGATCTGACGGCATGCCTCGTCGATCACCCATGCGCCGATCGGCACGATCAGCCGCGTGTCCTCCGCAATCGGAATGAAATCCGCCGGCGACACCAGTCCCAGATGCGGATGCTGCCAGCGCAGCAGCGCCTCCACGCTCATCAGTTCGCCCGTCGTGGCATGCACGCAGGGCTGATACGCCAGCCACAGTTCGCCACGCTCCACGGCAGTGCGCAGATGCGTCTCCAGCTCCAGGCGATGACGCGTGCTTTCCGCCATTTCGCGCGAAAAGAATTTGACCAGATTGCGTCCCGCGGCCTTGGCGCGGTACATGGCGGCGTCGGCGTTCTGCATCAGCGTTTCGATATCGTCGCCGTCGTCGGGATACAGCGCGATGCCGATACTGCACGCGACCTGCAAGGTCATGCCGCCAATCCTATGCGGCTCGCGCAAGAGCGGCAGAAGCCGTTCGTCGATCAGCCGCGCGACGTTGCTGGCTTCGCCAGCGTCGCCGAGCAGCACGGTGAATTCGTCGCCGCCCAGACGGCTGACCGTATCGCCCGTGCGCACCGACTGCAACAGACGCCGCGAGACCGAGCGCAGCAGGCCGTCACCCGCATGATGGCCAAACGTGTCGTTGATGTCCTTGAAGCGGTCGAGGTCGATGAACAGCACGGCGACGCGGCCACGCGTGAGGCGCGCATGCTCGATGGCGGCGCCCACGCGCTTTGTGAACAGCGCGCGATTGGGCAGTTCCGTGAGCACGTCGTGTTCGGCGAGAAACTGGATGCGCGCTTCGCTTTTCTTGCGATCGGTGATGTCGATCAGCGTGCAGATATAGTGCGAAACGCTGCCGCGCTTGTCGCGCACGGCGCTGATCATCAGCCACGCGGGATAGTCGCCGCCCGCGCGTCTGCGCACCACGGCTTCGCCATTCCAGACGCTGGCGATATCGACGAGCGCAGTCAGTTGCGCCATCAACGGTTCGCCGTTGCTGCTGGCGACGATGAATTGCGGCAGCTTGCCGCTGAGATTGCCCGCGCGATAGCCCGTTGCGCGGTAGAACGAGGCGTTGGCGGTGAGCAGACGGCGCTCGGCGTCGAGAATGAGGATGGCCTCCGACGACGCCTCGAACACCTTCGCCCACAGTTCCAGACGCTGCTCCATCAGCTTGATCTGGTTGATCGGCGTGAATGCCGTGAGCACGGCGTCGCGGCCCTGGAAGGTGAGGCGGCGCGCCGAGAGCATGGCCCACGTCGGCTCAACGCTCGCCATCCAGCGCACCTCGAATTCGTCGATGGCGCCGCGATCGGAAAGCTGCTGGAAAAAGCGCGCCCGCACCGCGGAATCGAGTCCGTATGCCCACGGGTCGGACGTGCAACCGTTGAGCCAGTAGAGCGCGGGATGATTGGCGTGCAGCACTTCGTGGCCCGGCACGGCGGTGACCATCATCGGCACCGGCGTGGCTTCGACGAGCGCGTGCTGCGCTTCCGAGGCGCGCGCCGTGGCCGCGAGTTCCTTTTGCACATCCCGCTCGTGATCGAGTTGCGCAAGCATGTCGTTAAAGCCGCTGACGAGCTGGCCGATCTCGTCCTGGCTATGCCACGAGGCGCGCTGCCGATGGTCGCCCGTGCGCCGCACCGTATCCATCACGCGCGCGAGATGGCGCAGCGGCCGCGAGATCTGCTGCGCGACCAGATAGACCATCGAAAGAATCCCGCAGAGCAGGAACAAGGCCGTGCCCAGATGCAGCCACATGCGCGAAAAGAGGCCGCTCACGCGCGCCTGCAGCAGCGTGTCGAGTTCCGCGCCGGTTGCACTCCAGGCATCGCCCACGCGGGCGACCAGCGCCTGCTGGGCCGCGTCCGCCGCCGCGAGCGAGGCTGCGTCGGTGCCGCCCTGAGTGACGGCCAGGCGCGCGGCCCCGCGATAGGTTTCGATTGCCGCGAGCAACTGCGCCACCGGCGCGGCAAGCTTGAGCTTCACGTCTTCGTTGGCCGCGCCCGCTTCGGCGAAGTCGGAGCGCAAGCCCTGCGCCACCGCATCGAGCTGGCCTTCAAGCACCAGATAACGCGTGCTCAACTCGCGTTGCGACTGCGCATCGCGGCTGCCTTCGTGCAGGCGATGGCCGATGCCGTCTACGGCGTCGAGCAGGGCGGGATAGCGCAGGATCGAAAGCGACATCGAGTAATAGCTGTCGAGGTCGGGGTCGAGAATGAGATTCGACTGATTGCCTACGCGCGTAATCAGATCGCGGCAGGCTTCCAGCGCGTCGCGCACGGCCTGCGATTGCGCCGCCCGTGGCGCATGCGAGAGCGCGTCGAGCGCGCTGCGAAGGCGTGCGTTCAATTCTTCGCTTTGCAGGTTCGCGCCGTATTGCTGTTCGGCTTGGGCGAGCGCCGCACGCGTTTGCGCGATATGCGGCGAATCATATTGCCCACCCGCGCCACGCACGGCGACATCGACGAGCGCTTCACGCACCGTGGCCAGATAGGTATTGCCGATGATTTCCTTTTGCGAGAAATCGATCGACATATATTTTTCGTGAATCAGGATGCTGCTGATATAGACGACCGCGCTCAGATCGAGCAGATAGATCAGCAGCAGCTTGCGGCCGACGCGCAAGCGCCCGAGCAGTCGTATAAACGGATTGTGCTTCATCGCATGCGCCAGGATGACACCAAGGTTTACGCCGCATTCTGAACTGTAATTCGGCGTGGCCAATATCAGCGCCGCGTTTTTAAAACGCGGCTTACCACTGCGTAACGGCAAGGCTGCGTGTCGGCTTGAGCACGATGACGCCAATTCACCGCGCTGGCGTGCAGATTCCTTGATGTGGTGCGCTTGTGCACCGGCGTGGCGCTGAAATGGTTATTCATGAGCAACGCAGTTCGTTGCTTGCGCAACAGCTTGTGCGCACTTGATCGCTGGCGGCGATCGTTGCGCGCACATTAAATCTTTCACATAACTTTCATTATTGCCCGGCACACTGCGAATTGATTACGATTCTTTCATTCGCAGGGTTTTTCATGACAATAAATTCCAGCAAGCACGCGCTGGCTGCTTCGCTTCTTTCGATCGTCGCGCTTACTGCGCTTAGCGCTTGCGGCGGCGACCCTGCCTCTCCCGCCAAAACGCCCACAGAGGATTCGGCCACGCCTTCCAGCGGCGCTTCGGACGCGGCCACGACGCCCGACACCGCATCGCAACCCGCCGCCACCACGCCCGGCAAGTGGC
Source organism: Paraburkholderia sp. (assembly GCF_035948235.1). Lineage (GTDB taxonomy): Bacteria > Pseudomonadota > Gammaproteobacteria > Burkholderiales > Burkholderiaceae > Paraburkholderia. Next base: position 12,120 of record NZ_DASZJJ010000348.1, on the reverse strand, counting down.
AGGCCGCAGCGGCGGGGCAGGTGATCGACGTGACGCTCGGCGATCTGCATCCGACCCAGGCCGCGCTGGGCTACGACCAGATCTATTACAAGCTCGGCCGCTACGAAGCCGATATGACCAAGGAGTTCGACGACTTCTGTGCGGACGAAGGGCTGACGGGTCTGGCCAGCAACGGCTCGACCTCGGCATCGACGCTCACCGATGCGACGTCCTATACCTGCACGGTGACCGACACGACCCAGCGCGATACCTCGGTGCTCAACCCGGTTGTGATCGGCCCGAACGGCGACACGCTGTATCTGACCGACGGACATCACGGGTCGTCGACGTATTACGAGGTGCCCAACGGCGGCCCGACGGTGCACGTTCATGTGGTGGTCAAGGACAATCTCAGCGCGTATTCGGGCAGCACGTTCTGGGCGGAAATGCAGAGCCGTGGCTACACGCGGCTCAAGGACGCCAACGGCGCGGCCATCACGCCCGAGCAGTTGCCCACGGGTCTCGGCCTGAAGCTCGGCATGCAGAACGATGTCTACCGCTCGCTCGTCTATTTCACGCGCGACGTGGGCTATAGCAAGCCGACGCCTTCGACCGATTTCCTCGAGTTCTACTGGGCCGACTGGCTGCGCACGACGTTCCCGCTCACGGGCTATACGCTGACGAAGGCGGGCACGACCGATCCCGATCCGGCCACGGCGGACACGGGCTATCTGAACGCGGTGTGGAACGCATCGGTGAAGATGGTGGCTTCGACCGACGGCGAAATCTCCGGCCTCACGGGTGCGCAACTTGGCCGCCTCGCGCAGATCAATGCGGGCAAGGCCTATACAAAGGGCACATTCGGCGATCTGCTCAAGCCGATTACCGCTTCGAAGCCCGGCAAGATTGCCTACGCGATCGACTACAAGACGCGTCACGGCATCCAGTAACGCGTTATGGCGAAGCCGCCGGGCAGCGCGCCCGGCGGAATGTGGAACCCAGAAACGCCGCCGCCGTGGGTGATAGACTTCGCCCCTTGAACCCACGGAAAATCGGCAAGACAGGATGGACGAAGCAAAAACGGACGTGCCGGAAGACGGCGAATATCTGGCGATCTGCCGGGAAAATAACCCTCTTTCGGCCGCTGCGAATGGCCATGCGCAGGTTTTTCCGCGCGCACAGGTCACGGTGAAAGACGGCTGGGCGACGTTCTATCACGACGGCCTGGAAGTCTGGAACTGCAATGCGCGCTATGCGGCGGCCAACTTCGTGCTGCAGAAGGCATAGCGCTCGTAGCCTCAATCACACCCATAATCGATAGATCCAGAACGATTCGTCCTCGGCGAAACGCCGCGCGAATTCGTTTGGAGAAAAGCCTGTGGTGCGTTTCACGGCGCGGCTCAAATGCGCCTGATCGGCGAAACCTTCGTCGTGTGCGATCGCGGCCCAATCCGGCGCCTCTCCGGCCTCGTATTGCGCGCGCGCGTTGAAGAATACGCCCTCGGTCTTGACGAGCGCCTGCCATTCACGCAACGAGCGCCCGCTAAACGCCTTGATGCGCCGTTCCACATGTCGCGGACTCTGCGAGCGCCGCCATTCGTGGGCCTGCCACGCGAGCCGTTTCACCCAGTAGCGGCCCGCTTCCCGCAGCGACGGCAGTATCGGGCTGGCGCCGCTCAGGGCGCGCCATCGAGGCGTGAGGTGATGCTGGATCGTCGCGAGCACATCAGCGTCGCTTTCCGAGGCGAGTAACGCGTCAAATAGCGTGTGCCATGCGCTGCCGGTCAGCGCGCGCGCATCGACGATCACGTCCTGAATCACGGACAGATCGATCTGGAACAGGGCCTGCGCGGCGTCCGCTTCGAAGCAGATCATTCCGGCGCGCCCGCTGCCTGGCGCCCAGCAGGTTGTGGGATGCAAATGGCTGCCGGACAGCACGACCGGCGCATTGAACGGCCGCCATTCGTGACCCTGATCGGTCTGCTCGATACGACCCGCATCGACGTCCTGAAACCACGTGAGGCACACCATCGGCGAGGCAGGGAAGTGCGTCAGGCGTTGCGCATCGCTCAACGCGAAGCCGCGCGTATCGCGGCAGAGCACGGCGATGACCGCCCCTTGCAGGCCAGGCGGGGCGAGATGAAGCCGTGCGTGCGGACGGCGCTCGCCTTGCGTTGCGAGCGGCGCACGCGCGAGCGGATCGGGGCAGGCTGCAAGATGGGGCGTCGATTCCATGAGCGGGCAGTATAGGGAGGTCGGGTCGGGCTGTCGATGTCGTTTGCGTTCAAGAAAAGGCGTGGCTGCCGGTCCAGAATCAGGTCCATGATCAACGTGGCCACCTGAAACCATGAATATGCCATCCGAGCGTCAATGTCCGTTTCATCGCAACGCGTCGCCGGTCGCGCACGCGGCGCTTTCCCCGACGGCGTGGCCGCCCGGTCCGCAGGCCGGGCTCACCGGCTGGCGTCTGCTGCGCGCCATGTCGCGCGACTTGCCTGGCACACTGGCCGCGTGGCAACAGGCGTTTGGCGACGTCGTGCATCTGCGCCTCTGGCCGGAGCATGAGGTGGTGGTCACCGATCCGCAACTTGCGCGCGAGCTGCTGGTGACCCATCACGATGCGTTGATTCGCTGGGAACGCGGCATCCGCATCTTTTCCCAGGTGCACGGGCATAGCGTCCTGACTGCTGAAGGCGAGGCCTGGCGCAGTCGTCGTCATGCATTGATCGGCAGTTTCTCTCCGCGCTCCGTGCAAGACTTTGCGCCAACCATCGTCCAGGCAACGACGCAGGCGTTCGCGCAGTGGCCGCACGGCGACGCGAACTGGCCGGTCGAAAGCGCGCTCACCACGCTCACCATGGACGTGATTCTGCAGATGATGTTTTCGGGCAGCATCGGCGAGGATGTGAGTGCGGTGGCAGAGGCCATTCGCGTGACGAGCGCCGCCGCCAACGCGGAATTCTACTGGCCGGCGAGCATGCCTGACTGGATGCCATGGAAGCGGCAAAAGCGGCAATCGATCAGGACTCTGAAGGATTTGATCGAGCGGCAACTGCAACGCCGCCTGAGTCTGGCGCGCGACGCATGGCCAGACGATCTGCTCACGCGTCTTTTGCAATCGCGCGACGACGGATCGGCGTTGTCGCTGCAAAACGTGCGCGACGAATGCATGACCATTTTCCTCGCGGGCCATGAAACCACGGCGGCGACCCTCGTGTGGTGGGCATGGTGCATGGCGTCGAACCGCGAGGCGCAGCGCATCGCCCGCGATGAAGTCGAGCGCGTGCTGCAAGGCCGTGCGCCAACGCTCGAGACGCTGCCGGCGCTGGGCTATCTGACGCAAACGCTCAAGGAGACGTTGCGGCTCTATCCGGTCGCGCCGCTGCTCATCAGCCGCCGCGCCACGCGAGCCGTGCAACTGGGCGACTGGAGCCTGCCTGCGGGCACGCTGTTCATGATCCCCGGGCATTTGATGCATCACGACCCGCGCTGGTTTGCCGATCCTGAAGCGTTCCGGCCCGAGCGCTTCGCGCCCGATGCCCCGGAATTGCCGCGTGGCGCGTATATGCCTTTCGGAGCCGGCCCGCGCGTGTGTCTGGGGCAGCACCTGGCGATGACGGAGATGACGGTCATCGCCGCCATGTTGCTGCAACGCTTCACGCTGGGCGTGCCGCAAGGCGCGGCGCCGCCGCGCCCGGTGTTCAACGTGACGCTGCGGCCCGCCCAGCCGTTGCATCTGGCGATCTCGGGTGCGTAGAGGCCGCCTCTATCGGCGCGTCCCGGTATGGCCTCATGCACAAGACGCCGCGCACGCGGGCCGCAGCGTGCCCGCAAAGCACAGCCATAGCGCCAGCGAACCCACCGATACGGTGCCCAGCGCGAGAAACGCGCCCGCATAGCCGAACTGCTGTGCGAGCGTGCCGCCCAGCAAGGGGCTGAGCGCAGCTCCCACGCCTTGCGCCGTGGCAACCGCGCCTTGCGAGACATTCACGCGGCCCGTGCCTTCCATGAGACGCACGACTAGCGCGGGCACGGCGACGCTCTGCAGCCCGGCGCCGATGCCATCGAGAATCTGCACGGGCCACACGCCCGCGCCATTCATGACGAGCGCCGCCAGAACGCCGCGCACCGGCAGCGCGCACCACGAAACCAGCAACACCCACCAGTAGCCATGTTTGCGGATAAAACGTGGCGCGAGCCACGCCGCGCCGACCATGACGCATTGCGCGATCACGATGGTTTGCGCCGTAAAGGCGCTGGGATTGCCGCGATGGGCCGCCACGACGCCCATGCCGTAAAGCGGCAGCATCGCTGCATTGCCGAGGTGAAAGAGCGCGAGCGAAGCGCCCAGAAGCGCAAGCGGGCGATTGACGAACAGCGAACGCAACCGGCCCGGCGATCGCGGCTGGGCTGCCTGACGTTGTGCCTGATCGCCATCGAGACCCCGCGCGCTGGCGTAGTCGATCGCCTGCGCGGGGATGAGCAGCACGCTGACGACTGCAAGCACAGCGAAGATCGCGGCCAGCGCGAACACCGCATTGAAGCCGTAATGCCAGCCGAACCAGCCGGCCAGCGCCGCCCCCGCGACATTGCCGGCGTGATTCGCCATCTGGTTGCGGCCAAATTGACGGTCGAAACCGCTCGCGCGCACCATGCCGAGCGTGACGCCTGCGAGCGCAGGCAGCAGCACGGAAGCGCTCACCGCCGCCACGATCTGCGATCCCGCCACGCCCGCATAACTGCGCGTGTACACGAGCGCCAGCGACGCCAGCGTCGTTGCGAGCGTGGCCGCGACGATCAGCGCGCGCTTCGAGCGGGTGGCGTCGACGACTGCACCGGCCAGCGGCGTGGCGACCATCGCCGCAAGCCCGGCCAGCGACATGACCGAGCCGATCTCATCGGCGCGCCAGCCTCGGTCCAGCAGAAACACGCCGATAAACGGCCCGATGCCGGCTTGTACGTCAGCCATGAAGAAGCTCAGTGCTTCCAGTGCGAGGGTGGCTTTCATGGCCTTTGCAGGGAAGGAGATCGCGGCAGCGTTCGCGAGGGACGTGAGGTCAATCCATATGGTCAATTCATGTGGTCAATTCGCGCGAGCAATTCGCGGACCCACGTTCGGCAGCGCGGCGTCACCCGCACGCTACAATCGCCCGACGCCAATGACCGTCCCAGCCTTTCAAAAAGCATGGCCCGTCCCTCCTTGCGCAATGCGAGATCTTCTCCTGTGCTGTCGCGGCTCGCGTTATGGGGGCCGGGACTGCTCGTGATGCTGGCGGACTGCGATGCCGGCAATGTCGTGACCGCCGCGCAGGCGGGCGCACAAGCGGGCCTGCGCTTGTTGCCCGTGCTGCTGGCGCTCGTGCCGCTGCTTTACATGGTCCAGGAACTCACCGTGCGGCTTGGTATTTTTACCGGCCGCGGTTTTGGCGAACTGGTGCGCGCACGCTTCGGATCGCTATGCGCGGGCCTGGCCGCAGCGGGACTGATCGTCGCCGTGCTCGGCTCGCTCGTGACCGAATTCACCGGCGTGGCCGGTGTCGGCGAAATGTTTGGCGTATCGCGTGCGATCTCGCTGCCGCTTGCCGTTGCGGTGCTGTTCGGCATCGTGCTGACCGGCTCGCACCGGCGCGTCGACCGGATCGTCATCGCCATTGGTATTTTCGATCTCGCTTTTTTCGCCGTGGCGTGGAGCGCCCGCTCGCAATTTCACACGATGATCGGGCAAATGACGCATCTACCCATCGGCGATCGCGAATTCGGCTATCTCGCCGCGGCGCTGATTGGCGCAACCTTCAATCCGTGGATGGTGTTCTATCAGCAGGCGGCGGTCGCGGATACGCTCAGCGCGAACAATCTCGCGTCGGCGAGAATCGAAACCGCCGTGGGCGCCGTGCTTACGCAATTGCTGACAGGTGCGGTACTGGTCGCGGCCGCGGCGACGTTGTCGGCGCATGGTTTGCCGCGTTCGCTGGGCAGCATCGGCGAAATCGGCAATGCGCTCGTTGCCGAACTCGGTCCATTCGCGGGACGGCTTTTGTTCGGCGCGGGTGTGCTCGCAGCAGCGCTGGTGGCGGCCATCGTGAGTTCGCTGGCGCTCGCGTGGGGGCTTGGCGAAGTGTTCGGCTATGCGGCGTCGCTGGAAGCGCGTCCGGCGCGCGCGCCGTGGTTTTACGCGGCCTATGCGCTGTCCGTCGCGGGCAGTGCCGGTTTCGTGTGGCTATCGCCGGACCTGGTCTCGCTGAACGTGGCGGCGCAGGTCGTCAATGCGCTGATGCTGCCGTTCGTGGTGGTGATGCTCGTTGCGCTCAGCGTCACGGTGTTGCCGAAGCCGCAGCGGCCGCGTGGGCTTTATCTGTGGCTCGTGATCGTCGTGGGTGCGATTGTGTGCGCCGCCGGTGTGTGGGGCGCGATTCAGGGCTGGCGGCCAGTGCAGATTGAGGGCCTGTCGCTTTCGCAGCGCTAGTTTCACACGCATTTTTCCAGTCGAAATGAAAAAACGCGGCATCCGGTGAGGGATGCCGCGCCTGATGTATTGACGCCTGAATTCGAACTCGCGCCTTGCTTACACATCTTGCAGTATCAATTGCCGAAGTAGGTGGGCTTCATGCCGGGCGCGCCGGTGTGTGCGGGTTGCGCGGGTTGTGCGGATTGTGCGGATTGAGCCGGGCCACCCGAAGCATCGGAACCCGGCATGACGCCGCCGTAGCCGCTGCCTGCTTGCGGCGTGTATTCGCCGCTCGTGACTTCACGCACCTGTTCCTTGCCCACGCGCGCCTCGGCGGCCTGAACCTGACGCGGATACGAAGCCTGATCGCCCATCGACGTGTCGTAACCCGAGTGCTCCAGACGCGCCTGATCCTGCTTGACCTGTGCGCGCGTCAACCCATCGTTACCTGCAAGACCTGGCTCTACGACCGGCGTCTGGGCCTGCGCAAGTGCGGCTAGCGGAACGGCAAAAAGTGCCGCGATGGCGGCAACGTGCTTGATCGTCTTCATCAACGTTCTCCCATGGAAGTGGCGAAGTACACCTGCACTAGCGCATGTGCTGTGCCACGCGCGCCGCGAACGGCGAAAAAAGCACGCGAGGAATCGATGCGCGCGCCACTAAATGGGGACGCAATTCGCGGGCCGTAATTCGGGGGACGTAATTGCCCTTGCTGACACGCGCGCCATAAAAAACGCCCGCAACGCGTGAGCGCTGCGGGCGTTTGTGGACGTCGCGGCGGGATGGCTCCTGCCGCGCGTTTGGCGTGTCGCTTAGAAGCGGTGACGCAGGCCGAGGTTCACGAGGGTCTGCGAGCCCGTGCCGCTGTAACCGTACGAACCAATCGACGCTTGCGCCGAGGTCACTTCGCCGTCTTCCTGGCGCGTCGTGCCGCTGGCGTGCTGGTAAGCCGCCGTCACGTAGACATCGGTGCGCTTGGACAGGTTGTAGTCGCCGCCCAGCGAGAACTGGTGGTAGTTCGCCGAGGTGTCGCCGCTAGCGTGCGTGTAGCTGTAGCCCGCGCCGACCAGCAGCGCCGGGGTTGCTTGGTACGCGAGGAAACCTTGTCCCGTGTTGTACTTCTGCTTGCTCTCGAATGCCGAGTTAGCGTCCGCCGCGTACTGCGCGTTGCTGTAGCCCAGGCCGAAGATAAACGAGCCGAGCGTGTACTGAGCCGCCACGCGTGCGATCTGCAGCGAGTGCGCCGTCGTATAGCCGTTGTTGATCGCGCTGTCGAACGTGCCGCCGTCCGAGGTGCTCGTCCAGCCACTGCGATCGCCTGCGCTGTTAGCTGCGTAGTAGTAGCCGGCTGCGACTGCCAGCGGGCCGTTGTTGTATGCGAGCGCTGCCGAGTACGACTGTTCCGCGCCCGTCGAGCCGGCGACGCCGCCGAACGAGTACATGACTTCGGCCTGCAGGCCGCGATAGACCGGCGAGGTGTACTTGACCGCGCTGTTCACGCGGAAGCTGTTGTCGTAGTTATCGACGTCGCCTGCCGTGGCGAACACCGAGCCGAAGTAGTTGTCGGCGGTGATGCCCTGGATCAGATCGACCAGCGGATCATACTGGCGGCCCAGCGTGAGCGTGCCGTACTGATCGCTTGCCAGACCGACGAACGCCTGACGGCCGAACATCGCACCGCCCTGTCCCGCTGCACCCGTAGACGGGTTGAAACCGTTTTCGAGCTGGAAGATTGCCTTGAGGCCGCCACCCAGATCTTCCGAACCCTTCACGCCCCAGCGCGAACCGGCCAGATTGCCGTAGCTGCTGTTGCCAAGTGCCCAGAGGTTCTTGCTACCGCTTGCGTGGCTCACGTAGGTGAGGGAGGTATCGATGACACCGTAGAGCGTGACGCTCGATTGGGCGTGGGCCGTACCGGCGATGCCGAACGCGGCAAATGCAGCGAGAGTAAGGGCGCGTGATTTCATCTATAACTCCGTTTTGTTGTGGAACTGCTTTTGATTCAAGGCCCGAAGGCTATATTGCGCATTGGGACCTGCGCAAGACCCAATAAAAAATTCGTAGCAAAATTGTGACACCGTCGATAATGCAATTCGATGCTTGAAAGTATGTTGCGTGCGCAATTAGTTTTAACGAATCAATGACTTGATAGTCTGAATTCTGGGCGCGAAAGACATTTATTACGCGTTGGGAAGATTTAATTTTGATGCGTAGCAGAATGCTGCGGCAACGCGCTGACGTGTTGATGAATGCGGAGATGTTGCGCGCGCGAAGGAGGGGATTTGCCTGAAGCGAGGCCAAAGTGCGACGAATGCGCACAATGAAAAAAGCCCCGCTACATGAGCGGGGCTATAAAGCGTGGATAACTGTCTGAAACAAAAAACAGTTGAATGAATTGTATGGCAAGAGACTTCGCGCATAAATTCAATTTCCGCAATAATATCGTGACAGATTCGCTATAAATAAAGCGCCATGCGACACGGCATGGCTGCGCGATGGTTATCGATCTGGCGAACGCCGTTGCGCTACACGCCGTGAGGCGACGTCATGCGCGACATGGCATCATGCCGGAGCCGACGCGATTGTCGGTTGCGCGGTTCGCCGCGGAACATCAACGCCGTCTACGTAGCCCAGAACTATGTCGCGCGCAATTCCACAGAATCCCGTCGAGCCGCAAAAGCCGCGCCGTGCGTGGCTGCGAATCCTGCAGGTCGTCGTTATCGTTGTGATTGTCGTTCTGGCGGCAGCGGTTCTGGCCGGTTGGCTGGTACTGCGCGCGAGCCTGCCGCAACTGGACGGCGCGCAGCCCGCGCCACTGTCCGCAGCGGTGACGGTCGAGCGTGACGCGCTGGGTGTACCGACGGTGCGTGGGAGTACGCGCGATGACGTCGCGTATGCAAGCGGTTTCGTTCACGCGCAGGACCGGTTTTTCCAGATGGACCTGTTGCGCCGCGTGGCCGCGGGCGAGATGAGCGCACTCATCGGCCCGGCGGCGCTGGCGCTGGACCGGCGCGACCGGCCCTTGCGTTTTCGGGCGCATGCACAGGCGGCACTAGCGGCGCTGCCCGCAGATCAACGACGTCTGATCGAGCGCTACACGGCAGGTGTCAACGATGGGTTGCGCTCGCTTCATGCGCGACCGTTCGAATATTGGCTGCTGCACACGCGACCCGCCGCCTGGCGCGCCGAAGACACGTTGCTCGCCGTCTACGCCATGTACTTCGACCTCCAGTACGAGCAGGTGCGGCGGGGGCTGTCGCGCGCCGCGCTCAAAGACCGCGTTCCCGCCGATCAACTCGCGTTCCTGTTGCCTGCGACCAGTCATTGGGATGCGCCTCTCGACGATGAAGGTGCATTGCCCGCGCCTACCGCATCGGTGCCCGCTTCGGCGCCATGGCTGCGCGCGAAGCAATCCGCCGCGAACGCCGAACCCGACGCCACGCCGTTGCTCGCGAACCTGCCGGGATTTGTCGCCGATGGTAGCGAGGCCGCCTCGATGATCGGCAGCAACAGCTTTGCGGTTGACGGCGCCCACGCTACGCGCGGCGGCGCGCTGGTCGCCAGCGACATGCACCTGGGCCTTGCGTTGCCGAACGTCTGGTACAGGATCTCGCTGCTTTTTCCGGTGTCCGGTGGCGGCACGCGGCGCATTACGGGCGTAAGTTTGCCGGGTACGCCGCTGGTGGTAGCGGGCAGCAATGGCCATATCGCGTGGGCGTTTACCAATAGCTATGGCCGCTTCGTCGATCTGGTCGAATTGCAGCGCGACCCGGCCGATCCGTTGCGCTACCGGGTCGCGGGAGGTGGATGGGAAAAGGCCCAGGTGATTCACGAGCGCCTCGACGTGAAGGGCGGTGCGGGCGTCGATCTGCCGGTTATCCAGACGCGTTGGGGGCCGCAGATCGTGGTCGGACAGCATGCCTATGCACTGCATTGGGTTGCGCAGGACCCGCAGGCGGTTAACCTGAATCTCATGCGGCTCGAAAGCATCACCAGCGCCGCCGATGCCTTGCACGCGGCGTCAAGCTTCGGCGTGCCGACGCAGAATTTCACGGTGGTTGATGCGCAAGGCCATATTGGCTGGACGCTGGCGGGGCCGCTGCCACGCTTCGCTGACGCTGATACCGATACCGATGCTCGCAAGACAGCAATCGCAAGTTTGCCATTTAGTTCGGATACCTATGCAGGCTGGCAGGGATATCTTGCGAGCGACGCTTACCCGATGCGTATCGATCCACCCACCGGCCGCCTCTGGACTGCGAATAACCGCACGCTGCCCCTGGCCGACGCGGCGCGTATTGGCGACGCCGGCACCGATCTCGGCGCGCGCGCCACGCAGATTCGCAACGATCTGTTGGCGCTGCCGAACGCTACCGGCGGCGACATGCTAGCGGTGCAGACGGACGACCGCGCGTTCTGGATCGACTACTGGCGGCGGGTGACGCTCGATGCGCTGGATGCACGCGCGTTGAATGGCCATCCCGAGCGTGCGGAATTCCGGCGGCTTATCGAAGCCTGGAACGGGCGTGCCGATGTCGATGCGGTCGGTTACCGTCTGGTGCGCGCGTTCTACTTCTCTCTATACGAAGCCTGGTTCGGGGCGCTCGATCATGACCTGGGCACGCTAGCGCCCGAACTGAGCTATCGCGCGGCAAACACCCGCAACGAAGCGACGATGGAAACACTCGCCGATCACCACGCATGGATACCCGACGGTTTTGCAGACTGGCAGGCTTTCATGCTCGAACGCATCGACCACTCGATCGCGCAGTTGCCGAAGGGCACGAAGCTCACAGAGGCGCGCTGGGGCGAGCGCAATCGCTCCGACATTGCGCATCCGTTTGCGCGCATGGTGCCCGCATGGCTGCCGTGGGTGCGCGGCTGGCTCAGCACGCCGAACGACCCGCTGCCAGGCGACATCAATATGCCGCGTGTGCAGTTGCCCGCGTTCGGCGCGTCCGAGCGCTTTGTGGTGTCGCCCGGGCGCGAGCAGGAGGGCATCTTCGAAATGCCGGGTGGACAGTCGGGTAACCCCATGTCGCCATATTTCATCGCTGGACATGAAGCGTGGGTGCACGGCGACGCCACGCCGTTCCTGCCGGGCAAAGCCGCGCATACGCTCACGCTCAACGCCGGAGCCGCAGACAAGGCGCCGTAATTCGACGCCCGCCGCAATCTACATCACGCGCACGCCACAGTCTCCCACCAGCATAACGGCCTGGTCGACCGAGAGTATCGTGCCCTTTAGATGCTGCAGCACGTCGGCCAGACGCAAACCACTTAGGTCTACAGATCGTAGATCCGCGCCGTCAAAGCGGCTGTTACGCAGCAGGGCGTTTCTCAGGCTGCCGCCTTCGAAAACTGCATCGCGAAAGTCGCAGTCGGACAGATCGGCATCGGAGAAATTCAATCCTTCGAGCGTTTGTTTGCGAAAGGAAAGTCCCCGCAGATCCGCGCCGACGAGCAGGGAATCGTGAAAGGTCAGCCCCAGCGTGCGGGCATCGACAAAGCGTGCGCCCGTCAGCTTTACACCGGTGAAGGTCGCAGAAGCGAGTTTTGCGCCGGTCCAGTCGGTATTGTTCAGATCGCTTTGGCAGAAGCGGGCGTCGCCCGCATTGGCGTATCGAAATCTCGCGCCCGCGCCTTTGCACGCCAGCCAGCGGCTTCTCGAAAGCTCGCAATGCTCCAGCACGGTT
>NZ_DASZJJ010000347.1:0-6853 GCF_035948235.1 Paraburkholderia sp. | reverse complement strand
GAGGCGGACGAGGCGGACGAGGCGGACGAGGCGGGAGCAGGCTCGCCGAGATACGCGGCCATCGAATCGTCGAGCGCCTTGATCCAGGGTGTGTGATGCGGCGGTGACTGCGTGCCCGTCATCAGCGATCGATACGACTTGTTGCGGTAGCCCATGATGTCCTCGTGCTTGTCGTGTTTCCACGCCAGAAAGGTGCGATTCACGCCGGCAATGTCGAAGCTCGGATAATCCGTGGCCGCTACCAGTTGTTCGATATAGCTGCCCTGAAACTCGAACATTTCCTGGTTGGTCACAAGGGCTTCTTCGCGCGCGCGCCAGGCGAGGCTGCTGGCTGTCATGGCGTCGCGCGCAGGCAGGGCGATGCGCTCGAGGATCACGTCGCGCGCGTACCATGCCTGGGCGTCGAACATGTTGAACGAGTACCAGAGGTCCTGCATGCCCAGGTAGATGAGGCGCGGGTTGTCTTCCCAGAAAATGCCTTGATACAGCCCGAGCGGCCACAAACGGTTGTTCGTTTTCAGGCGCAGCGAATCGGGCAGGAAGGGGAAGTGATGCTTGTAGCCGGTGCAAAGGATGATGGCGTCGATGTGCTTGACGCTGCCGTCCGCGAAATGCGCGACATTGCCGCTCATGCGCTGCAGCAGCGGCTTTTCTTCCCACGTGGCGGGCCAGTGATAGCCCATCGGCGCGCTGCGGTAGCAGCTTGTGATGCTGCGCGCGCCATATTTGTAGCATTGCGAACCAATATCTTCGGCGGAATAGCTGCTGCCGATCAGCAGCACGTCCTTGTTCTTGAATTCCAGCGCATCGCGAAAGTCGTGTGCGTGCAGGATGCGCCCGCCAAAGCTCTCGAAGCCCGGGAAGGTCGGCGCGTGGGGCGTGGAGAAATGGCCACAGGCGTTCACCACGTAGTCGAAGGTCTCGGTGCGGGCGATATCGTGGGCGAGATCGTGGCTCGTCAGCGTGAACTGTTGCGTCGCTTCGTCGTAGCGCACGTCGCGCACCACGGTGTTAAAGCGGATGTAGTCGCGCACACCGGCCTTTTCCACGCGGCCCTTGATGTAATCCCACAGCACCTCGCGCGGCGGATAGGAGGCGATCGGCTTGCCGAAATGCTCTTCGAAGGTGTAATCGGCGAATTCCAGGCATTCCTTCGGCCCGTTCGACCAGAGATAGCGGTACATGCTGCCGTGCACCGGCTCGCCGTTTTCGTCGGTGCCCGTACGCCAGGTGTAGTTCCACATGCCGCCCCAATCGGCCTGTTTCTCGAAGCAGACCAGTTCGGGAATGTCCGCGCCCTGGTCGCGCGCCGACTGGAATGCGCGCAGTTGCGCCATGCCGGACGGACCGGCGCCGATGATGGCTACACGTTGCTTCATGCTGGTTTACCTCGCGAGAGTAAGCGGATCGGGAAGGGAGAGCGACTGGCGGCGCGCCGCCAGTAGGGTGTTGCGCATGAGGCAGGCGATCGTCATCGGCCCCACGCCGCCTGGCACGGGCGTAAGCGCGGATGCGACCTGCAGGACGCTGGCGTGATCGACGTCACCCACGAGCCGCGCGGGTTCGCCCGCGAGCGCAGCGCCCACGCGGTTGATGCCCACATCGATCACCACGGCGCCGGGCTTGATCCACGCAGCGTCCACGAAGCCCGCGCGGCCCACGGCCACCACCACGATATCGGCGGTGCGGCACAGTTCGCGCGCGTTCTCGCTGCGCGAATGCAGGACGGTCACCGAGCAATGCGCATTGAGCAAGAGCGCGGCCATGGGCTTGCCGACGATGTTCGAGCGTCCCACCACCACCGCATGTTTGCCCGCGAGGTCGCCCAGCGTTTGCTGTAGCAGGATCAGACAGCCTTGCGGCGTGCACGGCGCGAGCGTCGGTTCGCCAAGCGCTAGCCGGCCGACGTTCTCGCGATGAAAACCGTCCACATCCTTGAGGGGATCGATGGCGGCGATCACCGCACCCGCGTCGATCTGGGCGGGCAGTGGCAGTTGCACCAGCACTCCGTGCACTTTGGGGTCGGCGTTCAGGCGAGCGATGAGCGCAAGCAGCGCCGCTTCGCTCGTCGCCGCATCGAGCCGATGTTCGACCGAGCGGATGCCGACCTCCTGCGCGCGCCGCACCTTGTTGCGCACATAGACGTCGCTCGCCGCATCGTCGCCGACCAGCACAACTGCGAGGCACGGCTCGATACCGTTCTCGTGCAGCGCCGCCACCTCGCGCGCGACGTCGTCGAGCACGGTTTGCGCCGCCACGCGGCCGTCGATGGTGCGTGCGGTGCTCATCGGAACACCACTGTGCGGTTCTGGTTCAGGAATACCCGGTGCTCGGTGTGATAGCGCACCGCGCGCGCGAGCGCGACGGTCTCGGTATCGCGACCTATCGCGACGAGGTCATCCGGACGCAGCGCGTGATCGACGCGCTGGACTTCCTGCTCGATGATCGGGCCTTCGTCCAGATCCGAGGTCACGTAATGCGCCGTCGCACCGATCAGCTTTACGCCGCGCTCGAACGCCTGGTGATAGGGTTTCGCGCCCTTGAACCCGGGCAGAAACGAGTGATGGATGTTGATGGCGCGGCCCGCGAGCTGCTGGCACAGATCGTTCGAGAGGATCTGCATATAGCGCGCGAGCACCACGAGGTCCGTGCCGGTTTCGTCCACGAGACGCAGCAGCTCGGCTTCCTGCTGCGCTTTGGTCTCGGCGGTAACGGGCAGATAGATGAAGCGGATACCTTCGCGCTCAGCCATTGGCCGCAGGTCGAGATGATTCGACACGATCGCCGTGATGCGCATGCGCAGCTCGCCCTTGTGGTAGCGGTAGAGCAGATCGGTCAGGCAGTGATCGAACTTGCTGACCATCAGCAGCACCTTCATGGGTTCGCTTGCGCTGGCTAGCTTCCACTGCATGCGATAGTCCTTGGCCACGCTGGCGAAGTCGCGGCGCAGTTTTTCGATGTCGCCGCGCGCGGCGTCGTTGAAGCGGAACACCGCGCGCATAAAGAACGTGCCGCTGGCTTCGTCGTCGAACTGGGCAAGTTCGCTGATATAGCAGCCCGAGGTAGCGAGATACGAGGTCACGGCGGAGACGATGCCGGACGTGGCCGGGCAGCTAATGGCCAGAACGAATTGCTGGGTCACAATTGGGACTCCATAGTAATTGCGCTTGAGATCGGCCGCCCGATATAGGCGCGGCCGCACCGTTGCCGTCAGCCCACGGCGAGGCGCTTTGTTTTCTCGGGATCGTCGAAGGGCAGGAGCGCGGCGCGTGCGGTGGTTTCCATGCTGCCGCGCACCTCCAGCGCGAAGCCCGGCTGCGCGGCCATCACATCCAGACGCGCGATGGCGAGCGAGCGCTGCGTGAGGCGCGAATACATCCCGCAGGTCACCACGCCAACCTGCTGGCCCGCGTGCCAGAGTGTGTCGCCGTCCAGCGCCGCCTTGCCCGCGTCGAACTCCACGCCGAAGATCTTGAAGCGCTCCTTGCCAGCGAGGCGAGTGTGCTCACCCGCGCCGCAAAATGCCGTTTTTCCGGGCGATACGGTGAAGTCGAGGCCCAGTTCCCAGAGCGTGTCGCCGGCCTTCTCGCTGGCGAAGGGATACATCTCCGAGTTGTCGTAGGGATAGAACAACAGGTAGCTTTCCACCCGCAGCCAGTCGAGCGCTGTGAATGCGCAGGGGATGATGCCGAACGCTGCGCCCTTTGCGAGGATCGTGTCCCAGATCAGCGGTGCGTCGGCGGCCTTGCAGAAAATCTCGTAGCCGCGCTCGCCCGTGTAGCCGGTGCGCGAGATCATCACCGGACGACCGAAAAGCCGTGTCTGCAGATGGTGGAAGTAAGGCAGATCGCGGATACCGGGTACATGTTCGGCAAGAAATTCCACGGCGGCGGGGCCTTGAAGCGAGAGGTCGTGGAGATCGTCGTCGAACAGCACGGCCACCTGCTTGCCTTGCGCCGACGCGACCAGCCGCTCGTAACCGCTGCCCGCGCCGTGCACGACCATGAAGGCATTCGGCCCGGTGCGATAGACAATGCAGTCGTCGATGAATTTGCCGTCTTCGTTGAGCATGGTGGCGTACACCGACTTGCCTGGATAGAGCTTGCCGATATCGCGCGTCGTGGCCCAGTCGAGCAGACTTTGCGCGTGCGGACCAACATAGTGCACTTTCTTCAGGCCCGAAACATCCATCAGGCCCGCCTTCGTACGGATAGCCTCGTGATGATCCGCGAGATCGCTGGCATAGGTCCAGGCGGTGCCCATGCCGTTCCAGTCCTCGAGCGTCGAGCCGAGTGCGCGATGGCGCTCGGCGAGCGCGGAGATACGCCATGAATTGGCCATGTTCTGCTCCAGTTTGTCTGTGTGGTAGTACTAATGATGTGGATGATCAGCGGTCGAAACGGCTCAGCCATTCGAGCAGCGCCGGTCGATAGCGCGTCATGCCCTTGTAGTCGGCGATGGAATCCGGCAAATCGCGCAATACACGATAAAGACGCTGCGCCCATGCCGCGTTCGTGCAGATATCGGAGACGCTGCACAGGTAGGTGCGAATGCTGAACACCAGGGCGTGGCTGCGCGGCAGGCGCGCCATCAGTTGCAACTCGACGCGCAGATGCACGAGTTCGCCGGCGTTGGTCGCCGTGACGGTGCCGCGATCGCTGCCCCATTCGTGATAAGTCTCGGGCGAGGTGTCGAGGCGCGGGTGCACCGTGAGCGTCCAGTTCAGGCGGCGCACGGGTGCGCCCGCCTGGATGGCGAGCAGGTACTTGAGTGCGCGATCGAACACGCCCATCTGATGGGCGAGCGGCACCGGCGCGTGCCATTGCTTGAAGCTCATTCCCGCGTCGAAGGCGAGCGACCAGTCAGCCGGGCCGGTGATGACACCTGCGTCCATATAAAGGTCGTCGTCGCGCTGATCGAGCAAGGCGAAATCGCCCTGCGTTTGCCGCGCGATATATTCGAGCGGTGCATAGGGCAGCGTGCTGTCGTCGCCGAACTCGAAGCGCTGCTCGATGCCCAGCGCGTGGTTGGTCCAGTGCCAGCGCTTGTCGTCGCGCACGAGTGTGAAGGACTCCGGATAATCGGCGGCGAGATGTTCCATGATGAGTTCGAGCGCATCCCACGACGCCGTCTGCATATGCGGCATCTGGATCGCGCGACGCGGGTCGTTTTCGAGCACGAGCGCGCGTTCCGCTACTTCGGAGCGGTAGTGTTCGTCGATGTCGAAGCAATGTTCGAACACGGAGCCCGCTTCGCGCGGCGTGGCCGGTTCGATGTTGACAGAGTACTGATAGCGGTCCTCGGGAAAGGGAAACGGGAAACGCGCGATCGCCTTCGCGCTATTGGCGAAGCTGAAGTCGCCGCGATAGGTTTGGGCGGGCTTGATCAGGACGCTCATGGACTCGGGCTCACAGGTCGAGGGAAAGGGTGGCGGCGCAGGCACGCGAAACGCAGGGCATCAGATGCGTTTCGCGCTCGTCGGCGGCTAGAAAGTGATCGCGATGCTC
This sequence comes from Paraburkholderia sp., assembly GCF_035948235.1. Taxonomy (GTDB): domain Bacteria; phylum Pseudomonadota; class Gammaproteobacteria; order Burkholderiales; family Burkholderiaceae; genus Paraburkholderia. The sequence continues at coordinate 1,346 of NZ_DASZJJ010000347.1, read as the reverse complement.
GACGGCGCCGTCCAGATGGCGCGTCGCGCACTGGCCGCAGACGCCGCCGCGGCAAAGGTTGGGCACGGCGATGCCCGCGGCTTCGAGCGCTTCGAGCAGGCTGCGGTCTGCGGCGACTTCAACGCGGCGGCCGCTGCGCGCGAGCACGGCAGTAAACGGTGTGCCAGGCGCGGGTGCGGCGAAAGCTTCGGCGTGCACCCGGCGTGCGGCCCAGCCAAGCGTGCGGGCGGCGTCGCGCACGGCGTCGATCAGCGATTGCGGGCCGCAGACATAGACATGGGCGCCCGGCGGCTGCGCCGCCAGCACGCGTTTCACGTCGATTCGCGCGGCAATGCCGCAGGCGCTGTCATAAGCGTGAAAGCGCGGGCCGAGGCTCTCGCGCAATTCGCTCGCGTAGGCGTCGGAGAGACCGCCGCGCAAGGCATAGTGCAGTTCGAAATCGGCATCGCGGCGTTCGAGTTCGGCGATATGCGCGATAAACGGCGTAATGCCGATACCGCCTGCGATCAGCACATGCCGCCGCGCCGTTGCGTGCAGCGCGAACAGATTCGCGGGGCGTGTGACGCGCAGCGTCATGCCCGCTTCGATGGCGCGGTGCACGAAAGCGGAGCCGCCGCGCGAGGCGTCGGCTTTGCGCACGGCGATGCGCCAGGCGCTCAGGTCGGCCGGATCGCAGGCGAGCGAGTAGGCGTTGCGCATTTCGCGCCCGCCAGCGGGCATGACGAGTTGAATGTGACTGCCCGACGAGAACGCGGGCAAGCGGCCCGTCACGGCGCGCAGCGTGAGTTCGCGCACTACGGGCGTGAGCATGCGCACCGCGCTGACCTGCACTTCGAGCGTATTCATGCGCGGACCTCCGCGTAGGCATGGTCCGCGTCGGCGCAGACGCCTAGCCACGCGCCCAGACGTTCGGAGAAATGGCCGCGCACCGCGAGGCGCACGCCGCACTGCTTGCAGGTGACTTCATCATCCGCGCCGTAATCGTGCGCTTGCGCGCAATGCACGCAATACACCGTGCGTAACGCCCCGATCGCCGTCGCCGAGACTTCTCCACGATCCACGCCCGCCGCGCGTGCGAGCCGCTGCATGCGCCAGATGAAGGCTTCATCGCCGGCCAGATAAAGACGCGTGCCGGGCGAGCAGTGCGCGAGCGTGTCGATAAGCTCGGTGGCCAGATCGTCTTCGCGCGAGCAGAAAGTCGAGTCGATTGCGAGCGGCATGGCGCGTTCCATGCTCAGCACGCGCGATGGTGCGGAGCGCTGTGCGAGACGCGCGATGAAGGGCGCGACGGCATCGCACGTGTGACGCTGCACGACGAGCAAATGAAACTGCGCATCGTCGCAAGG
>NZ_DASZJJ010000346.1:0-4752 GCF_035948235.1 Paraburkholderia sp. | reverse complement strand
TCTGCGAACGCCAGATTACCTGCAGCATATGCTCGACGCCGCCGACCGCATCCGCGCTTACCTCGCACCGCTTTCGCAGGAAAGCTTTGAGGCAACACCGATGGCTGTCGACGCCGTTGTACGGAACCTCGAAATCATCGGTGAAGCGGCACGCAATATCATGCGCGGCGATCCAGCGTTCGCCGCCGCGCACCCGGAAATACCTTGGGAAGCGATGTATGGCATGCGCAATCGCATCTCGCACGCGTATTTTTCCGTCGACACAAGCATTGTCTGGAGCACCGCACACACCTGGGTGCCCGATCTGGTGCACAAGCTCTTGCAGTTGACGTCCAGATAAAAAAAGCGGCCCTCACAGGCCGCTTCTCTCACATCACTTGCGCTTCGCCTCAAGCTCTTCCCAGCGCTCCAGCGCGACGAGCAATTCCTCGTCGATCTGGCCATAGCGCTCGGTCAGGCGCGTCGCTTCCTTCCCATCCTTCGCGAAGATCGAGCCATCCTCGATCTGCGCGCCGATAGTTTTCTGCTCCGTCTCCAGCGCCTCGATGCGCTTGGGCAGCTCTTCCAGCTCGCGCTGTTCCTTGAACGACAGCTTCACGCTGCGCTGCGCGTTGCGCCCCGTCGCGCTGTCCTTCGGTGCAGCAGCAGCCGGTGCGGCTTCCTTCGGCGCACGCGCCTCGGCGATTTCCTGCGAACGCGCGCTCTGTGTCTGCCAGTCGGTGAAGCCACCCACATACTCGCGCCAGCGCCCTTCGCCTTCGGACGCGATCACCGACGTCACCACGTTGTCGAGGAACGCGCGATCGTGCGAGACCAGCAGCACGGTGCCGTCGTAATCTGCGAGCAGTTCTTCGAGCAGTTCGAGCGTCGGGATGTCGAGATCGTTGGTCGGCTCGTCCAGCACCAGCACGTTCGCCGGCCGCGCGAACAGACGCGCCAGCAGCAGACGGTTGCGCTCGCCGCCCGAGAGCGACTTCACAGGCGAACGCGCGCGCTCGGGCGCGAACAGGAAGTCGCCCAGATAGCTCATGACGTGCTTCTTCGCGCCGTTGATCTCGACCCAGTCGCTGCCTGGGCTAATCGTATCCGCGAGGGTCTTTTCGAGGTCGAGCTGCGCGCGCATCTGGTCGAAGTACGCGACCTGCAGGTTCGTGCCCACACGCACCGTACCTTCATCAGGCTTCAGATCGCCCAGAATCAGCTTGAGCAGCGTGGTCTTGCCCGCGCCGTTCGGGCCGACAAAGCCGATCTTGTCGCCGCGCATGACCGTGCCCGTGAAACCGTCCACAATCGTGCGGCCGCCGTAGCGCTTCACGACATCCGTGAGTTCCGCGACGATCTTGCCCGACTTCTCGCCCTGCGCCACGTCGAGCTTCACGTTGCCCTGCACGTTGCGGCGCTCGGCGCGGTCGTTGCGCATCTGCACGAGGCGCGCGATACGCCCGACGCTGCGCGTGCGGCGCGCTTCCACGCCCTTGCGGATCCACACTTCTTCCTGCGCGAGCAGCTTGTCGAACTTCTCGTTTTCGACGCGCTCGACTTCCAGTTGCAGCGCCTTGCGTTCCTGATACTGCGAGAAGTTGCCCGGATACGAGAGCAGCTTGCCGCGATCGAGTTCGACGATGCGCGTGGCCACGCGGTCGAGGAACGCACGATCGTGGGTGATGAACAGCAGGCTCGAACGCTGCGAAACCAGCAGTTCTTCCAGCCAGCGGATGCCGTCGAAGTCGAGGTGGTTGGTCGGCTCGTCCAGCAGCAGCACGTCGGGCTGCAGCACGAGCGCGCGCGCCAGCGCCACGCGCTTTTGCATGCCGCCCGAGAGCGCGCCCACGCGCGCCTCGCCTTCCAGACCGATCTGCGCGAGCGTGGTGGCGACGCGCGTGCGCCAGTTCCAGCCGTCGGCATGATCGAGCGACGATTGCAGCGTGTTCATGCGCGCGAGCAGCGCGTCGTGTTCGGCGCCTTCGGGCGTTTCCGCGAGTTTGTGCGCAACCGTGTCGTACTCGTCGAACAGCGCGCGCACCTGCGCGAGACCGGAGGCGACCGTGTCGAACACGGTGGCGTCGGTGTCGAAATCCGGCTCCTGCGGCACGTAGACGGTCGTGAGGTCCTGCTGGCGCGTAACGAGGCCGTCGTCGGGTTTGGCGAGATCGGCGACGATCGTGAGCAGCGACGACTTGCCCGCGCCGTTACGGCCGATCAAGCCTACGCGCTCGCCAGCTTCGAGCGAAAAGTCCGCGTGATCGAGCAGCGCGACGTGGCCGAACGCGAGTTGCGCGCCGGAGATGGAATAAAGCGACATGGATGGAAACCGTGGCCTGCGTTGGAGAGCAAGCGCGTATTGTACCGGGCCGCGGAGGTCGGGCCGCGCAGGTCGGGCCGCGCAGGTCGGGCCGCGAAGGCCGGGCCCTGAAGTTACCCGGCCCAGCTCGCGCCGGAGCCGGGCCGCGTGTGAGTTGCGTCGTGCGTTACTTCACATGCACCGTGATGGTCTGGCTCCACGCGGGGCCATAGGACTGGTGCGCGCCGTTGGCGAACTGCGCCGTGAGCGTGTGATCTCCGGGCGGCAGGGTGATATCGGCTTCGGTCTGGCCCTTGCCGTAGTGAATCGATTTGTCGTTGGCGGGCACAACCTGGCCTTGCGGCAGCGGCTGGCCGTCGATCAGCAGATGATGGTGGCCCGTGTCAGGCGTGACGGTGCCAGCGGGTGCGACCGTCATGCCGTCGACGCCGAATTTCACATGCACCGGATTGCTCACGGTCGCGCCGTCCTTCGGTTCAACGAAGTACACGCCCTCAGCATGCGCGACGCTGCTCGCGAAGCCGTTGGCCACAAGGCACGCCGCGAAGGTCATACCGGCCAGCCAGTTTTTTTTCATCATTGCTCGCTCCTGTGATGGATGAATCCTGCGTTACAGAGGTTTGCTGATGTGTTGCCGATGCGCTCGCGGCCAAGCATACACCGCCGCGATGACGCAACGGCGCGCGGCTGGCATTCGGTATGTACCCCGCGAAAGCGGGAAAGTTTTCGTGTCACTGCGCGTCGTGTCGTGCAAACACTCAGGCCATCCGATGCTCCATAAATGAAAGTGGCCGCATTTTGCGGCCACTTTCATCTGGACATTAAGCCGGGATTACAACCCCGTTGCTTGCGTGCCGGAAATCTGCGAATGGAACTCGTCAACTTTTTCGAGAAAGACCTCACACTTCGGAATGAAATCTGTGGCATCAGCTTGTTGAAACGCCGCCGTAAGCTTGTAGTCTGCCGTAGTGCGCGTCTTTTTCAAGTCGATCAGCACATAGGCTATCTGCTTCCCCTTCATCGAGTGTTGCTTGAAACGCTCAGTCAACCGCTCGTGCTCACCTGCCGCGAACAGATTCGTGGGTAAGCACGCATCGGCCACTTCGAGCGCTCTATGATAGGCCGCGTAATACGCGCGCGAGGCGCCTGAGCGCCACTCAGACTCCCCAGCGCCATTGCCTAGCGCATGCGCGAGAGACAGTAAATCCTGAACGGAAATGCTCACCGGTGTACCTCGATGATGTCGCCATTGAACTGGAACGAGCTGAGCGGCCGGCAGGAAAACGTAACGAACTCAGGTACCGGATCGTCAAACTTCTCATACAGCGCTTGTGCGATTGCGAAATTCATCTCTGCGCATCGGCGCGCTGTTTCATCAATGAAAAGTTCGTACCGCAACTGGTCGTCGACCTGGACAAGCGTCGATTGCCTCACGATGCAACCTCGGGAACGTACCGCTTCAGCGGCAGCATCGATAAGCTTCGCTCTCAAATCAGGGGTCGCGCCGTGGGCGTTGGCAATACTGAGCAGGCTCGCCGCAGATTCTCGATAGGCGTCACTAAACTGTAAATTGACCTTCTCCCCCATTTCGAGCACTTCCTCAAAACGAAGCGCCTTTTCCAAAGCCCTAAGTGCACCGAGCTTGCCATCTCTCGTCACGACAATTCCGAGGAGCCGATGCGCCGCATCGACAGCGAGTTCCGTCTCACCAGCAATACTGAAAATGGAACAGGCGTTGCCAAGAACCGGCTCGTCTTGCGGCGCGAGCTTCACGGCATTGCTCAGCGCTTCGACGCTTTCGCTGTGCTTTCCCTGGAGAAACGTGGCAGCGCCAATCGCCAGCCAGGCAAAGGCCGGAGCCATTCCATCTCTCGCTAGCAGCGTACGCGCCTCACGCTCGTAACGCTTTACCGCTAAAGCGTTGTTCTGCCCATGAGCGACCATGTGGTAAAGCTCGTTGAGACCCTGGACGCCTGCTTGTGCCGGCTGATTCACGAATCCATCCCCAAAAAAAATCAATCAATCGCCGATCGATACTAGCAGAAATGCCTGTACGCACGCTTTGCCCTGGGTCTGTAAACGTCCCCTTCGCATGCAAGCGTAGATCGTTGCTACAACGTGGACCAAAACGCCCCGCGAAAGGTGCCTCCATCATTTTCCGGTAACATCCCGGGTCGCCCTCGCCCCGGCCAATCGGGGCCATATGAAGGGATTTTTCCGCGGCCCCGCGCCGCGAATGGCAATGAACAAAGGTGTGTTGTGAGCGAAGTTATTGAGTACAAGAGCTGGGTTTGTCTGATCTGCGGCTGGATCTATAACGAAGAAGAAGGGTTGCCCGACGAAGGCATCGCGGCAGGCACGCGCTTCGCGGACATTCCGGAAGACTGGCGCTGCCCGTTGTGCGATGTGGGCAAGGCCGAATTCGCCGTCGTCGAGTTCTGATACAGCGT
>NZ_DASZJJ010000345.1:0-9786 GCF_035948235.1 Paraburkholderia sp. | reverse complement strand
CTCTATCCCGATGTCCACGTCGAATTGACGCTGGCGCAGCGCATGCCGGATCTGCTCGACGAGGGTTATGACGTGGCGCTGGTGCTGGCCACCGACCTGCCGGATTCGGGCTTCGTGTCGCAGCGGCTGACCAGCGCGTTCAGCATCGCCTGCGCATCGCCGGCCTATCTGGAGCGCTACGGCGTGCCGCAGACGCCGCGCGATCTCGTCAATCACCGCTGCCTGCAACTGGTGACGCCGGTGTTTCCGGCGTCGCAATGGCAGTTCACGGGGCCGTCGGGCCTGGAGACCATCGACCTCGGGCCGGCGACTTTCCAGGTGAACGTGGCCGAAGCGATGGCGGTAGGGGTGCGAGAAGGCATGGGCGTGGGGCTGCTGCCGATCTATTCGGCGATCAGCGGACTGCGCAGCGGCGAACTCGTGTGGATCCTGCCCGAGTACCGCTCGCAGGAAATGACCGTGTTCGCGATGTATCCGTCGCGCCAGTATCTGGACGCGAAGATCCGTACATGGGTCGAGATGCTGCGCGAAACACTGCCCGCGACGCTCGCCAAGGACCAGACCGAGTTGCGCCGCTTCGCGCGGACGTGATGCAGGCGTTAGCGTCCTCGGGAAAGGCGGTCGTGGGGCGTGCTGTGACAGGCTGTTACAGCTTCGCCTTCTGGCAACACTTCCTTACGCACAAGCGGGCGGCGGATTGATAAGGTAGCGCCACTGAAACGTCAATTCGCCAGAACCCGAGGATTTCCATGGATACGCATCTGATGATCGGCATCGCCGTGATGATGGGCCTGATCGGCATCGCCGCATCGCGCGACCTCCTGCGCATGCGCCGCGCACAGCTTCAGCCCGTCACGCTGCGCGTGCAGCGGCCGGTCGATACTTCGCGCGGCCTGCGCTAAGCGTTCTTCTGTTTGACGGGCGGGTGCGCGCCAGCCGCTGCACCGCTCAGATCTCTACGACTTTGTCCCACGCAAACGCCGGATTCTCCGGCAGACCGCTGCGCCGGTCGCGATAGCCGCGCGGATTGCACACCACGCGCGTGCCGTTCACCGTGTAATCGAAGCAGGTATGCGTGTGGCCATGAATCCAGAGCGCCGCGGGCGCGCCCACTAGCGCGCCCAGGTCGCTCACGAATCCCGCCGATACCGGATCGTTCGCATAGCGCGCCGCCAGGCTTAGCCGATGCGGCGCGTGGTGCGTCACCACGATCGTTTTGCCCGCGAAGGGCTTCGCCAGTTCCTCTGCCAGCCATGCGCGCGAACGCGCGTGCAGCGCCAGCGAATCCGCCGGTGTGAAATCGCGCGCGCCGGCTGCGGGGCTCGCGGGCCACGAAACCTGAATCAAGCCCTTGAGGTCGAGCATCACGCGCAGCGCCGCCGTGATTGCGGCTTCGCGCGCGGCGTCGTCGGCGCCGAAGAGCGCGAAGTCGGCCCATAGCGTTGTGCCGAGCACCCGGAATCGGCCCGCCGGATCGACGTAGGTTGCGTTGTTCAGGAAGTGCACGTTGTCGAGCGAGGAAGCGGCATCGCCCATCGCCGCCTCCAGCGCGCCGAGTTCGCCGTCGTAATACTCGTGATTGCCCGGCACATAGATCACGGGCACCTGCGGATCGAAGGTTTCGGCGGCCCAGCGCAGCCCAAGGCCGTGATTGTGGATGTCGCCCGCGAGCACGACGAGATCCGCCTCGGCGTGCGGAATCAGCTCGGGTTCGTCCTGCTCCAGATGCAGATCGGACAGCACGCGGATTTTCACGACGTTGCCTCCTCGCGGATTATCGAATGACCTTACCCGGATTCATCAGATTGAGCGGATCGAGCGCCGCCTTGATGGCGCGCATCATGCCCAGCTCCACTTCGCTCTTGTAGTGCGCGTTTTCCTCGACCTTCAACTGGCCGAGGCCGTGCTCTGCGCTGATCGTGCCGCGATGACGCGCGACGCTGTCATAGACGATGCGGTTGAGCAGTTTCTCGTTTTCGGCGAGAAACTGCTTCGGGTCGCCGCCTTCGGGCGCCTGTACGTTGTAATGCAGATTGCCGTCGCCCAGATGGCCGAACGTCACCATGCGCGCGCCCGGTACCGCACGCGCAATCTCCGCGCCGGTTTCTTCGATGAAATGGCCGATGCGCGAAATCGGCACGCCGATATCGTGCTTCACGTTCAATCCTTCCTGCGCCTGCGCGAGCGGAATGTGCTCGCGGATATTCCAGAACGCCTGCGACTGCGCGAGGCTCTCCGCCACCACCGCGTCTTCCACCAGACCCTGTTCGAGCGCCGCCTCCATGAGGCGCTCGAACAGCGCGCGGCCGTGCGCTTCGCTTTCGTTGTCGGACAGTTCGAGCAGCACGACCTGGGCGTGATGTTCGGCGAACGGATAGCGCAGTTGCGGGAAATGACGTCCCACGAGTTGCATGCAGAAGTCCGACATCAGTTCGAAACCGGTGAGCAGAGGCCCTGCGTAGCGCTGCGCGAGCGCGAGGAAATCAAGCGCCGCGTGCGCCGAGCCGAGCGCCGCAAGCGCCGTGACGCTGGCCGCAGGTTGCGGATGCAGCTTCATGACGGCGGCGGTGATGACGCCGAGCGTGCCTTCCGCGCCGATAAACAGATCGCGCAGATCGTAGCCGGTGTTGTCCTTGCGCAGCCCGCGCAGGCCGTCCCACAGTTCGCCCTGCGGCGTCACGACTTCAAGGCCAAGGCACAGCTCGCGCGTGTTGCCATAGCGCAGCACGCCCGTGCCGCCCGCGTTGGTCGACAGATTGCCGCCGATGGTGCAACTCCCTTCTGCGGCGAGCGAAAGCGGGAACAGTCGGCCGGCGTCGGCGGCGCGCGCCTGCACCTCGGCGAGGATCACGCCTGCTTCGACGGTGATCGTGTTGTTGTGGGCATCGATCTCGCGCACACGGTTCAGGCGGCGCAGGCTCAGCACCGCTTGCTCACCGCTCGTGTCGGGCGTCGCGCCGCCCGCGAGACCGGTGTTGCCGCCCTGCGGCACGAGCGCAACGCGATGCGCGTGCGCCAGCTTGACGATAGCGGCGGTTTCTTCGGCGCTGGCCGGGCAGAGCACGGCGCAGGTCGCGCCCTGATAGCGCTTGCGCCAGTCGGCGACATAGGGCGCGGTGTCGTGGGCGTCGGTCAGCACATGCTGCGCGCCGATGGCGGCGGCGCAGGCGTCGAGAAAGGCTTGGCGGGCGGATTGGGTCATGGCTTCGGTGGGGTGTCGGCGGCGCGAACGCTGCGGCGTGGCATAAGGAATGCGGCTGCTGTCCCGGCAATTAAACGGTTGGCGAAAGGATTGGCAAAACGTTCGGCGAAAAACCTAGTTTGACACCCCTGGCGTGGACCTGGCGCCGGCTTTCCACTGACCGTGCAGCTTTACGCGGCGTCGCGTTTCGCGCGCCGCGCGGCGCGTTTGAACGGCGCGACATAGGCGAGCGCGCAGCCGAAGAAGACGAGCGATAGCCCGACTTCGATCCAGCCGAGTGTGTCGCCGGGCGGGGGATCGGTCATACCGCGCACGATGCCTTCGGCGAAGTAGAGCAGCACCAGCATCGACGCCCATTGGAACGTGTAGAGCCGACGCCGGAACACGCCGGGCAGGGCGGCCGCGAGCGGCAGCGCCTTGAGCACCAGCGCGCTGCCGCCGGGACGCAGCGGCGCGATGCGCCATTCCCAGGCGAGGCACAGCGCAGTGAGCGCGGCCAGCACGACGAAAGCGCCCAGCGCAGCGTAGCGGCGCCCGGTGACTGGCGCGGTTGATGTGGAGGTGAGCGCACGTTCGCGCCGCGGGTTTTGCGATGACGGTAAAGTGCGCGGCTGCGCGTCGTGGCCGCCGCTGACGTTATCGCTGATTTTGCTGATCTTGCTCACGTCGGGCGGCCCGTCGCTCATGGCCGTTCGCCTCGCGGTTCGCTTTGAGCGAGCGCCAGCGAGGCGCGTGCGAGCCGCACGCCCAGCGCGACGGCAAGCGCTTTTTCATCGGCGCTCAAGCCATGGCCGCGTCCGTCCGAACGCGCATGATGCGACGCACCGTAAGGCGTGCCGCCGCCGTCCGTCGAGGAGAGCGCGCTTTCGGTGTACGGAATGCCCACGAGCAGCATGCCGTGATGCAAAAGCGGCAGCATCATCGACAGCAGCGTGCTTTCCTGGCCGCCATGCAGGCTGCCGGTGGAGGTGAACACGCAGCCGGGCTTGCCCGCGAGCGCGCCCGCGAGCCACTGCGGCGTGGTGCCGTCGAGAAAATATTTGAGCGGCGCGGCCATATTGCCGAAGCGCGTCGGCGAGCCGAGCGCGAGACCCGCGCATTCCTCCAGGTCGCGCAGCTCCGCGTAGGGCGGGCCGTCGTCGGGAATGTCGGGCGCGGTGGCCTCGCAGACCGTCGATACGGGTGGTACCGTGCGGATGCGCGCTTCGGCGCCCGCCACGCTGTCGATGCCCTGGGCGATGGCGCGTGCGAGTTCGCGGGTGGCGCCATGGCGGCTGTAATAGAGCACAAGAATCGGTTTCATCGGACCTCGTCGGTGGACGGGATATTATAGGGTCTGGGTTCGGCGCGGTTTTTGCGAAGTGCCCACGGGGTTTCCACCGCGACGCGCGTCAGAGGCGCGCCGCGCCGTCTGGAGAAGGCTGGACAATGGATGTGTTGTCGAGAGTACGGATCGATCTGGATATCGTGAAGCGGCTGGCGCGCTTTGCAGCGCGGCGCAGCCGCGAGGATCGCATTCCGCAGGTGGCGGGCAGCCTCACGTTCACGACCATGCTGGCGATCGTGCCGCTTGCCACGGTCGCGTTCGCGCTCTTCACTGCGTTTCCCATCTTCGCGTCGTTCCAGAACTCGCTGCAGGGTTTTCTCGCCGATCACCTGATGCCGGCACAGATCAACAGCCAGATCTTTCTCTACCTCAATCAGTTCGCGTCGAAGGCCAAGGGCCTCACGACGATGGGCATGATCGTGCTGTTCGTCACGTCCGTCATGACGATGATGACGGTCGAGTCGGCCTTCAACGTGATCTGGCGCGTGCGCAAGGCGCGGCCCCTCGCGCAGCGGGTGCTGGTGTACTGGGCGATTCTCACGCTCGGACCGATTCTGATTGGCGTGAGTCTGTCGATTTCGTCGTATCTGTTCACGCGCTCGCTGGCGCTGGCCACCGAGCAGCATGTGTCGATGCTGTTCGACTGGATGCTGATGGGCGCGTCGCTGCCGCTCACGGCGCTGGCTTTCACGATGCTCTACGTTTATCTGCCGAATTGCCGCGTGGAGTGGCGCGACGCGCTGATCGGCGGGATCGCCTCGGCCGTGGCGTTTGAGCTGGCCAAGCGCGGCTTCGGCTACTACGTGCGGCGCATTCCCACTTACACGGCGGTTTATGGCGCTTTCGCGGCGGCACCGATGTTCCTGCTCTGGATGTATCTGAGCTGGTTCATCACGCTGGTGGGCGCGATGATTACGTCGGCGTTGCCGGAGATCCGTACCGGACGCTTCAACCGGCCGCGTTTTCCGGGCAGCGACCTGCTGGACGCACTGGAACTGCTGGGCGGTCTCGCCGAAACGCGCGACGCGGGCAGACCTGGCCTCACCGCCGAGCAGATCGCGCAGCTATTGCGGCGCGATCTGGCCACCGTCAGGCGGCTCGTGAACACGCTTGAAGAGGACGAACTGATCGCGCAACTGGAAAAGGACGGCGTGAAGCCCCATTACGTGCTGATCGGCAATCCGGCGCGCATTTCCGTTGAGCGCATCTACGCGCGCTTCGTCATCGATCGCAAGGAACTGGCGTATCAATTGAAGTCCAGCGATATCGATGCCGGAATGCTGCTGACCGCGCTCGAGAACGACAAGTTGTCGGTTTCGCTGGCCTCATTGCTGGCGGCGCGTCGCGAACTGGCGCGCATGGCCGAGGCGAACGGCCAGTCGCCCGCGCTGCCGCACCCGGCGGCATAAAGCTTGCCGGCTGGGCGCGCGGGCTGCCACGCGACGTTGTCAGAGCGAAATCTTGCCGCGACAGATATCCGAGAACATGACCCAGTCGCCCATCAGGCTGTAGACCGGATGGCGGAAGGTGGCGGGGCGATTCTTCTCGAACATGAAATGACCGATCCACGCGAAGCCGTAGCCGCAGATCACGGCAGCGGGCAGCCATAGCCACATGCCTGTGGCTATCGCCATGGCCACGCAGCCGATCACGCCCAGCGAGCCGATGAAATGCAGCCGCCGCGACATGAGGTTGCTGTGTTCGCTTAGATAGAACGGGTAAAACTCCGCGAAATTTGCGAAGTGCTGATGTTCGGTATGGGTGGCGTGTGTCATGTCTCCTCCTTGCGCGTGGGGGACTCGGACGGGCGCTCAAAGGCTGCGCCTGTCGGTCATTCTCTTGCGAATCGAACGACCGTGCAAGCCGGGAAAGCCTCGGGATCGGCGTGCGTGACGTCATCGTTCCCGAGGCATTTTCAGACCCGGTCAACCGGGTCTATCCGCTCAGCCGTTGCCCACACGCGGTCCACGCACAACAAAATCATGGAGCGCATCGAGCGTGGCGTCGGGCTGTTCGGTCATCAGCGCGTGGCCCGCGTCGAGCGTCACCGTATCGACGCGCACGCCCGCATCCTTCAACGCCCGGGCGATTTCAGCGCTCGCTCGCGGCGGCGTCATGACATCGCGTTTGCCGACGATCAGGCGCACCGGGCAGGACACTTTTGCCGCGCTCGTGAGGCCGTCACCATAGGCGTTGCAGGCCGCGAAATCGGTGTGAAAGAGCTGTGGCTCGCCTCGCGCCGCGACGCGCTCCATCAGCCGCTGGTTCATGCCGCGCAGCCAGAAGCCGGGACCTGGACTCGACGGTTTGGCCGCGAGTGTCGAGTGCGACCAGGCATTTACGAGGGCGATGGCTTCCGGTTCGCGCTCGCGGGCGGCTTCGAGCAGCGCGGGCGCAACCGCCATGGGAAACGCAGTGGCGAGCAGCGCGATGGCGCTGGCGCGTTGCGCATGGCGCGCCGCAAACTCCAGCGCGACGAGCGAGCCCATGCTATGCCCCGCGACGAAGGCTTTCTCCACCTGTAGTGCCGCGAGCAGCGCGTCGAGCCAGTCGGCGAGCGTACCGATGCTGGTGAGCGCCGGCCCGGCGCTGCGCATATGGCCGGGCAGATCGACGGCCAGCACGCTAAAGCCGTGATGCGCGAAATAGCGTGACTGCAATCCCCACACACTATGGTCGTGCTGCGCGCCGTGGACGAACACAATCACGGGCCGCGACGGATCGAATGCCCGCCCGCCCGTGTAGGCGTAAACGCTTTTGCCTGCGACGTCGACGATCATTTCGTCTCCTTGCCCGTAGCGTTTTTGGAGCCGCTATCGCTTTTCTGCGAAGCCTTGAGCGCGCGCTTGAGATCGTCGATCAGGTCGTCGGGGTCCTCCAGGCCTATCGACAGCCGGATCGTGCCCGCGCCGATGCCCGCCGCCTTGAGCGCCGCTTCGTCCATGCGGAAATGCGTGGTGGAGGCGGGATGGATCACGAGCGAGCGCGCATCGCCCACGTTGGCGAGGTGCGAGAAGAGCGAGAGCGCTTCGATAAAGCGTTTGCCCGCTTCACGGCCGCCCTTGAGGTCGAAGCTGAACACGGCGCCTGCGCCGCGCGGTAGCAGGCGTTTCGCGAGTGCGTAGTCGCGATGGCTTTCGAGTTCGGGATAGCCGACGGCTTCGATGGCGTCGTGCGCCGCGAGAAATTCGACGATGCGCCGCGTGTTGGCCACATGGCGTTCCATACGCAGCGGCAGTGTTTCGATGCCCTGGAGTAGTTGCCACGCAGCCTGCGGGTGCAGACAGGCGCCGAAGTCGCGCAGGCCCTCGCGGCGCGCCCGCAACAGAAAGGGCGCCACGCTGCTTTCCTCGCTGAAAACCATGCCATGAAAGCCCGCGTAGGGCTGCGTGAACTCCGGAAATTGCCCCGAGGCTTCGAAATCGAACGTGCCGCCATCAACCAGCACGCCGCCGATGGTCGTGCCGTGGCCGCCCAGAAACTTGGTAGCCGAGTGATAGACGAAATCCGCGCCGTGCTCGAACGGGCGCAGCAGGTAAGGCGTCGTGAACGTCGAATCGACGAGCAGTGGCACGCGATGCTCATGCGCGATCTGCGCGACGGCGGCGATGTCCAGCACGTCGAGCCCCGGGTTGCCGAGCGTTTCGCCAAACAGCAGGCGCGTATTGGGGCGCAGCGCCGCGCGCCAGGCATCGAGGTCGCCGGGCTTCACGAAGGTCGTCTCAATGCCGAAGCGGCGCAGCGTGTAGTCGAGCAAATTGTGCGAGCCGCCATAGAGCGCCGCCGACGCAACAATATGCGCGCCCGCGCCCATCAGCGTGGCGATGGCCAGATGCAGCGCGGCCTGGCCGCTCGCGGTGCCGATCGCGCCCGCGCCGCCTTCCAGCGCCGCGACGCGCTCCTCGAACACCGCCACTGTGGGGTTCGAGATGCGCGAGTAGACGTGGCCCGCGCGCTCCATATTGAAGAGCGAAGCGGCGTGGTCGGTGTCGCGGAACGAAAACGACGTGGTTTGATAGATCGGCGTCGCGCGCGCGCCGGTAACGGGGTCGGGCGCGGCGCCGGCATGCAGCGCGAGCGTGTCGAAACGGGGATCGGACATTCTGGCAGCACAGCCGGCGCGAACCGGCGACGGGTGAAAGGTGCTGGCATCGTATCACCGGCCACGCGGTCGGCAATGCGCCTTCGGTGTCGCCAAAGCCTCGGGCAACGCCCCGAAACCCTTGCGGGAAGGGGCGCGGCACGGATCGACACCTGGCCGTCCGGTATAACCCGAATGGCCGATGCGGCATCGCACAAAAGCGCGTGGCCATGCGCTTCAAGCCGCGCCAGCAGGCGTTTTCAGGGCCGGGGTGCTTCTTTCGGCCCGCTTTCCCGCGGCTTTTCTTTTGACGGTCTTTCCGCTAGGATCGAAACAGGTAGGTATCTTTTCAGCATCTCCCCCATTAGACCGGCATTTCCTGGAGACACATCATGCGTGTGAGCGATATTCTCAAGGTCAAGGGCAATACGCTCTACACCGTCACGCCGGACACGGCGCTGCACGACGCAGTCAACACCATGGCCGAGCACGACATCGGCTCGCTCGTCGTCATGGAGTACGGCGATCTGGTCGGCATGCTCTCGTTCCGCGAGATCATTCTCACGCTGCGCACCAATGGCGGCAGCGTGGGCACCACGACGATCCGCAAGGTCATGGACGACCATCCCATCACCTGCACGCCGGAAACCGAAGTCGACGAAGTGCGCCGCATGATGCTCGAACATCACGTGCGCTATCTGCCCGTGATGGAAAGCCGCTCGCTGATGGGCGTGATCTCGTTCTATGACGTGGCGAAGGCGGTGGTCGAAGCGCAGGGCTTCGAAAACAAGCTGCTCAAGGCTTATATCCGCGACTGGCCCGAAGAAGAGCGTCATTCGGCGACGTAATTGCCGGAACAAGGGCTAACCGGTTTTCACTTTGCCCTGAAGAACCCGTATGAAAAGCGCGCTTCAGGCGCGCTTTTTCACGTCTGCCGACTGATTCCGACCGCATAAATATAAATCGATGAACGATAGACCGATGCCCGCAGCACAGGTGGCGCCCGTTGAAGAGAGCGGCCACGGCTCGCAGTTCGCGCTGCTGCGCCAGCGGCGTTTCGCGCCGTTCTTCTGGACGCAGTTTCTGGGCGCGATGAACGACAACGTGTTCAAGATCGGTTTCACGTCGCTCGTCACGTATCAGACCGCGCGCTTTTCCGGCGTCGACGCGAAGACC
>NZ_DASZJJ010000344.1:0-46907 GCF_035948235.1 Paraburkholderia sp. | reverse complement strand
CGCAAGATCGTGATTCCGAGCATGCGTCCGGTGTTTTTCTCGGTGCTGCTGATCCTGTGCCACATCACGATCAAGACGTTCGACCTGGTTGTCGCGCTCACCGCGGGCGGCCCGGGCACGTCGTCGTCGCTGCCGGCCATCTTCATGTACACGTTTTCGTTCAACCGCGGGCAGCTCGGCGTCGGCGCAGCTTCGTCGATGATGATGCTCGCGACGGTGGTGGCCGTGCTCGTGCCGCTCATGTACCTGGAATCGAGGAGCACGCGCAATGCAGCCTAAGATGAAGGTGAGCCGCGTATTCATCTACGCGGTGCTGATCCTGTTCGCCTTGTACTTCCTGTTCCCGCTTTACGTGATGCTCTCGACGTCGTTCAAGACGCTCGACGAACTTCACACGGGCAACATGCTCACGCTGCCCGCGCACCCCAGTTTCGCGCCGTGGGTGAAGGCGTGGAGCAAAGCCTGTACCGGCGTGCGCTGTGACGGCATGCAGCCGTTCTTCATGAACTCGGTGAAGATGGTGATTCCGGCCGTGCTGATCTCGTCGATCATCGGCGCGTTCAACGGCTACGTGCTCACGCACTGGCGCTTCCGTGGCGCGGATGCGCTCTTCACGATGCTGCTGGTGGGCTGCTTCATCCCGTTCCAGGCCATCCTGTTGCCGATGGCGCGTCTCGAAGGCTTCTTTGGCCTCTCGAACACGATTGGCGGCCTGGTGCTGGTGCACGTGGTCTACGGTATCGCGTTCACGACGATGTTCTTCCGCAACTTCTACGTGAGCGTGCCCGCTGAACTCGTGAAGGCCGCGCGCATCGACGGCGCCGGTTTCTTCATGATCTTCACGAAGATCATGCTG
Organism: Paraburkholderia sp.; assembly: GCF_035948235.1. Classification (GTDB taxonomy): domain Bacteria; phylum Pseudomonadota; class Gammaproteobacteria; order Burkholderiales; family Burkholderiaceae; genus Paraburkholderia. Next base: position 46,051 of record NZ_DASZJJ010000344.1, on the reverse strand, counting down.
CCGATCTCGCTGCCCATCTTCATGGTGTGCCTGATCTGGCAATTCACACAGATCTGGAATGACTTCCTGTTCGGTATCGTGTTCTCGGGCGTCGATTCGATGCCGATCACGGTGGCGCTGAACAATCTCGTGAACACGTCCACGGGCGTGAAGGAATACAACGTCGACATGGCCGGCGCGATCATCGCCGCGCTGCCCACGTTGCTCGTCTACGTGATCGCCGGCCGCTACTTCGTGCGCGGTCTCACGGCGGGCGCGGTGAAGGGCTAAGAAGCTCTAATCGATTAAAAGGATTCATAGCATGGCAAGCCTTTCCATTCGCGACGTCTACAAGACCTACCCGAACGGCGTCCCCGTCCTCAAGGGCGTGAACATCGACATCGAAGACGGCCAGTTCCTGATTCTGGTCGGCGGCTCGGGCTGCGGGAAATCGACGCTGCTCAACATGATCGCGGGTCTCGAAACCGTGACCAAGGGCGAGATCATGATGGACGGCAAGGTGGTGAACAACCTCTCGCCGAAGGATCGCGACATTGCGATGGTGTTCCAGTCGTACGCGCTCTATCCGTCGATGACGGTGCGCGAGAACATCTCGTTCGGCCTGAACATCCGCAAGGTGCCGAAGGCCGAGCAGACGCAGATCGTCGACCGCGTCTCCAGCATGCTGCAGATCCAGCATCTGCTCGACCGCAAGCCGGGCCAGCTCTCGGGCGGCCAGCGCCAGCGCGTTGCGATGGGCCGCGCGCTTGCACGCGACCCGATCATGTTCCTGTTCGACGAGCCGCTGTCGAACCTCGACGCCAAGCTGCGTATCGAGATGCGCTCGGAAATCAAGCTGCTGCATCAGCGCGTGGGCAAGACCATCGTCTACGTGACGCACGACCAGATCGAAGCCATGACGCTGGGCGACCGCATCGCGGTGATGAAGGACGGCATCGTGCAGCAGTTCGGCGCGCCGCAGGACATCTACGATTCGCCGTCGAACCTGTTCGTGGCGGGCTTTATCGGCGCGCCGCCGATGAACTTCATCAACGGTCGGCTGGTGGAGCAGGGCTCGGGCGTGGGTATCGAGCTGGACACGGGCGTGGCGCGCAACGTGCTGAATCTGCCGTTCGAGGCGAATAAGGTGCGCGGCCATATCGGCCAGGAAGTGGTGCTGGGCCTGCGCCCGGAACGCATCACCGACGCGCGCAGCTCGCACGACGGTCACGGCCACGAACTGCAACGTCACACGGTCAAGGTCGATGTGATCGAGCCGACCGGTCCGGACACGCTGGTGTTCGCGCAGGTCAACGGCAAGCGCGTGGTGAGCCGCGTGCACCCGGGCGCGAATCCGCAGCCGCTCAACAGCATGGAACTGCTGTTCGACGTGTCGAAGGCCGTGCTGTTCGATCCGAAGACGGAAGAGCGCATCGCGTAACGTCTGCGCTTCGCTGTAAAAGAAAAACCCGTTCGCTGCGCAAGCAGGAACGGGTTTTTTGTTGGGCGCCGCGAGTGATCAGATCAAAGATGACCGTGCTGGCCGTGCCCATGGCCATGCAGCGGCTGCAGCAGCACGAGCACCGCGCCCGCGCCGCCGTCATGCGGGCGCGCCTGGCAGAACGCAATCACTTCTTCCTTCTGCACGAGCCACGCGCGCACTTTGCCCTTGAGCACGGGCTCCTTGCCCACCGAGCCGAGTCCCTTGCCGTGAATCACGCGCACGCAGCGCAGGCCGCGCTTGCCGGCTTCGCGAATGAACGTCTGCAGCGACTCGCGCGCTTCTTCGCGGCGCATGCCGTGCAAATCGAGTTGAGCCTGCACGATCCACGTGCCGCGCCGCAGCTTTTTGACGACTTCCTCGCTGATGCCGGGGCGGTGGTAGTAGAGCGAATCGTCGGTATCGAGCAGGGCTTCGGGATCGAATTCGTCGGAGATCGCTTCGTGAAGGACGGCCTGTTCGTCCAGACGCGTCTGCAACGGCAGCGGCACGGGCGCCGCACGGCGCGGCTGGGCGCGCGGCGGGGCCACGAGCGGCGCGACCGAGCCGATCTCACGGCGGAACAGATCGCTGTCGGCGGCGGCTTCGACGCGCGCCGCCTGAGCGACGACGCGTTCGCGCTCGCGTTGGCGCGTCTGGGTCTTGAGCGCGTCGCGCAGGCTGCCGAGGCCGGAGAAGCCGCTGGCCACCTTGCCGGCTTCCAGTGCGGGCGCAGGCGCTGCGGCGGGAGCCGCGGCGGGGCGCGGGCTGGCAGGGCGCTTGGGCTCGCCCGGATGGGGGACGTTCTTGGGCATGACGAAAGAAACGGGAGGCGCGGGTTAAGTCGATTTTGAAGCGGCGGCGTCTGGCGACGAAGCCAATGAAAAAGGGCCGCCGGCTGGCTGGCCGCGACCCTTCCTGCAATGCGCCGCCAGACTTCAGGGCGCTATTTTACCGGCTTGACGCAAACCGGCTGGCTTCGGCCGCGTTCGGCTTAACGATCCGCTTCGGCGCTCATGACGTGCGCCTGGCCGAGTTCGTCCACGCTTTCCAGGTAGCGCTGCGCGTCGAGCGCGGCCATGCAGCCCGTGCCGGCGCTGGTGATCGCCTGACGATAGACGTGATCCTGCACGTCACCCGCCGCGAACACGCCGGCAACGCTGGTGCCGGTGGCGTTACCGTTCAGGCCGCCGTTGGTGATGATGTAGCCGTTCTTCATCTCCAGCTGGCCTTCGAAGATGTCGGTGTTCGGCTTGTGGCCGATCGCCACGAACACGCCTTGCAGGTCGAGATCGGTGGTTTCGCCGGTCTTGGTGTTCTTGATGCGCAGGCCGTTCACGCCGCCTTCGTTGCCCTTCACTTCGTCGAGGACGTGGTCCCACTTGATCTCGACCACGCCTTCCTTTTCCTTCGCCAGCAGGCGGTCGATCAGGATCGGCTCGGCGCGGAACTTGTCGCGGCGGTGGATCACCGTGACCTTCTTGGCGATGCCAGCCAGGTAGAGCGCTTCTTCGACCGCCGTATTGCCGCCGCCGATCACGGCGACGTGCTGGTTGCGGTAGAAGAAACCGTCGCAGGTCGCGCAGGCCGACACGCCGCGGCCCATGAACAGCTCTTCGCTGGGGAGGCCCAGGTATTGCGCCGATGCGCCGGTCGCGATGATCAGCGAGTCGCAGGTGTATTCGGCCGAATCGCCGATCAGGCGGATGGGCTTTTCATCGAGCTTGGCCGTGTGGATGTGATCGAACACGATTTCCGTGTTGAAGCGCTCTGCGTGCTCCAGGAAGCGCTGCATCAGTTCCGGACCCTGCACGCCGTTCGGGTCGGCGGGCCAGTTTTCCACGTCGGTCGTGGTCATCAGCTGGCCGCCCTGGGCCAGACCCGTGACGAGCAGCGGCGACAGGTTCGCGCGCGCCGCATAAACGGCTGCCGTGTAGCCGGCGGGGCCGGAACCGAGAATCAGGACTTTGGCGTGTTTGGTTGCGGGCATGGTCGAATTCCGTAGAAGGCGCTGCGCGGCGGGAAAGCGGGCGCGGCTGCCGGGGTTCGCATGAGCCGCGCGATGCTGCGGCGGCGCTCATGCAGGTAGTTGGGTATCAGCCCGTAATTATAAAGGCCGTGGCAGACCGATGCGTCATGAGGGTTTCTCATCGCGACGATAGTGTGCCGGTTGCGTGCCGATAGCCGTGCGGGCGCTCCCGCCGCACGGTAAGGTGCCCGCCCGCGCCGTTGTCAGTTACCGTCATTTACAGCGTGGGGGCGCCGGGGCCTAAACAACGCGTTTACAATAGGCCGGATCGGACGGCCGCCGCGCCCGTCTGCCGGGGCCTCCGGCAGCGCGCCCGCGCCGCGCAAGCATCAAGAGTCACCGGGATTCAATGGCCAAAGCTCCCTATTCCGCGCCGGCGCAGGCATTGCCTCACCGCATGTCGCGTCTTTTCACCGAAATCCGCTGGATCCTGCAGGTCGCGCTGGGCGTGTTCCTGCTGATGGCGCTCATCAGCTACAGCCGCCGCGATCCGAGCTGGACCCATGCCGCCCAGGTCGACCATATCTCGAACTGGGCCGGGCGCGTGGGCGCCTGGACGTCGGACATCCTGTTGCTGCTGTTCGGGCTGTCGGCCTATTGGTGGGTCGTGATCCTGGCGCGCCATATTTCGAAGAACTACCGCCGCATCACGCGCCACGAGGCGCTCGCCGACGAGGACGAAGACAAGCCGCGCGACCATAGCTGGATCGCCGAGGGCTTCGCCTTCGTGCTGGTGCTGCTGGCTTGCGACGGCATCGAAGCGTTGCGCATGTGGTCGCTAAAGGTGCAACTGCCGCGCGCGCCGGGCGGCGTGGTGGGGGAGGCCGTGGCGCGCGGCGTCTCGCATGCGCTCGGGTTCACGGGCGGCACGCTGGCGCTGCTGGTGGCGCTGGGCATCGGACTGTCGCTGTATTTCCGCTTTTCGTGGCTTTCGGTATCCGAGAAGGTCGGCGAATCGATCATCAATGCCGTGACGATGGCGCGTCTGCGCCGCGAGGAACGCAGCGACCGCAAGCTCGGCGAAGCCGCCGCGGTCAAGCGCGAAGGCAAGGTCGAGCGCGGCCGCGTCAAGATCGAAGAGCATGAACCGGTCACGATCGTGCCGCCAGTGGTCACGCCGCAGCGCTCGGAGCGCGTGGAGAAAGAGCGCCAGGTGCCGCTCTTCACCGACCTGCCGGGCGACTCCACCTTGCCGGCGATTTCGCTGCTCGACCCCGCGCCCGCCGCGCAGGAAACCATCTCGGACGACACGCTCGAATTCACCTCGCGTCTGATCGAGAAAAAGCTCAAGGACTTTGGCGTCGATGTGGCCGTGGTCGCCGCCTATCCGGGGCCGGTGGTGACGCGCTACGAAATCGAGCCCGCGACCGGCGTGAAGGGCAGCCAGATCGTCAATCTGGCCAAGGATCTCGCGCGCTCGCTGTCGCTCGTGTCGATCCGCGTGGTGGAGACGATTCCGGGCAAGAACTGTATGGCGCTCGAACTGCCGAACCAGCGCCGCCAGACCGTGCGCCTGTCGGAAATCCTCGGCTCGGCGGTTTATGCCGATGCGCCTTCGGCGCTCACCATGGGGCTCGGCAAGGATATCGGCGGCAAGCCGGTGTGCGCCGATCTCGCCAAGATGCCTCACCTGCTGGTGGCCGGCACGACCGGTTCGGGCAAGTCGGTGGGCATCAACGCGATGATCCTGTCGCTGCTCTACAAGGCCAGCGCGGAACAGGTCCGCATGATCCTGATCGACCCGAAGATGCTGGAAATGAGCGTCTACGAGGGCATTCCGCATCTGCTCTGCCCGGTCGTGACCGATATGCGCCAGGCCGGCAACGCGCTGAACTGGACCGTGGCCGAGATGGAGCGCCGCTACAAGCTCATGAGCAAGCTGGGCGTGCGCAATCTGGCGGGCTACAACAACAAGATCGAAGAGGCGAACAAGCGCGAGGAAAAGATTCCGAACCCGTTCAGCCTCACGCCGGACGATCCGGAACCGTGTCAGAAACTGCCGCATATCGTCGTGGTGATCGACGAGCTGGCCGATCTGATGATGGTGGTCGGCAAGAAGGTCGAAGAGCTGATTGCGCGGATCGCCCAGAAGGCGCGCGCGGCCGGCATTCACCTGATTCTGGCGACGCAGCGCCCGTCGGTGGACGTCATCACCGGGCTGATCAAGGCCAACGTGCCCACGCGCATGGCGTTCCAGGTGTCGTCGAAGATCGACTCGCGCACGATTCTCGACCAGATGGGCGCGGAATCGCTGCTCGGCATGGGCGACATGCTGTATCTGCCGCCCGGCAGCGGGCTGCCGGTGCGCGTGCACGGCGCATTCGTCGGCGACGACGAGGTGCATCGCGTGGTGGACAAGCTCAAGGAGCAGGGCGAGCCGAACTATATCGAGGGCATTCTCGAAGGCGGCGTGACGGGCGAGGGCGACGAGGGCACGGCAAGTGCTTCCGGCACCGGCGACGAGTCCGATCCGCTCTACGATCAGGCCGTCGAAGTGGTCATCAAGAACAAGCGCGCTTCGATTTCGCTTGTGCAGCGGCATCTGCGCATCGGGTATAACCGTGCTGCGCGGCTGCTCGAGCAGATGGAGCAGTCGGGGCTGGTTTCGGCGATGTCGTCGAGCGGCAACCGCGAAATCCTCGCGCCCACGCGCGACGCCGATTAAGGCGCACGCGCCCCCATTCGCTATTGGAGAACGATAGATGCAGTTTTTCGCAGGACATTCCGCAGGTTCAACGCTGGCGCGCGCGGGCCGCTCGCTCGCCGTGGCGCTGGGCGCAACGCTCGTGATGGCGAGCCACGCCTACGCCAGTGGCACCGACCAGCTCAAGCAGTTCGTCAGCCAGGTTCACGCCGCGCGCGGCAGCTTCGTGCAGCGCGAACTGAAACCGCCCTCAAGCGCCAAAAACGCCAGCGACGCCATCGCCACGGCCACGCTCAACGCCAAGGTGTCGAGCGGCACCTTCGTGTTCTCGCGCCCGGGCAAGTTCGTCTGGTCGTATGAAAAGCCGTACCAGCAACTGCTGCAATCGGACGGCGACAACCTCTACGTCTACGACAAGGATCTGAACCAGGTCACCGAGCGCAAGCTCGGCGGCGCGCTGGGTGCGAGCCCGGCGGCGATCCTGTTCGGCAGCAACGATCTGGACAAGAACTTCACGCTTTCCGATGCGGGCGTGAAGAACGGCATCGACTGGCTCGAACTGATTCCGAAGTCGAAGGACACGCAGTTCAAGAGCGTGGGCATCGGCTTTCGCGACGGCAACCTCGAAGCGATGGAACTGCACGACGTGTTCGGCAACGTGACGCTGCTGACCTTCTCGAACATCGAGAAGAACCCGTCCCTGCCGGCCTCGACGTTCAAATTCGTGCGACCCAAGGGCGCCGATCTGATTACGGGCGGCGCGAACTGATCCGCGCGTAGCCTGAAGTGAAAAGGGGCGGCTCGCACATCGCGAGCCGCCCCTTTGTTTTTCAGCGCTGATTGTTCAGGAGGAGAAGCGGATCACGCCATCCTCGCCGATCTGGCGCGTGAGCTTGCCCTCAAGCCAGAGCAGATGCAGATGCGCCAGCGCCTCGCCCAGCGCGAAGGTCAACTGATGCATGTCGAGCTTGCGCTTGAACATGAGCGGCACGATGTCGGCGGCGCATTGCGGCGCGGCAGCGCACGCTTCCTGCACTTCGGCCAGGCGCGCGTCGTGGTGCTCGCGCAGTTGCGCAATGCGCGTGTGCAGGCCGCGAAACGGCTTGCCGTGCGAGGGCAGCACGAGGGTGTCAGCCGCCATCGTCTCGTAGCGGCCCAGCGATTCCAGATAGAGGCCGAGCGGATTACCCTCCGGCTCCATATCGAACACCGACACGTTGGTCGAGATGCGCGGCAGCACCATGTCGCCCGAAATCAGCACGCCGGTTTCTTCGCACAGCAGCGCGCAATGTTCGGGCGAATGGCCAAAGCCCGTGACGACGCGCCAGTCGCGCCCGCCAATCTTCACCGTATCGGCTTCGCGCAGGCGACGATACTGCGAGGGCAGTGCGGGCACGAGGTTCGAGTAGTAGTTGCGGCGCGTGCGCAACTGGTCGAGCGAGCCTTCGTCGGTTACGCCATGGCGCGCGAAATGGCGCGCCGCGCCTTCGCCACCGGCGTTCGAGCCGTTGCCCGAAGCCAGCACGCAGGCGCTCATATATTCGCCAAGCGTCGTCCACAGGCGCACGTCCCAGCGCTGCTTGTCGCCGCCCGCGCAGATCCAGTGCGCGAGACCAATATGGTCCGGATGGCAGTGCGTGACCAGCACGCGCAGCACCGGCAGGCCCTCCAGCTGGCTTTCGAACACCTTTTCCCAGTGCGCCTTGATGGTGTCGTCGGTGATGCCGCAGTCCACCACGGTCCAGCCCTGCTGGCCGTCGATCTCGTCGCGCAGCAGCCAGAGATTGATGTGGTCGAGCACGAAAGGCAGCGGCATGCGCAGCCATTTCACGCCGGGCGCGACGTCGAAAGCGATGCCGGCGTCGGGCAGGGTATCGGCGAAAGGGTAGTCGAGCTGGTGTTCGAGGGCGTTCATCTTGGGTGGTGTCTCTGTCGTTATCGTGGGATTTCAGTGCGCATCAGACGTTGCCTGACAGCATTGTCGCCGCATTGCATCATTTCTGCTGGCGGCCCCGTAGACTGTTCCGACATGCGGAACAACAAGGGTGGTTGCGCAAGCCCGGACTTGACGATAACGTAAACGTCGATCCCAACGATAGCCATGCCGCCCGGCCCCAGGCCGCCCGCAGCGAAGCGCCCCCGCCATGAACCAGTACACGATTACCGAGCTCGCCCGCGAATTCGACGTGACGCCCCGTGCGATCCGTTTCTACGAAGACCAGGGCCTGCTCGCGCCAAGCCGCGAAGGCGCCGGCGGCCTCAAGCGCGTGTTCTCGGGCCGCGACCGCACCCGCCTGAGGCTCACGCTGCGCGGCAAGCGGCTGGGTTTCACGCTCAATGAGATTCGCGCGCTGCTCGATCTCTACGAATCGCCCACCGACACGCTACCGCAGTTGCAGGCCTTCCTCGAAACCGTCGTGCGCCACCGCGAAATCCTGGAGCGCCAGCGCGACGATCTCGACGCCACGCTCGAGGACCTCGCGCAGTACGAAGCGCAGGCGCGCGCGCTGCTGGCGAAGAACGCGGCGGGCGACGTGCGGCAGGCGCCGTCCGAAGTGAAATAAGAGCAAGCGACCAGACCGCGCCGGGAAACGCGCCATGAGACATTTTCCGAAACTGCTTTCCTCGCAGATCGGCTTCGATGTGGCGCAGACCGTGCTGGACGGTTTCAATCGCCATTACCAGAGCTTTACCGCCGCAGCGGTGCGCGCGCGAGCGTGTTTCGAGTCGGCCGACTGGCGTGGCCTGCAGCAACTCGCGCGCGAGCGCATCGTGTCCTATGACGAGCGCGTGCGCGAATGCCTCTACACGCTTCAGGACGAATACGACGCCGAAAGCATCGAAGACGAGGTGTGGGAACAGATCAAGCTCCACTACATCGGCTTGCTGACCACCCACCGGCAGCCCGAATGCGCCGAGACGTTTTTTAATTCGGTGTGCTGCAAGATTCTGCATCGCTCGTACTTCAATAACGATTTCATTTTCGTGCGGCCCGCGATCTCGACCGAATATATCGAAAACGACGAGGCCGCCGCGAGACCCACGTATCGCGCCTACTATCCGGCCAAAGATGGGCTTGCCGCCACGCTGGCGCGCATCGTCACGAATTTCCAGCTGGACACGCCTTTCGAGGACCTGGAGCGCGATGTGGGCTGCGTGATGCGGACCATGCTGGACACCTTCGGCATGGTCGAGCCGAAGCCCAATTTCCAGATTCATACGCTGGCTTCGCTGTTCTTTCGCAACCAGTCGGCGTATATCGTCGGGCGCATCATCAACGGCGATCAGATCGCGCCGTTTGTCGTGCCGATCCGGCATGTCGAAGGTGGCAAGCTCGCGCTCGATACGGTGCTGTTGCGCACAGACCCGGTGCTCATCATGTTCAGCTTCGCGCACTCATATTGCTTCGTGGATATGGAAGTGCCGTCCGCGTACGTCGAGTTTTTGCGCACCATCATGCCGCGCAAGGCGAAGGGTGAGATCTACACCTCGCTCGGGCTGCAGAAGCAGGGCAAGAATCTTTTCTATCGCGATCTGCTGCACCATCTGTCGCATTCGAGCGATCAGTTCGTCGCCGCGCCCGGGATTCGCGGCATGGTGATGATCGTGTTCACGCTGCCGTCGTTTCCCTATGTGTTCAAGGTCATCAAGGACCGCTTTCCCGCGCCGAAGGAAACCACGCGCGAGCAGGTGGAAGCCAAATATCAACTGGTGAAGCGCCACGACCGGCTGGGCCGTCTGGCCGATACGCTCGAATATTCGAGCGTCGCGCTGCCCATCGCGCGGCTCGACGAGGCGCTGCTGAAAGAGCTGGAAACGCTCGCGCCTTCAATGCTCGAATACGAAGGCGACAAGCTTGTGATCCGTCATCTCTACATCGAGCGCCGCATGGTGCCGCTCAATATGTGGCTGCAAAACGGCAGCGACGCAGACGTGGAGCACGGCATTCGCGAATACGGCAACGCGGTGAAGGATCTGATGCGCGCGAATATCTTTCCGGGCGACATGCTCTACAAGAATTTCGGCGTGACGCGACATGGCCGCGTGGTGTTCTACGACTACGACGAAATCGAATATCTCACCGATTGCAACGTGCGCGCCGTGCCCGCGCCACGTTATGAGGATGACGAACTATTGGACGAGCCGTGGTACGCGGTGGGCCCGCGCGATATTTTTCCGGAAACGTATGGCACGTTTTTGCTCGGCGACCCGCGCGTGAAGCGCTATTTCCTTGAGCATCACGCCGACTTCTTCGAGCCCGCGCTCTGGCAGGAAAGCCGTGCGCGCCTGCTGGCGGGCGAGGTGCCCGATTGCCTGCCTTATGACGCTGCGGAACGCTTTCGGGAACGGTATCCCGAGCGATTCCACGCATCATCGAACCTATGAACAAGGAGGATGGACATGAGTGAGACACAGACACAATCCCAGCAAGATCCGATCGTGATCGTCGCCGTGGCGCGCACGCCGATGGCCGGTTTTCAGGGCGAATTCGCTACGTTGACGGCGCCGCAACTGGGCGCGACGGCCATTGCTGCAGCAGTCGAGCGCGCGGGCCTCAAGCCCGAACAGATCGACGAAGTGGTGATGGGCTGCGTGCTGCCGGCGGGCCAGGGTCAGGCGCCCGCGCGCCAGGCGGCGCTGGGCGCGGGCCTGCCGCTCGCGGCGGGCGCGACCACCGTGAACAAGATGTGCGGCTCGGGCATGCGCGCGGCCATGTTTGCGCACGACATGCTGCTGGCGGGTTCCGCCGATGTGATCGTCGCGGGCGGCATGGAGAGCATGTCGAACGCGCCGTATCTGCTGCCGAAGGCGCGCGCGGGCATGCGCATGGGGCACGGCCAGGTGCTTGACCATATGTTCCTCGACGGTCTCGAAGACGCCTACGACAAGGGGCGTTTGATGGGCACCTTCGCCGAGGAATGCGCGGGCGAATTCGACTTTTCGCGCGAGCGTCAGGATGCCTTCGCCATCGAGTCGCTCAAGCGCGCGAAGCGCGCCAACGAGGACGGCGCGTTCGCGTGGGAGATCGCTCCCGTGAAGGTCGCATCGCGCGCGGGCGAAACCACCGTCGAGCGCGACGAGCAGCCCTTCAAGGCCAACCTCGACAAGATTGCCACGCTCAAGCCTGCGTTCAGCAAGACGGGCACGGTGACGGCTGCGAATGCGTCGTCGATTTCGGACGGCGCGGCGGCGCTGGTGATGATGCGCGAATCGACGGCAAAGCGTCTGGGCGTCCAGCCGCTCGCGCGTGTGGCGGGTCACACGAGCTTCGCGCAGGCGCCCGCGAAGTTCACGACTGCGCCGGTCGGCGCAATTGCAAAGCTGTTCGACAAGACCGGCTGGAAGGCCGAGGACGTCGATCTCTACGAGATCAACGAAGCCTTCGCCGTGGTCACGATGGCGGCGATGAAGGAGCACAACCTGCCGCACGACAAGGTCAACGTGAATGGCGGCGCGTGCGCGCTCGGGCATCCGATCGGCGCTTCGGGCGCGCGCATTCTCGTCACGCTGATCGGCGCATTGCGTGCGCGCGGCGGCAAGCGCGGTGTGGCGAGCCTGTGCATCGGCGGCGGCGAGGCCACGGCAATGGCCGTCGAACTCATGTAGGCTCTTGAGTGACGTGCGCCGCAGGGAGGCGGCGCGCGGCAAGACCCGCACGCGATGCGTCATGAAGATCGCGGCATACAAGACAGGTGCAACATGAAAACAGCATTGATCGTGGGTGCCTCGCGCGGCCTCGGCCTTGAGTTCGCGCGCCAGTATGTGAAGGCCGGCTGGCGCGTGCTGGCCACGGCCCGCTCCGAAGCGTCGCTGGCGGAGTTACGCGCGCTGGGTGCGCAAACTTATCCGCTCGATATCGCGCGGCCTGAAGACATCGCCGCGCTGGGCTCCAGGCTCGACGGCGAGCGGCTCGATGTGGCGCTGATCGTGTCGGGCGTCTATGGCCCGCGCACCGAGGGCGTCGAGACCATCACCGCCGAAGACTTCGAGTACGTGATGAACACCAACGTGCGCGGCCCGATGCAGATCATCCCGATCCTGCTGCCGCTCGTCGATGCAGCGCATGGCGTGCTCGGCGTGCTGTCCAGCCGCATGGGCAGCATCACGCAGACCACGGGCACGACTGGCTGGCTGTATCGCGCGAGCAAGGCGGCGGTGAACGACGTGCTCAAGATCACCTCGCTGCAGACGCGCCGCGCTACCTGCATCGCGCTGCATCCAGGCTGGGTGCGCACTGACATGGGCGGCGCGCACGCGGCCATCGACGCGACGGCGAGCGTCGCCGGCATGCGCGAAGTGGTCGCCGAGGCCGCCGCCGCGCGCGAAGTCTTCAACGGGCGCTTCTTCCAGTACGACGGCACCGAACTCGACTGGTAAGCTCTTCCGTGTGAATGAATCAGGGCCGCTACGCTCGCGCGGGCGGCTTTTTTGTTTTGTCGAAGGAATGGCTTTTTTATGAGCGCAAATCTACAGCGTCCCGTCGAATGTCCCTGCGGCGGCGCCGCGTCGGATCAAAAATCGGGCGCGAAGTCACCGCGTTACGCCGACTGCTGCGGCCGCTTTATCGACGGTGGCGCGTTGCCCGCCACCGCGCTCGAACTGATGCGCTCGCGCTATACGGCATACGTGCTGGGCGACGTGCCGTATCTGCGCGCGACATGGGCCGTGGAAACCTGTCCCGCCGATCTCGACGTCGATACCAATGCGCCGGGCGCGCCGCGCTGGCTGGGACTGGCCGTCAAGCGCCACGAAAGCATCGACGCCACGCATGCGATCGTCGAGTTTGTGGCGCGCCATAAAAGCGGGGGAAGGGCGTATCGGCTGCATGAAACAAGCCGCTTCACACGCGGTGACGACGGTCGCTGGCGCTACGTGGACGGCGATATCCTGGAAGGCTGACGCTTTAGCAGCGATCCGGCGCTTTCAATAAAATGCGTGTCCAGGCACGCAAAATCACGCTGTTGCAAACACACGCTTACCTGCAAAAAACGGGGATGTAGACGCCGCGCGACACGTCGCATCCGCCATTATTTTCTGTTTTCGTTACTTCGCATTACCCCGAAATCCACCGATGCGCCGTGCTTAAAGGCATGGGCGCGGTTGGCACGCCTTATGCCGGGTTAGCCCTGAATTGCACAACAATTATTTGTCGTGCGAGGATGCAATCACGGTGTCCGTTTCGCCATTAAGAGTTTGTTGAAAAACAATTTCGCGGCGACTTCAAAACGGGTGCTGGCGGCGAGTCTGATCGATGACAGAAAGGCGCCGCATAGGTGTTCCGATCGGTTTTACTTCCCTGCAACGGGTCATATCCCACGCCGGCCTCAGGTCCTGGCGCGCAAGTGTCCTGTTGTGCCCGCGAGGGGCGGGAAGTGTTGCTCGGTAGTCAGATTCACAGCAGGATTTTCGCAGGCGGGTGTAGCGCATGGCGTTCAGGAAGCTTCTTACCGGATGGGCGGTGGCCGGCACAGCATGTTTGCTGTCGGTGGCGCACGCAGCTTCTCTTTCCGATCCGGCGGCCTTGTCGGGCGCGCATGGCAGCGCCAGCAGCGGCGCGCAATCCTCCCTCGCATCGAACGCAAACAGCGCAAACGGCGCAGCCGGCCCGCTCGGCAGCGCGCACGTACCGCGCATCGCGCTCGACGATGCCTATCTGCCCGTCGTGCATGCGGGCATGAACGCCCAGATCATCCAGATTCCCGTGCCGGGCGAGTCCGACGTGACGCTCGAAACCACGGTCTACCGCCCGGACGGCCCCGGCCCGTTCCCGATGGTGGTGTTCAACCACGGCAAGATTCCCGGCGACCCGCGCATGCAGCCGCGCAGCGACCCGATGTCGTTCGCGCGCGAATTCGTGCGCCGCGGCTATGTCGTCGTCGCGCCGAATCGTCGTGGCTTCGCGGGCTCGGGCGGCAGCTACGAGCAGGACGGCTGCGATGTGGCGAGCAACGGCATGGGCCAGGCCGCCGACGTCGCCACGACGGTCGATTACATGGCGAAGCAGCCCTATGTGGACGCGAACCATATTGCCGTAGCGGGCACCTCGCATGGCGGTCTCGCGACCATGGCTTATGGCACCGAAGCTGCGCACGGCGTGCGCGCGCTCATCAACTTTTCGGGTGGCCTGCGCCAGGATGCCTGCACGGGCTGGCAGGACAATCTGACCCAGGCATTCGGCTCGTACGGCGGCAAGGCGCGCGTGGCCTCGCTCTGGCTCTACGGCGACAACGATTCGGTGTGGACGCCCGATCTCGTCACGAAGATGTTCACGGCTTTCCGCACCGCGCAGGCGCAAGACCCGCAGGCGGGCTCGGGCGCGAAGCTGGTCGATTTCGGCGCTTACAAGAACGACGCGCACCGCCTCGTGGGAGACCGCGACGGCGTGCAGGTCTGGTGGCCGACGGTCGAAGCCTTCCTCGCGAACCAGGGCATGCCCACGTCGGTGCAGTACCGCGTGGAGACGCCGTCCGCGCCGCGCGCCAGCGGCTACGCGTCGATCGAATCGGTGGGCGCGGTGCCGTTCCTCGATCAGGCGGGCCGCGACGGCTATCGCAATTTCCTCAAGCAGTACCCGAGCCGCGCGTTCGCGGTGTCCGATTCGGGCGCGTGGTCGTGGGCCGAAGGCGGCGACAATCCGATGGATGTCGCCATCGCGAACTGCCAGAAGCACAGCTCGGACCCGTGTCGGCTCTATGCGGTGAACGCCAGCGTGGTGTGGGCGAACGAAAACGCCGCCACCGCGCAGAACGATCATGCCGACGACGGTCACGCCGTGGCTGACAACGGCAACGCCGTGCCCACAACCGCCGATTCGTCGCATTCGCTGGCGAGCCGCTAAAGCGACGCCGCCGCACGCGCTCCCGCGCGTTGCGTGATTCCGTAGCCACGAAGGCGCCCTTGCGGCGCCTTTTTTATCGGCTGGTTCTGCGGCCTCGCATCGCGATGCCACCCCAAATAATTCACCCGTTCGCGCGGCAAACGCGGCCTGCGACGGCCGCGCGCGCATATTTTTTTGCACAAGCGCGCGTCACTTTGACGTCGTCATCTACGGTCATTTCGAGCCTTTGCAAACGAATGGCTCCCAGCTGTCACGAACCCCGGCAAACCTCGCCGCGACGGGCTTCGAAAGCCCATTTTGGGGGTAGTGCATTGCGCGATCGAACGCGCTAAATTCGGCTGCGCTGTCGTATCGGGAGCCGTAAGTGGACTCGCAAAACAAGAATTCGCAACTCAAACCTGGCAACGATGCCTGGATCGCGCGCAGCCTGCGCGCGGTCTGGCACCCTTGCACCCAGATGAAACACCACGAGCGCCTGCCGCTCGTCGCCGTCGCACGCGGTGAGGGTCCGTGGCTCTATGACCACGAGGACCGGCGCTATCTCGACGCCATCAGTTCGTGGTGGGTGAATCTGTTCGGCCACGCCAATCCGGCCATCAACGCCGCGCTCAAGGCGCAGCTCGATACGCTCGAGCACGTGATGCTCGCGGGCTGCACGCACGAGCCCGCGGTTGAGTTGGCCGAGCACCTCGCGGCCCTCACGGACAATGTGCTCGGTCACGCGTTCTTTGCTTCGGATGGCGCGTCGGCAGTCGAGATCGCGCTGAAGATGAGCTTCCACGCGTGGCGCAATCAGGGCGCGAGCGACAAGCGCGAATTCGTGTGCCTCGCCAACAGCTATCACGGCGAGACCATCGGCGCGCTCGGCGTAACCGATGTGAAGCTGTTCCGCGACGCCTACGATCCGCTGCTCACGCACGCGCACGTGGTTGCTTCGCCCGATGCGCGCACGGCGCGCGAAGGCGAAAGCGCCGCCGATGTGGCGCGCCGCGCGCTCGCCGATGTGGAAAGGCTCTTTGCCGAACGCGAAGGCCGTATCGCCGCGCTGATCGTCGAGCCGCTGGTGCAGTGCGCCGCCGGCATGGCGATGCACGACCCGTCGTACCTGCGCGGCCTGCGCGCGCTGTGCGACCAGTACCGCGTGCATCTGATCGCCGATGAAATCGCGGTGGGCTGCGGGCGCACCGGCACCTTCTTCGCCTGCGAGCAGGCCGGCATCTGGCCCGATCTGCTCACGCTTTCGAAGGGCATCAGCGGCGGTTATCTGCCACTGTCGATCGTGCTCTCGCGCGACGAAATCTACGCGGCGTTCTACGACGACGACACCACGCGCGGCTTCCTGCATTCGCATTCGTACACGGGCAATCCGCTCGCGTGCCGCGCGGCGCTGGCGACGCTCGACCTGTTCGCGCGCGACGGCGTGCTGGAGTCGAACGCGCGCAAGTCCGTACAACTGCGCGAAGCGTTCGCGCCGCTCGAATTGCATCCGCTCGTGCGCAATATGCGCCAGTGCGGCACGATCCTCGCGTTCGACGTGGCGCTCGCCGATGCCGAACGCGCGCGCACGTTCTCGCGCCGTTTCTTCGAAAACGCCTTGCAGCGCGAATTGCTGCTGCGTCCGATCGGCACGACGGTCTACGTGATGCCGCCATATATTCTGGATACCGAAACACAGGCGCTGCTCGCGACACGTACACGCGAGACATTCGACGCCACCGTCGCGGAGGACCTCTGATGCATCTGCTGGACACGCTCGAACAGAGCCTGCGCGAACTCGATACGCACGGCTTGCGCCGCCGCCGCCGCACCATCGACACGCCGTGCGACGCGCACATGACGGTCGACGGCCGCGAGACGATTGGTTTCGCGAGCAACGATTATCTGGGCCTCGCCGCCCATCCGCAGCTTGTCGCGGCGCTGGCCGAAGGCGCGCAGCGCTACGGCGCGGGCAGCGGCGGCTCGCACCTGCTGGGCGGTCACTCGCGTGCGCACGCGCAGCTCGAAGACGATCTCGCGGCTTTCGCGGGCGGCTTTGTCGATGCGCCGCGCGCGCTGTATTTCAGCACCGGCTATATGGCGAACCTCGCGGTGCTCACGGCGCTGGCTGGCCGCGGCACGACGATCTTCTCCGATTCGCTCAATCACGCCTCGCTGATCGACGGCGCGCGCCTGTCGCGTGCCGAGATCCAGATCTATCCGCATGCGGATATGGAGGCGCTTGGCGCGATGCTCGACGCTTCGGACGCCGGCGCGAAGCTGATCGTGAGCGATACGGTGTTCAGCATGGACGGCGATGTCGCGCCGCTCGCGCGTCTCGTCGAACTGGCGGAGCAGCACGGCGCGTGGCTCGTCGTTGACGATGCGCACGGTCTGGGCGTGCTCGGCCCGCAAGGGCGCGGCGCGATTGCCGAAGCTGCGCTGCGCTCGCCGTATCTCGTGATGGTGGGCACGCTCGGCAAGGCGGCGGGTGTGTCGGGCGCGTTCGTCTGCGCGCACGCCACCGTGATCGAATGGCTCGTGCAGCGCGCGCGTCCGTATATCTTCACGACGGCGTCGTCGCCGGCCGTGGCGCACGCCGTTAGCGCGAGCCTGCGCATCATCGCGGGCGAAGAGGGCGATGCACGCCGCGCACATCTGGGCCATCTGATCGCGCGCACGCGCGGGATTCTCAAGGAGACCTGCTGGATGCCGGTCGATTCGGCGAGCGCCGTGCAGGCGCTGGTGATCGGCTCGAACGACGCCACGCTGGCGCTGCAGGCCACGCTCGAAAGCGACGGCCTGTGGGTGCCCGCGATCCGCCCGCCGACCGTGCCGGTGGGCACGTCGCGCCTGCGCATTTCGCTGTCGGCGGCTCACTCGGATGCCGATCTCGACCGTCTGAACGATTCACTGCAACGCGCGAGCCGCGCGGCCATGGAGGGCGCATGAGCCTCGCTAAAGTTTCTTTCTTCGTCACCGGCACCGATACGGAAATCGGCAAGACCTTCGTGAGCGCGGCGCTGCTGCGCGGCCTCACGCACGCGGGTCTGCGTGCGACGGCGCTCAAGCCCATCGCCGCGGGCGCCTACGAAGTTGACGGCGTCTGGCACAACGAAGACGCCGATCAGCTCGACGCCGCCGCGAGCGTCCTGTTGCCGCCCGAGATGCGCACGCCCTTCCTGCTCAAGGAACCGGCCGCGCCGCACATCGCTGCCGCGCTCGAAGGCGTGACGCTCGACATGACCCGCATCGTCGATTGCCATCGCGCCGCCTGCGAGCGCGCCGATGCGGTCGTGGTGGAAGGCGTCGGCGGTTTTCGCGTGCCGCTCACGCCGACTGAAGACACCGCCGATCTGGCCGTCGCGCTTGGCCTGCCGGTCGTGCTGGTGGTCGGCATGCGGCTGGGCTGCATCAGCCACGCACTGCTCGCCGCCGAGGCCGTCGCCGCGCGCGGGCTGAAGATCGCGGGCTGGGTCGCCAACCGAATCGACCCGAACATGACTTTCCCGCAGGAAAACATCGACACGTTGCGCACGCTTTTAGCCGCGCAATTCGACGCGCCGCTGCTGGGCGTCGTGCCGCACATGCGCGGCGCGAGCGCCGACGACGCGGCTGCACACCTGAACATCGACACCTTGCTTGCGCGCCTGGCTATGCTTGCCGCGCGCTAAGACAGAACCCAGCAGAACAACACAGTCACACGTCACGAAGGACTTCGACACCATGACGCAAACCCACATCGACCTCACCTCGCTGAAGGCCACCGCGCCGAGCGCCCACGCCGCCGCCGAAGCCGAAGCGCGCTGGAAAGTCGCCGACGTCGCCGCGCTCTACGAGCTGCCGTTCAACGACCTGATGTTCCGCGCCCAACAGGTGCATCGCGAGCACTTCGACGCCAACGCCGTGCAGCTTTCGACGCTGCTGTCGATCAAGACCGGCGGCTGCGAAGAAGACTGCGCGTACTGCCCGCAGTCGTCGCACTACGAAACCGAACTCGAAGCCGGCAAGCTGATGGCTGTGGACGCCGTGCTGGACGCCGCACGCGCGGCCAAGTCCAACGGCGCGACGCGTTTCTGCATGGGCGCGGCGTGGCGTAACCCGAAGGATCGCCACCTCGAGCCGATCAAGGACATGATCCGTGGCGTGAAGGCGATGGGTCTGGAAACCTGCGTGACGCTCGGCATGCTCGAAGATCACCAGGCGAAGGAACTCGCCGACGCGGGCCTCGACTACTACAACCACAACCTCGATACCTCGCCCGAGTACTACGGCAAGATCATCACGACGCGCACCTACGAGGACCGTCTGGAGACGCTCGAACGCGTGCGCGACGCGGGCATCAACGTGTGCTGCGGCGGCATCGTCGGCATGGGCGAGTCGCGCCGCGAGCGCGCGGGCCTGATCGCCCAGCTCGCCAACATGGAGCCGTACCCGGAATCGGTGCCTATCAACAATCTCGTGCAGGTCACGGGCACGCCGCTCGAAGGCACCGAGCCGATCGATCCGTTCGAATTCGTGCGCACGATCGCGGTCGCGCGCATCACCATGCCGAAGGCGATGGTGCGCCTGTCGGCGGGCCGCGAACAGATGGACGACGCGCTGCAGGCGCTGTGCTTCATGGCCGGCGCAAACTCGATTTTCTACGGCGATCAACTGCTGACGACCAGCAACCCGCAAGCCGAAGCCGACCGCAAGCTGCTCACGCGTCTGGGCATCTCGGCGCAGGCCGCACAGCATCTTCCTGCTGATGACCATGGCCACGCCCACGGCCACGATCATTCGCACGGCGGCTGCGGCCACTGCGAATAAGCCGCTTTTGCAGGGCTAAAAACAAAAACGCCACGCTGATGCAAACAGCGTGGCGTTTTTTATTGCGGATCTGGATGCTTTACGCGTAAGCCGCGCGACGGCGTCCCGCGAGCACCAGATAGCACAGCGCGCCAATCACGAGCGAAGGCAGCGTCGCGCCCAGATTCGGCAGCCATTGGTTGAGCGCCTGATACGCGCCAAAGCCGATACCCCACGCGACAAACGCCGTCACATGCCAGCCGCCCGTGTAGCCATAGGCGCCGTTCAGATCGGCCAGCGCCTGCGCGTCGATCCGGCGGCGGCGCACGATGAAGTGATCCGCCAGCACCACGCCAAACAGCGGCGCAAACACCGAGCCGATGAAGAGCAGGAAGTTTTCGTACTTCGCCATCGGCACGATCAGGCCGATCAGCGTGCAGATCGCGCCAAACGCCGCCGACAGGAACGGCACGCCCGCGCGCGTCCAGACCGTGCCGGTCGACACGGCCGCCGAGTGGATATCGGCGAAGGCATTGTCGATTTCGTCGATCAGCACCAGCAGCAGCGCAAGGCCGCCGCCCGCCTGGGCCAGTGCCGTGGTGAGCAGCGCGTCGCCGCCGCCTGCCGCGAGGCCATAGATCGCGCCGAGCGCGTAGAACCACAGATTCGCGATGCCATAGCCGAACAGCGTGCCGCGGAAGGTTTCGCCCGCCTTGCGGCCGAAACGCGTGTAGTCGGCGATCAGCGGCAGCCACGACAGCGGCATTGCCACCACCAGATCGATCGCGCTGCCGAACGGCATGTCGCCGGTGCCGGGGCGCTTCATCAGCGCGCCGATGTCGTGCTGCGCCAGCAGGCTCCACGTGAGCCACGCCGCGCCCGCGAGCAGCAGCCAGATGCCCCACGTGCGCAGGAAGCGGCGCACGAACGAGAGCGGACCGCTCACGGCCAGCAATGTCGCCAGAATGCCGAAGATCACGGTCCAGACGAGCGGCATCGACAGGCCGAACGCCTGTTTGGCCAGCGCATCGGCGGAATCGCGCATCACGATGATCTCGAACGAGCCCCAGCCGACCAGTTGCACCATGTTGATGACGGCCGGCACCGACGCGCCGCGAATGCCGAGCGTCGGGCGCAGCGAGGACATGGCCGCGAGGCCCGTATCGGTGCCGATCACGCCCGCGAGCGCGAGCAGCACCACGCCGATCACGCTGCCGATGCCGATGGCCAGCAGCGCATGCGGCAGCGACAGGCCAGGCACGAGCAGGGCGCCTGCCTGCGCGACCAGCAGGCCAATGCCGAGGGAGAACCAGAGCGCGAAGGCGTCGCCGGTGCGGAACTGGCGGCGCGCGTCGGGCACCGGCACATTGGGCGCGTAAGTCGAGCCGGATTGCGATCCGGCTTGCGAATTTTCAGTCATGGGAAAAGCTGTCCTCTGTGTCGTCTGTATTGAATTCGTATGGTGTGCGTAGGGATCACGCAAAGTTCGTGCGGACGGCGCGCCTCGCGCGGCGACGCGGACTGTCATAATGCACGACTGATTCCCGCGCGGCGGCCCATTTTCAGGGGCGCGAACACAGGGCGTTCGTGGCGCTGCCCGAACCCGCCCGCCGGAAAAGCCGACATTATCGCGAAAACGCCATGTTTGAAGAAACCCGTGCCAACGTTCCGCTCGCCGAGCGGCTGCGCCCGCGCACCATCGACGAAGTCATCGGCCAGAAGCATCTGCTTGGGCCCAACAAGCCGCTGCGCGTTGCTTTCGAGTCGGGCGAAGCGCATTCGATGATTCTCTGGGGGCCGCCGGGCGTGGGCAAGACCACGCTCGCGCGCCTCATGGCCGACGCGTTTCACGCTGAATTCATCGCGCTCTCGGCGGTGCTCTCGGGCGTGAAGGATATCCGCGAAGCCGTCGAGCAGGCGCAGATGCATCGTGCGCACGGCCACCAGACGCTGGTGTTCGTCGACGAGGTGCATCGCTTCAACAAGAGCCAGCAGGACGCCTTCCTGCCGCACGTCGAGTCGGGCCTGTTCGTGTTTATCGGCGCGACCACGGAAAATCCGTCGTTCGAGGTGAACAGCGCCTTGCTCTCGCGCGCGGCCGTCTACGTGCTGCGCAGCCTCGACGAGGACGAGCAGGGCGAACTGCTCGCGCGCGCGGCGCAGGAACTGGGCGGCCTGACCTTCACCGACGAAGCGAAGCAGGCGCTGATCGGTTCCGCCGATGGCGACGGCCGCAAGCTCCTCAACAATCTGGAGATCGTCGCGCGCGCGGCGGCCCAGCAGAAGAAGAGCGAAATCGACGGCGAGCTGCTCGGCAGCGCGCTCGCGGAGAACTTGCGTCGCTTCGACAAGGGCGGCGACGCCTTTTACGACCAGATCAGCGCGCTGCATAAATCGGTGCGCGGCAGCAATCCGGACGGCGCGCTCTATTGGTTCTGCCGCATGCTCGACGGCGGCGCGGACCCGCGCTATCTCGCCCGCCGCATCGTGCGCATGGCGTGGGAGGATATCGGTCTGGCCGACCCGCGCGCCGCGCGCATCACGCTAGACGCCTCGGAAACCTACGAGCGGCTCGGTTCGCCCGAAGGCGAACTGGCGCTTGCGCAGGCGGTGATCTATCTGGCTGTCGCGCCCAAGTCGAACGCCGGCTACAACGCCTACAACGAAGCGCGCCGCTTCGTGAGCAAGGACCAGTCGCGCGCGGTGCCCATCCACCTGCGCAACGCGCCGACCAAACTCATGAAGGAACTGGGCTACGGCCACGAGTACCGCTACGCGCACGACGAGCCGGACGCCTACGCAGCCGGCGAAACCTACATCCCCGATGGCATGCGCGAGCCCAACTGGTATCGGCCCACGCCGCGCGGGCTCGAAGGCAAGATCGGCGAGAAGCTCGCGCGCCTGGCCGATCTCGACGCGCAATGGCGCGAAGAACATCGCGACGAAATCCGCGAACGCAAACGCAAGGGTCAAAGCTAAGGCCCACGCGCACGGACTCAGCGCGCCGGTGCGCTAAAATCGACTCCTCACACAACGAAACTGCGTCTCACAATCCCATGCTCGACATCCAGCTGCTGCGTAAAGACCTCGACGGCGTTGCCAAACGCCTCGCCGACCGCGGCTACACCCTCGACGTCGCGGCTTTCTCCGCGCTCGAAGCGGAACGCCGTGACATCCAGACCCGCACCGAAGAACTCCAGGCGCGCCGCAACAGCCTGTCGAAGCAGATCGGCGCGATGAAGGGCCGCGGCGAGGACACCTCGGCGGTCATGGCCGAAGTGGGCGGCATCGGCGACGAAATGAAGGCGTCGGCCGCCAAGCTCGACGAGATCCAGGCGAAGCTCTCGGATCTGCTGCTCGGCGTGCCGAACCTGCCGCACGAAAGCGTGCCGGTGGGCCGTGACGAAAACGGCAACGTGGAAGTGCGCCGCTGGGGCACGCCGCGCGCGTTCGACTTCGAGGTGAAGGATCACGTCGATGTCGGCACGCCGCTGGGTCTGGACTTCGAGACGGGCGCCAAGCTCTCGGGCGCGCGCTTCACGATGCTGCGTGGCCAGATCGCGCGCCTGCACCGCGCGCTCGCGCAGTTCATGATCGACACGCACACGCTCAATCACGGCTACACGGAAACCTACACGCCGTACATCGTGAACCCGGAAATCCTCTACGGCACGGGCCAGTTGCCCAAGTTCGCCGAGGACATGTTCCGCGTGGAGAAGGGCGGCGCAGAGAACACGGTCACGCAGTACCTCATTTCGACTTCGGAAATCTCGCTGACGAACACGGTGCGCGAGAGCATCCTCGAAGCCAACGCGCTGCCGGTCAAGCTCACCGCGCATTCGCCGTGCTTCCGCTCGGAAGCGGGCTCGTATGGCCGCGACACGCGCGGCATGATCCGTCAGCACCAGTTCGACAAGGTCGAAATGGTTCAGGTGACCACGCCGGAAACGTCGTACAACGCGCTGGAAGAGATGGTCGTGCACGCCGAGACCATTCTGCAGAAGCTCGGCCTGCCGTATCGCGTGATGTCGCTGTGCACGGGTGACATGGGTTTCTCGGCCAGCAAGACCTATGACCTCGAAGTCTGGCTGCCGGCACAGAACACCTATCGCGAAATCTCCAGCTGCTCGAACACCGAAGCGTTCCAGGCCCGCCGCATGCAGGCGCGTTATCGCAACGCGCAGGGCAAGCCGGAACTCGTGCATACGCTCAACGGCTCGGGCCTGGCCGTGGGCCGCACGCTGGTGGCGGTGCTGGAGAACTATCAGGAAGCCGACGGCTCGATCACCGTGCCCGAAGCACTGCGTCCGTATATGAACGGCGTGGCGCGTCTGGCAGTGGGCGGCTGAGGTTTCTGAGGATGATGGAACATGGGTCTGCAAAGCCCTCGAAAAATTTTTCGAAAAAGGGCTTGCAAGATCCAAATTATGTTCTATAATCTTCGCTTCTCTGGTCGCCGACCAAGACCTGAGAAGCAGTAAATAGCAGTACCCCGGAGAGGTGGCAGAGTGGTCGAATGTACCTGACTCGAAATCAGGCGTACGGTAACCCCGTACCGTGGGTTCGAATCCCACCCTCTCCGCCAAATTTAGAAAACCCCTGCATGCTTAACCGCTGCAGGGGTTTTTGCTTTTCTACGCCGCTTTTCTACGCCGCTTTTCAGTTGGCGCTACCCGATACCGTCGACACCACCGGCGCATGCCCACGCTGCTCAAGCGAGCGCAAGAACGTGCCCGAGATCGCCGACGCGCCGTGATGCACGATCTTCTCGTCGATCAGCGCCCATACCGGCATGCCAGCCGCCCGCGCGCGCTGGCAGAACGACAGGTCCTCCGAGAGATACACGCCTTTGTCGCCGACCGTGTCGAAGAACGCGTGAAAGCGCCCGTCGGGCAGATACGCCGCGTATTGCGAAGGCGGGCGATAGAGCTGCGTGAGCGGCGCCATCGCCTGCATGGCGTCGCGGCGCACGAGGAAGATGCCCGTGCCGATGTGATTCACCTCGACCCAGCCGTCACTAACGCTGCCGTTGCCGTTCGCATCGGTGCGGATCGCCGTGTTGTAGTCCACGGTCTTTTCCTGCCACTCGCGCAGCGTGAGGCCCGCATCCGCGCTGGTGATCTTCTTTTCCACGTCGAAGAAGCGGTAGGGGCACGCGATGCCCGCCACCGGCTTGTTGCCAGCCAGCAGGCGCGGAATCGCCTCGCGCGAGAAGTCCATGTCCGTGTCGAGGAACAACACGTGCGTGAACTGCGGATGGCTCAGGAAATAATTCGCAAAGAAGTTGCGCGCGCGGATGATGTGCGACGACGCCGTGTGGATGTACTCGAAGCCGATACCGCGCTCCTTGAACGTCTCCATCAGGCGCGCTAGCGCCATGGCGAAGTCGAAGTGCACTGAATTGTCGTAAGTGGGCAGCGCGATGAGGATATTGAGGGGCGCTTGCGTGGGTGCGTCGATGCTCGCGTTGGCGCTGGAAGAATGGGGCGTTTGGGTCATGATCTGGCGTTCTGCTCACGTCGTTGTAAGATATTTCCCATTCTTGACGGCGGCTTGCGCCAGGACAATCGGACGTATCTGAATATTGCCGATCCGGCCTGCGCGGCCTGCCCGGTACAATGGCGCCTCCGAGCGGCGCTCCCATGAATTCGCGGCGAGGCGCATCATGCGCCGTCGCGCCCACTTTGGTTCTCAGATGGCTATCACTTACAAATCCGCTGGCGACATCGAGCGTCTGCGCATTTCCGGCCGGCTTGCCGCCGACGTGCTCGCCATGATCGGCGAACACGTCAAGCCCGGCGTCTCCACCGACGATCTCGACGCAATCTGCAACGACTTCATCGTCAATACGCTCAAGGCCGTGCCGGCTAACGTCGGCTATCTCGGCTTCCCGAAGACGATCTGCACGTCCGTCAATTCCGTGGTCTGCCACGGCATTCCGAGCCGCAACGAGGTGCTCAAGGACGGCGACATCATCAACATCGACGTGGCCGTGATCAAGGACGGCTATTTCGGGGACACGAGCCGCATGTACACGGTCGGCACGCCCAGTTCGGTGGGGCGCCAGTTGATCGACACGACCTATGAGGCGATGCTCGCGGGCATCCGCCAGGTGAAGCCGGGCGCCACGCTCGGCGATGTGGGTCACGCGATCCAGAAGCGCGCCCAGGCCGATGGCTTTTCGATCGTGCGCGAGTACTGCGGCCACGGCATCGGCAAGGTGTATCACGAGGAGCCGCAGGTGCTGCACTACGGCCAGCCGGGGCAGGGTGTGCGTCTGAAGCCGGGCATGGTCTTCACGATCGAGCCGATGGTCAACGCGGGACGCGCGGGCACGGCGGTGCAACGCGACGGCTGGACCGTGGTGACGAAGGACCGCTCGCTCTCCGCGCAGTGGGAACACATGGTCGCCGTCACCGACGACGGCTATGAACTGCTCACGCCCTGGCCGGATGGCACGGGTGCGTATGAAGCCCCGTGAGGGCAGCCCGGGCAGTGAGCGCCGCGATACAGCGGCCTGTGAAGGGTGTCGGCCAGTCTGTCAAGCCTTGTGCGCGCGGCGTTCAAGGAACTTTTTTGTCAAATAAGGATTTGACTCTCTGGCCAGTTCGGTTAAAGCTACGCGTTAGTGCTTTATTGGGGTTTACGACTGCATGAGTCCGTCACTGACCGTTCGCCGTATCGTTGCCGATCAGGGTGCCGTGCTCCGCGAGCTTCGAACTGCTTCGCTGCGCGATGCGCCTTATGCGTTCGGCGACTCGCTCGAAGACGCCTTGTCCGCCGATGCGGCCGTCTTTGACGCCGCGGCCGCCCGTCATGCCGATTCGCATACCGCCACGTCGTTCATCCTCTACACGGAAGGCCATCCGGCCGGCCTGATCGGCGCGAACTTCGAAAGCGCGCCGGCGCGCCGGGCGTTCGTGTTCGCGTTGTGGGTGGCGCCGGCGGTGCGGCATCTGCGTGGCGGCGAGCTGCTCGTCAACGCGGCCATCGACTGGCTCGCGAGCGAAGGCGCCAACCAGATCTATGCGTGGGTCACCGACAGCAACACCACCGCGATGCGTTTCTACGAGCGTCTGGGTTTTGTTGCCACGGGCGACCACGCGCGCAGCACGCAGACGCCCGAGCAATGGGAAACGCTGCTGATGCGTGAGCTTGCCGGCGCCGCGCCGCTTGCTTCCGCGCAGTAAGCGCGGTCCATTTTTGCGGTTGTTGCGCGGTTTTTTCCGCCACATGTCGTGCACGCAGTGCGTCATGTGGCGGCTTCCCGGATGTCTTCCACGGCGGATTCAACGCCAATCTTTCGTCTTTCCCTTCGCTGCCGCATTTTGAGCCGTTAAAAATAATGGCCGTGCGCGTCGACGCCTGTAAAATACGCAAAATTTTTCGCCGATCGCCATGTCGCCCAAGAAATCGCCATATTTTGAACTGAAGAGCGGTTCAGTCGATACGCTGCTGTTCGTGGTCAAAACGACTGAACTCGATGCGATGCGCGCCGAACTCACGCGGCGCTTCGAGGCGACGCCGGAATTCTTCGCCAACGACACAGTGGCCATCGACCTGCGCCGTCTCGCCGACGGCGAGCAGGTCGCGCTGGGCGACATCGCGCGCCTGCTCGAAAGCGTGCGCATGCGCCCCGTGGGCGTGGTGGCCCTTCCCGCGCAGCATGGTTGGGCCGCCGATGCGGGCCTGCCGTTCCTCGAAGCGCGCGACAAGCGCGTGGCGGGTGGCGCTGCAGCCAGCGCGAAGGCCGAAGCCGAAGACCACGCCGCCGACGCTAGCAAAGCCAACGCGCCGGCCACCGCGCAGCCCGAACTCTTCCCCCTCGATTCCACGCAAGACGCGAACACTGGCGGCGACGCCGATGTTGATATCGACTCACGTGGCACGGCGCCGCGCGAGGCGACGCTCGTGGTCGACCGTCCGCTGCGCTCGGGTCAGCGCGTCTATGCGAAGGGCGATCTGGTGGTGCTCGGCATGGTGTCCAATGGCGCGGAAGTGATCGCCGAAGGCAACATCCATATTTACGCGCCGTTGCGTGGCCGCGCGCTCGCGGGCGTGCATGGCAACCACGACGCACGTATTTTCTGCACGAGTCTCGAAGCGGAACTGATTTCGATTGCGGGCATCTACCGTACCACTGAAGTTCCACTGGCCGAGGACGTGCGCGGCAAGCCGGCGCAGATCCGGCTCGACGATGAAGAAAAGCTGTTGATCGAACCGTTGAGGCTCACCTGAGCCGCCGCTTGCGCGTGGCGAAACGCTGCGCGTGCGAGCGGTGCGCGATGAGACCAAACTGGGAAACTGACGAACGCAAGGTAAGGGAATGGCAAAAATCATTGTGGTGACTTCGGGCAAGGGTGGCGTTGGCAAAACGACCACGAGCGCGAGTTTCGCATCGGGCCTCGCGTTGCGTGGCCACAAAACCGCTGTTATCGACTTCGACGTCGGTCTGCGCAATCTCGACCTCATCATGGGTTGCGAGCGCCGCGTCGTGTACGATCTGATCAACGTCATCCAGGGCGAGGCCAACCTCAACCAGGCGCTGATCAAGGACAAGAAGTGCGAGAACCTTCACATCCTGCCGGCCTCGCAGACGCGCGACAAAGACGCGCTGACGAAGGAAGGCGTGGAGAAGGTGATCGAAGATCTGCGCAAGATGGACTTCGAGTACATCGTCTGCGATTCGCCCGCAGGGATCGAATCGGGCGCGATGCTGGCGATGCACTTCGCCGACGAAGCGCTGATCGTGACGAATCCGGAAGTGTCGTCGGTGCGTGACTCGGATCGCATCCTCGGCATGCTGTCGTCGAAGACCAAACGTGCGATCGACGGCAAGGAACCGATCAAGGAACACCTGCTCATCACGCGCTATAGCCCGAAACGCGTCAACGAAGGCGAAATGCTTTCGCTCGCGGATATCTCGGAAATCCTGCGCATTGAGCTGATCGGCGTGATTCCTGAATCGGAGGCCGTGCTGCACGCATCCAACCAGGGCCTGCCCGCCGTTCATCTGGACGGCACCGACGTCGCGGAAGCCTACAAGGACGTCGTCGCGCGCTTTCTTGGCGAAGACAAGGCGCTTCGCTTCACCGATTACCAGAAGCCGGGGCTCCTGCAGCGCCTGTTCGGTAGCAAGTAAGGGAGGCGCACGTCATGTCGTTTCTTTCGTTTTTTCTCGGCGAGAAGAAGAAGTCCGCCTCGGTAGCGAAGGAACGCCTGCAGCTCATCATCGCTCACGAGCGCGCAGGCGGCCATCCGCCCGCCGATTACCTGCCGGCCCTGCAACGCGAACTTGTCGCCGTGATCTCGAAGTACGTGAAGATCTCCGATGAAGACATCCGCGTGAGCCTGGAACGCCAGGACGACCTCGAAGTGCTCGAGGTCAAGATCGAGATTCCGCAGGCCTGACCTGCGCGGAGAGTGCGGCGCATTCGTGTGCCGCACTCATCTCGATATTGCTGCGCGACCATCTTTCGCGCGCTTTCAGCACGCCCCGCGCAGCATTCCTTACCTTACCGAAATATTCAGTTTCACTTCACCCGCTGCGGTTACACGGCCGCTGTCAGCGCAGTCGCACGCTCGCGCATTGATCGGGTAACGCCACTCATGGCGTCCAACTCGAAGGGTGATCAACATGAATAACTCCATCCGCCTGCTTATCGCCAAGGCCGCAATCGTCGCTGCGGGGACTTGCGCTGTCGCTGCGCCCGCATTCGCTGAAATCGTCGTCGTCGAGCCGAGCGCACCGCCGCCCGCCGAGCGTATCGAAGTCGTGCCCGCGCCGCGCGTCGGCTATGTCTGGGACAAGGGCCACTGGCGCTGGGATCATGGCCGCTATGTCTGGATCGCTGGCCACTGGCAAGCCGAGCGCGTGGGCTATCACTGGGTGCCGGGCCACTGGATCGCACACGGTCCGAACTGGCGCTGGGTCGAAGGTCACTGGGCCGCTTGATAGCTCGCGGTACACCGCTTGATATCGCTTGATTGGCCACTGGTTCTATCGGCAAGGAGAAACACCATGAGCAGAAAACTGCTCGCTGTGGCGGCGCTCGCCATCGTGCTGGCGGGTTGCGTCGTCGTCCCCGCGCGGCCGATGTATGTGCGAGCCGCGCCCGTTGTGATTTATTGAGGTTGGTTGGCGGCTCGCTGGCGTAGATCGGCATGCCGCGCCAGGCCCGGCGTGCGTCAGTGTTCGAGCGATCGAGCGCTGATGTGCCGCCGGGTTTTTTTTGTTTTTGCACGCTGCGACGCCCGTCCAGCACGGCGGGTCCATGATTCCTGCAAAGCGGGGTCCGATGAAATCCGCAAACGTTCGCAGATTTCGCCTGTTGCGAACGGCTCCGTCCGATAGAATCTCGGAAAAAATGCCGGCAAATCATCGAAATCGGACCTCAACGTCCGCAGCACAATGAAACGAGTTTTGATAGTCAAGGTGACCTCGCTTGGCGACGTCGTCGAGGCCCTTCCCGTAGTCGCCGATGTTCAGCGCAAATTCCCCGGCGTGAAGGTCGATTGGGCCGTAGACGACGCCTTCGCGGAGATCGTGCACTGGAACGCGGGCATTGACCGCGTGCTGTGCGCGCCGCTGCGCCGCTTCAAGAAGGCGCGCCGCTGGAGCGACTTCAAGGCGATCTGGGACTCGATCGCGGAACTGCGCGCCGAGCGCTACGACGCCATCATCGACATCCACGGTGTCTACAAGAGCGCGATCATCGCGTTTATCGCGCGCGGCAAGCGCCGCTTTGGCTATCTCGCGCAGGATCTCGGCGAGCAGGGCGCGGCGTTTGCCTATAACGGCCGCTTCGGTCCGCGCCCCAAATGCGATGCGTGGCTCGGCATGCGTATCAGCACGGGCGAGGCGCTCGGCTATAGCATCGATACACCGCCCGACTTCCAGATGCGCATTCCGCGCGACGGCAATGCGCTGCCCGCGCCCGATGCGCCCACCGCGCTGATCTTCCACGCCACGTCGAAGGAAGAGAAGAAGTGGCCGGTCGCTCACTGGGGCGAGCTGTGCAACGAACTCGTCAAACGCGGCCTGCGCATCGAATTGCCGTGGGGCTCCGACGCCGAGCACGCGACGGCGAAGGAAATCGCGGCGCTGGTGCCGGGCGCGGTGATCCTGCCGCGTCTCACGGTCACCCAGGTGGCGCAGCGTATCGAGGACAGTGCGCTGGTGGTCGGCACGGACACGGGCTTCGTGCATCTGGGCCACGCGCTGCTCAAGCCCACGGTGATGATTTTCATCGCCACGAATGCCGAACACCTGGGCGTACGCGCACCGGATCGCTCGATTTCGATCGGCGACGGTCATCATGTGCCGCCGGTTGCGGTAGCGCTCGACGCAGTCGATCGCGTTTATCCCGCACGTACCGGCGACGCATCGAAAGGAGCGGCTGTGACGGCCGCCTGAAGTTCGCGCGTCTGGTGCGAATCGATGCAAACGGCCCGCTCGTCTCATGCAGACGCGCGGGCCGTTTTCATTGAAGCAGCGCTCATGGCGCAGCTATCGTTAATTACCAACTTGTTAAAAGTGTCGCCGTTGCGTGCACTATGCGGCGTGTATCGCACGTGGCTGTGCGCAGGCGCGTGCGGCCTGTAACACGGGCCACACCGCTACTTACAAATTGCAACGCCTGGCGGATTCGCCGTCGTGTTCAATCACAACTGTCCACTGCGCGCCATGCGAGGCACGGCAAGCAAGGCACCAGACATTGACTCGATGGGAGAACGAAGTGAAACGATTGACGCTTACCCTGATTGTGGGTGCAGTATTCGCAGCGTCGCTGGCCGGCTGCATCGTCGTGCCGCCGGGCGGTGGCTACCACGGCGGCGGTTACTACCACGGCTACTGATATCGATGCACGCTTCGCTGCGCGCGGCGACGCATGGGAGGCGCACCACGCTGCGTCACGCGAGCAGCATCTCGACAGCGACGACCGCCGCAACGGCGGCGGCGTTGGCGACCAGCGCTTCGATCACCACCGCGCGCCACGTGGCCGTACGCAGCCGGAAGGCAAGGAGCAGGGAAATGCCCAGCGCGAGGGCAACCATCAGGACGACATCGGCATTGCTCAGATGCAGGTTCATCGTCGGCCTCCCGTGTGCGGTTACGCGGACCTCGTTGATTCGAGTATAGCCACGCCGCGTGCGTGTCCAAAGTGAACAAAAAAAGCGGAGTCCGGTTTCTCGGACTCCGCTTTTTTGCTTGCTACGCGGGAAAGACTGCGACGAAATCAGGTCAGCGACGTATGACGCGTCTCGCGCATGCACAGCACGCCGACCAGGCTCACGCAGGCCGCGATCGACACATACGCGCCCACCCACGAGAGCCCGCCGCGCGCGGCCAGTTGCTGCGCGATATACGGCGCCACCGACGCGCCCAGGATGCCGCCCAGGTTGTACGCGACGCCCGCGCCCGTGTAGCGCACGCTGGTCGGGAACAGTTCGGGCAGCAGCGCGCCCATCGGGGCGAAGGTCGCGCCCATCAGGAACAGTTCGATCACGAGGAACAGCAGCACCAGCGGCAGCGAGCCGCTACCGAGCAGCGGCTGCATCGTGAAGCCCGAGAGAATCGCCAGAATGCAGCCGACGATCAGCACCGGCCTGCGGCCGAAGCGATCGGACAGCGCCGCGGAAATCGGCGTGGCGATCCCCATGAACACCACCGCGATGCACAGCATGCCGAGGAAGGTCGGACGCGCGATGTGCAGCGCCGTCACGCCGTGCGAGAGCGAGAACACCGTGGCGTTGTAGAATAGCGTGTAGCAGACCACCATGGCGAGCGCGCCGAGAATCGTCGGCCACCAGTAGCTGCCGAGCAGCGTCGCGACCGGCACCTTGACGCGTTCCTCGCGCTCGATGGCGGCCTTGAACGCGGGCGTTTCGGCGATCTTCAGACGCACATAGAGACCCAGCGCGACCAGCACCGCGGAAACGATGAACGGCACGCGCCAGCCCCAGTCACGAAACTGCTGGTCGGAGAGCGTCGAGGCCAGCCCGAAGAAAAGGCCATTCGAGGCGAGAAAACCCACCGACGGACCAAGCTGCGGAAACATGCCGAACCAGCCGCGCTTGCCCTGCGGCGCGTATTCGGTGGCGAGCAGCGCAGCGCCGCCCCATTCGCCGCCCAGCCCGATGCCCTGGCCGAAGCGCAGCACGCACAGCAGGATGGGCGCGAGGCTGCCGATCGAGTCGTAGCCCGGCACGAAGCCGATCAGCGTGGTGGAGACCCCCATCACGAGCAGCGAAGCCACCAGCGTCGATTTACGGCCGATACGGTCACCGAAGTGGCCGAACAGGAACGAGCCGATCGGCCGCGCGACGAAGGCGATGCCGAACGTCACGAACGCCGACAGCGCCTGCGCCGTGGCCGAGCCGTGCGGGAAGAACACCGGGCCGATCACGAGCGCGGCGGCGGTTGCGTACACATAGAAGTCGTAGAACTCGATCGCGGTGCCGATAAAGCTCGCGAAGATCACGCGTGCGGTGCTTTGCTGGCGGGCGGCATCGGGCTGATCGGCGCTCGCCGACGAAAGCGGTGAGGTGGACATCGAAGGGTCTCCAGTCATTGTGACGCGCGCTGGCGGGCCTGGGCTGCTGTCGGTCGATTGGCAGGCACGAGGCGCGGCGCGGGCGTCTTTGTTCAGGTCTCGAAGCGGCAGGGGGCGCGCAGCGCGGGCAGCGCCACGGCATGCGCGATTTCCTTGATCCGGCAACGATTCGTCAGTATGCATCGCACAGCGGCAACTGTGCGCGCGAAAGCGGGGACCGGCGCTCGCAAGCGCCGATAGGCGCAAAGCGGGCATGGAGCACGATCGGAGCGCGCTACGGCGCGGCGTGGGTGACGCGGCGCGCAGGCAGGGCCGGCGCGAAGCCGGCGGGGGATAGCGAAAAATTATAACGAGCGGGTGCGGCGCGCAGCAAGGCGAGCGCAAGCTGCGCCGACGGCGTTCGAAAGGCGCGCCGTCATGCGCAGTGGATCAATCGACGATCAATAGTCCCGCGCTTGCGGCGACGCCAGTGTGCGCAACTGGAACTTGCCATCGTCGTTGAACAGCCAGTCCTCGAACAACTCGATCTGGCCGACCGAGTTGAGCAGGCGCGGCGGCGGCGCGGGCAGCGGTTGCGCATGGCGCAGCGTGGCGAGCGCGGTGGTTTCGGCGTCGTCGTCGCCATTGGTGCGATAGACCGACGACTTCACGACCTGACCGTCGCGGTTGACCGTAAACGACACCACCACCAGCGAGCGCAACATCGCTTGAGGCGTGCCGCGCAGCACGTAGGACGGATTCCGATCGACGATGCGCTTGGCGATCTGCGCGCGATAGTCGTCCAGTGTCGTGCTGTTGATGGCCTGCGGCGGAATGACGAGTAACGGTCGAGGCGGTGGCGTGATCGTGCAGGCGCTTGCGAACGCAAGCATCAGCGCCGGGCCGAGACGGCGGAGAGCGGCTGCGCTCACGGCTACAAGGCCGCTGCGCGTACGAACGCGGATGAGCATGGCGAGCAGGCTCGAAGGCGAGACAGATTCGAGCTTAGTCCAAACGCGAGGGGAATCAATCCGCAGTCACCCGCGCCGTAAGGGCAGGTAAGGAACGACGGCGTATGTGATGAAGGAAGAGGCGGAGGTGTCGCGAGGCGTCGCGCACAAGAGGCGACGCTGCGTTGCTCAGTAGCTTGCCGAGCGGCTTATGCGTGACGCTTATTCAACCGGAAATTGTGCGCAGGGATCGGCCACCACAGTCGAGCAGGCGTACGAATACTCACCGCTCTTCAGGAACAGTTCCTTGCCAACCTGGACGTTTTCGCGCAGATCGGGCGAGGTTTCCCACGCGATGTAGCTCGAGCACGTCACGGCAAACATGACGACGATCGAAAAAGCAAACTTTTCAAGCAGTTGGTAACGGTGCGGCATGGCGGTTGATCCCATCGAAGGTTGGGATTTTACCGCAATACTAGGGTTTTCACCTAGCCAAATGCCGAAGAGCAGGCACGGCATATAAACGAAAAATATGCACGCGACCCTTAAATTTTACATTTGCTTACCGATAACTCGTGCGGAGACCCGCAATCAACAACGCGGTAATACTCCTCAAATATTCGTAATGCATTTACTTTAAATCGGGGGAAGTTGTGAAGAAGATCGCTTTGTGCGCTGTCATTCTGGCTTTGGCGGGCTGCGCCGGCACCGGCAACGACAGCCTGCGCTCGGAGACCGAAGAAACCGTCTCGACGAAGGTCGTCGAGGGCAAAACGACCAAGGATCAGGTTCGCGAAATGTTCGGTTCGCCGGCCAAGACCGAATTCACCGACGGCGGCCTTGAAATCTGGCGCTACGAGTTCGCGAAGATGCACGGCGATGCCGTCAACTACATTCCGGTCGTGAATCTGTTCGGCTCGAGCGCGAGCGGCAAGAAGAAGGAACTCGTCGTGATGTTCGATCAGAAGAACATCGTGAAGCGCTACTCGATGAGCGTGTCGGACGTCTCGCAGAAGACGGGCGTGTTTAACCAGTAAGGCTTCAGATGCAGGTCGCCAGCGGGTTTCGCTGAAGGTTGCGAAACTCGTTGGTGGCTGTGGTGATGGTTGGCCTCACGCGCGTGGAGGCGAGTGCCATCAGGCAGCAATTACGTTCGGGGAAGATAGCGGGCCAGGCCGCGAGAGAGACCGCTTAGGTCGGCGCAGATGGGTCGGCGTTGACCCATGCGTGAATCTGGCGGAGGCGGTGAGATTCGAACTCACGGAAGGATTACTCCTTCGCCGGTTTTCAAGACCGGTGCATTCAACCACTCTGCCACACCTCCGGAGGCGCGCATTGTAACCTGGAATGTGCGCACACCGGCAGCCCTGCCGATGGCGCAGATCAAATCCTTACACCGGGATCAGTGCCCGTCCTTCAAAAACAGCTCCTGCAGATCGTTCAGGAAGCGCTGGCCCAGCTCGGTCGGCACGATTTTCTCGTAGTCGCGCGCGATCAGCCCGCGCTTTTCCGCTTCCTGCAATTGCGGCTCGATGGTCGTGATCGGCAGGCCCGTGCGCTCCATGAAGCGATAAACCGGGAACCCTTCCACCAGACGCAGCGCATTGAGCATGAACTCGAACGGCAGATCCTTCGCGCTCACCTCGTGCTCTTCCTGGATCGGCTTGCCCGCGCGCGCTTCTTCGATGAAGGT
This sequence comes from Paraburkholderia sp., assembly GCF_035948235.1. Classification (GTDB taxonomy): domain Bacteria; phylum Pseudomonadota; class Gammaproteobacteria; order Burkholderiales; family Burkholderiaceae; genus Paraburkholderia. The sequence goes on along the minus strand of NZ_DASZJJ010000344.1, from coordinate 10,135 downwards.
GGCCGGATGCTTGTAGCGCATCTGGCGCACGATGCGGTTCGGGAACGACAGCTTGGTGTGCGCGCCCGCGCCGATGCCCAGGTAATCGCCAAAACGCCAGTAATTGAGGTTGTGGCGGCTCTGGCGCCCCGGCTGCGCGTAGGCGGAAACCTCGTAGCGCCCATAGCCGGCTTCGGCCGTGCGCGCGTGAATCCACTCCTGCATATCCGCCGACTGGTCGTCGTCGGGCAGCACGGGCGGGAACTTCGCGAACATCGTGTTGGGTTCGAGCGTGAGGTGGTAGAGCGACAGATGCGGCGGTGCGAACGCCAGCGCCGTTTCGATATCGGCCTGGCATTCGGCGAGCGTCTGCCTGGGCAGCGCGAACATCAGGTCGAGATTGAAATTGTCGAAGGTGTTGGCCGCGACTTCCACCGCATGGCGCGCCTGCGCCGCATCGTGAATACGGCCGAGCGCCTTCAGATGCGCCTCGTTGAAGCTCTGGATGCCGATCGACAGGCGATTGACGCCGCTCGCGCGAAACTGCGCGAACTTGTCGGCTTCAAAAGTACCGGGATTCGCTTCGAGCGTGATTTCCGCATCGGCGTCGAGCGGCAGCAGCGCGCGCACATCCGACAGCAGCCGGTCGAGCCCCTTCGCCGACAGCAAACTAGGCGTGCCTCCGCCGATGAAGATCGTGTGCACCTGGCGGCCCCACACGAGCGGCAAGGCTTGCTCGAGATCGGCGCGCAAGGCGTCGAGGTAATCGTCCTCGGGAAAGCGCTCGCCTTTCCATTCGTGCGAGTTGAAGTCGCAGTACGGGCACTTGCGCACGCACCACGGGAAATGCACGTAGAGCGAGAGCGGCGGCAGCGATGTCAGACTAATGCTGCCCGGCATCGTGAACGACTGCACGACGTCCAGACCGATCTTGTGCTGCTGGCTCACGCTTCCTCCTGGAGCCGTGCGAGCAGTTGCCGCAGGGCGATTGCGCGATGGCTCGACGCGTTCTTGAGTGCCGGATCGAGTTCGGCAGCGGTCGCTTCAAGGCCCGGCACGTAGAAGTACGGGTCGTAGCCGAAGCCATTGTCGCCGCGCGGCGAGTCGATCACGACGCCGTGCCAGCGGCCTTCCGCGATCAGCGGTTCGGGGTCGTCGGCGTGGCGCACCAGTGCGAGCACGCAGTAGTAGTACGCGCGCCGATCGGCGTGTTCCTGAAGATTCTGCACCAGCAAAGCGTTGTTCGCGGCGTCGCTCTTTTCGCCGCCCGCGAGTTGCGCGTAGCGCGCCGAATATACGCCCGGCGCGCCGCGCAGCGCGCTCACGCACAGGCCGGAGTCGTCGGCGATGGCGGGCAGGCCGGTGAGCTTCGAGGCGTGACGCGCCTTGGCCAGCGCGTTTTCGACGAAGGTGGCGTGCGGTTCTTCCGCTTCGGGCACGCCGAGCGTGCCCTGCGGCACGAGCTCGATCCCCGCGGCGTCGAGCAGCGCCGCGAATTCGCGCAGTTTGCCGGCGTTGTTCGACGCCAGCACGACGCGCCCGAGCGGGCGCGCGCCGTTATCTGCGATATCAGGCGTAGCAGCCATCAAACGATCTCCAGCGCGGCCTTCTGCATGCCGATCAGCGTGGCGATGCCGCCTTGCGCGAGATCCAGCAGCGCGTTGAGTTCGCTGCGCGAGAACGGTGCGCCTTCAGCGGTGCCCTGGACTTCGACCATGCCGCCCGAACCCGTCATCACGACGTTCATGTCGGTGTCGCACTGCGAATCTTCGGCGTAATCGAGGTCGAGCACCGGCAGGCCTTCGTAGACGCCCACCGAGATCGCCGCTACGTAGTCGGTGATGGGCGAGCGCTCGATCTTGCCGGCTGCCAGCAGCTTCGAAACCGCGTCGTGGGCCGCGACGAAGGCGCCCGTGATGCTTGCCGTGCGCGTGCCGCCATCGGCCTGCAGCACGTCGCAGTCGAGGTTGATGGTGCGTGCGCCCAGCGCTTCGAGATCGAACACCGCACGCATCGCGCGGCCGATCAGGCGCTGGATTTCCTGGGTGCGGCCCGTCTGCTTGCCGCGCGCGGCTTCGCGGTCGCTGCGCGTGTGGGTGGCGCGCGGCAGCATGCCGTATTCGGCGGTGAGCCAGCCCTGACCCTTATCGCGCAGGAACGGCGGCACGCTTTCGGACACGCTCGCGGTGCACAGCACCTTGGTATCGCCAAACTCGACGAGGACCGAACCTTCGGCGTGCTTGGTGAAATGGCGGGTGATGCGGACGTCGCGAAGCTGGTCGGCGGCGCGGCCGGAGGGGCGCAGAATGGTTTGGGTCATCGTGGGGTGTGCGCGAGGGCACGGGAAGGAGGGGGAAAACGCAATTTTACCGCCTTCGCGCGGTGGACGACGCGCGCGCCTGAGGGGGCGGATCCGGCGCAATGGCGGCACCGGCGGCCGCGCGGCCAAAAATGGGATAATACGGTTTCTCCGCCCCGCGTCATCGAGCGTCACAGACAGCACGCGTACACGCCGGGCGCCTCGAATCCCTTCGCCGTGACCGGCGCCTTTCAGGTGCGCCGCTGCGGCTTTATCGCGAGACGAACCATGATTTACAGCATGACCGGCTACGCCAGCGCCACGCGCGAACTGGTTGCGGCATCGGGCACGGGCGGCGCCAGTGTCTCCGTCGAATTGCGGACCGTGAACTCGCGCTTTCTCGACCTGAACTTCCGCATGCCCGAAGACGTGCGCGTCATCGAGCCGACGCTGCGCGAAATGCTGATGACGAAGCTCTCGCGCGGCAAGGTCGATATCCGCATCAACATCCAGCGCAGCGAGCAGGCCGCCAACGCAGGCGCGCTCAACCGCGATGCGCTCGAACAGCTCGCGGTGCTCGAACGCGCCGTGCTCGAAGCGTTTCCGGAATCGGGCCGTCTGCGCACCGGTGAAATCCTGCGCTGGCCGGGCGTGCTGGCGGAAAGCGGCGTCGCGCCCGAAGTGCTACGCGATGCGGTGCTCGGCTGCGGCAAGCAGGCGATTGTCGATCTGATCGACGTGCGTGGCCGTGAAGGCGCGCAGCTCGCCAACATGCTGCTTGCCAATGTCGCGGAGATGGAAGCGATCGTCACGAAGATCACGCCGCTCGTGCCGGACCTGATCGTCAAGCATCAGCAGAAGATCGTCGAGCGTCTGCAGGAAGCGCTCGGCATTGCCGCGCCGGATGCAGCGAACGGCAATATCGGCAACATTTCGCGCGAAGAAGTCGCCGAGCGCATTCGCCAGGAAGTGACGATGTACGGCATCCGCATCGACATCGCCGAAGAGCTTTCGCGCCTCACCGCGCATCTGAACGAAACGCGTCACGTGATCGAGAAGGGCGGGCGCGTGGGCAAGCGTCTGGACTTCATGATGCAGGAGTTGAACCGCGAAGCGAATACGCTCGGTTCGAAGGCGGCGGCGAAGGAACTTGCCGATGCGTCGATGACGCTCAAGCTGCTCATCGAACAGATGCGCGAGCAGGTGCAGAATCTCGAATAAGGACGCGCGTGTGTGTACGTGCACACACGGAGCGTCGGGTAACAAAAACGCAGCAAAATAAGCAGCAAAACAGGAAGCAACGAACATGACCGACCAGACCAGCGCACACGGTGCGCACAAGGCTGAAACGAAACCGCGCAATCCGTACGCGGGCGTTTATCCGGGCAATCTTTTCATGGTGGTCGCGCCCTCGGGCGCGGGCAAATCCACGCTCGTGAACGCGCTGCTCGCTGAAGACAGCGCGATCCGTCTGTCGATTTCGTACACGACGCGCGCGCCGCGCTCGAAAGAGCGTGATGGCGAGCACTATCACTTCACGACCGTCGACGATTTCCTTTCGCGCCACGCGGAAGGCGAGTTCCTCGAAAGCGCGGAAGTGCATGGCAACTACTACGCCACCTCGCGCGTGTGGATCGAAGACCAGATGAAGAAAGGGCACGACGTGCTGCTCGAAATCGACTGGCAAGGCGCGCAACAGGTGAAGAAGCAGTTCCGCAATGCGGTGGAGATTTTCATCCTGCCGCCGTCGCTCGATGCGCTCGCGGAACGCCTGAAAAAGCGTGGTGAAGACGAGCCCAACGTCATCACGCGACGCCTGCTCGCAGCCGGTAGCGAGATGGCTCACGCAAGCGAATCGGAATACGTCGTCATCAACGAAAACTTCGATACCGCGCTGCAGGAGCTGCGCAATATCGTGAGCGCTACGCGCATGCGCTTTGCTTCGCAATATGCGCGACACACCGAGCTCTTCGTCCAGCTCGGCATCCACCTGCCGCAGCCCGGCGCATCGGGCACATAAGGTAGAATAAGAACCTGCTGAGAATGAGAAGGAACCGACATGGCCCGCATCACCGTCGAAGATTGTCTGAAACAGATTCCGAACCGCTTTGAACTGGCGCTCGCTGCAACGTATCGCGCACGCCAGCTCGCACAAGGTCACACGCCGAAGATCGAAAGCCGCGACAAGCCGACCGTCGTCGCGCTGCGTGAGATCGCGTCTGGTCAGGTGGGTCTGGAAATGCTGAAAAAGGTGCCCGTTTAACGGCGCCTTGCAGTCCTCGTAGTAAGTCTTCGTTGTATCCGTAGTTGCCGTACCTGTTTTACCAGTCATGTAATTGGCGCTGTGCGCCGACCGTCAACGCCTGACCTGATACGGAGGGGAACATGAGCACGACGCCCTCGCCGGCCACCGAGGTGGACCAGGAAGCCGAGACCTCAAGCCCTGCGCGCAATTACATCGACGCGGTTCTCGAACAGTCGTTTCGCCATCTGTTCGGGCCAACCGCAACACCTGAGCAGCCCCGCAAACACGGGGTCGTCTCCATCGCCAATCTGACCGCTGCGCTTTCCGGTTACCTCACACCTGAGGAAATCAAGGAGATCAAGGCGGCGTTTCACTTCAGCGACGAAGCCCACCTCGGGCAATATCGTCAGAGTGGCGAACCCTACATTACGCATCCCGTCGCCGTCGCAGAAATCTGCGCCGGCTGGAAGCTCGACGCCCAGGCCATCCAGGCGGCGCTGCTTCATGACGTGATCGAAGACCAGGGCGTGACCAAGGCGGAAATCGCCGAGCGCTTCGGCGCCAAGGTCGCGGAACTAGTCGATGGCCTGTCGAAACTCGACAAGATGGAGTTTCGCAATCGCGAGGAAGCGCAGGCGGAAAACTTCCGCAAGATGCTGCTCGCGATGGCGCGCGACGTGCGCGTGATTCTCGTCAAGCTCGCCGACCGTCTGCACAACATGCGCACGCTCGGCGCGGTGCCGCCCGAAAAGCGCCGCCGTGTGGCGCGCGAGACGATCGACATCTACGCGCCGATCGCCCACCGCCTGGGTCTGAACAATACCTATCGCGAGCTGCAGGATCTCAGCTTCCAGAACTTCAACCCGAATCGCTACGCCACGCTCGAAAAAGCGGTCAAGGCGGCGCGCGGCAATCGCCGCGAAGTGGTTGGCAAGATTCTGGAGGCAGTGCAGCGCGCGATCGCCGACGCCAAGCTCGACGCCGAAGTCACCGGCCGCGAAAAAACCATCTACAGCATCTACAAGAAGATGCGCGACAAGCAGCTGTCGTTCTCGCAGGTGCTCGACGTTTATGGTTTTCGCGTGGTGGTGGAGTCGGCGCTCGAATGCTATACGTGCATCGGCGCGCTGCATGCGCTCTACAAGCCCGTGCCGGGCAAGTTCAAGGACTACATCGCCATTCCGAAGGTGAACGGCTATCAGTCCCTGCACACGACGCTCGTGGGTCCGTTTGGCGCGCCCATCGAGTTCCAGGTGCGCACGCGCAAGATGCACGAGATCGCCGAAGCGGGCGTGGCCGCGCACTGGCTCTACAAGAACGGCGGCGCCGATCTGAACGACGTGCAAAAGCGCGCGCATCAGTGGCTCAAGTCGCTGCTCGACATCCAGAGCGAGGCGGGCGACTCCAGCGAATTCCTCGAACACGTCAAGATCGACCTGTTCCCGGACGCGGTCTACGTCTTCACGCCGAAGGCGAAGATCATGGCGCTGCCGCGCGGCGCCACTGCGCTCGACTTTGCCTATTCGATCCACAGCGACCTGGGCAACCAGTGCGTCGCCGTGAAGATCAATAACGAACTCCTGCCGCTGCGCACCGAGCTCAAGAGCGGCGACATCGTCGAAGTCATCACCGCACCGTATTCCAAGCCGAATCCCGCGTGGCTCGGCTTTGTGCGTACCGGCAAGGCGCGCTCGGCGATTCGTCATTATCTGAAGACGATGCGTCTCACGGAGTCCGTGCAGCTGGGCGAACGACTCGTCGATCAGGCGCTCAAGGGCTACGGCTACCAGCTTTCGGAAGTCACGCCGGAAACGTGGGAAAAGCTGGTCCAGTGGACCGGCAACAAGAATCGCCAGGAAATCTTCGCGGATATTGGTCTGGGCCGGCGCGTCGCGGCGGTCATGGCCAAGCGTATCGAAGTGCTGATGAAGGGCCTCGACGCCGACGACGAAGAACACCACCACCCGCCGCGCGATCCGAACGCGCCGCAGGCGCCGCCCGTGGTCATCACGGGCACCGAGGGCATGTCGGTGCAACTGTCGGCATGCTGCCGGCCGATTCCGGGCGACGACATCATGGGTTATATCGGCATCGGTCTGGGGATGGCGATCCATACGACCGACTGCCGCGTGGCGCAGCGCATCCATCGCCGCGATCCGGGCCGCTGGATCGACGTGGCTTGGGCGCCGCAGCCAGGCCGTTTGTTCGATGTCGCCGTGAAGGTGCTGGTGAAGAACACCAAGGGCGTGTTCGCGCGCGTGGCCGCCGATATCACCTCGGCCGACGCGAACATCGTCCACATCGCCATGGACGACGACCTCGCGCAGGAGTCGAACATGTTGCGCTTCGTCATCCAGGTGAGCGACCGAGTGCACCTCGCGAACGTCATGCGCCGCGTGCGCACGAATCCGGACGTCATGCGCATCACGCGCGAGCGTCCGAGCGACGAAGGCCATCATCGCCACGACGGCGGCATGCGCATCGATCGCGAACGCGCCGATTACTGATTGCGGTTTCAAGCGGGCGGCTCTTATGGGCCGCCCGTGTCGTATCTGGCGACACAATCTCTCTGGCCCGACCTTATGCGGCCAACCCGGCGCTGTCTCAAAGCGCCCCTCGAACACTTTCCATCAGGAAACGAGGACAAGCCATGAACGTAGCTGATCTGACCGGTCTCGAACTCGATTACTGGGTGGCGCGCAGCCTGCCGGACTTCGTGCGCGAGATCTATTTCACCGATAGCGGCGAGACTGTCGCCGTGCGCGGCAACGACCGTGGCAAGCCCTGGGACGGGCGCTTTGAGCCGACCACGTCGTGGGACGCGGCGGGCGTCGTGCTGGATCGCGCCGTGCGTGTCGAGTTGCGCGAGCGGCGTGAGGGCGAGCCGGCCTTCTGTGCGGGCGAATTCATCGGCAGCCAGCACGCGGCCGAAGCTTATGGCGCGACGACGCGCGAGGCATTGCTGCGCGCTTTCGTGAAGAGCCGCTTCGGTGCGACGGTGGAGACGATGTTGCGGCAGCCTCAGGCGCTTATGGGCGCGCAGGCGGAACTCGCGGCGGAGCCAAGTGAGGTCGGCGACGTCGAGGACGTGCCACGGCCCGACGCGCAGATCGGCGATATCGGCTCGCCGCCGCGCTGAATCAATGAGAGAAGAGAAGGGCGTGCGAAAAAGCACGCCACAAAGACAAAGGGCCTTCCTGAATCAGGAAGGCCCTTCGAGAGGTGGCGCGGCTGGCAGGATTCGAACCCACGACCCCTTGGTTCGTAGCCAAGTACTCTATCCAACTGAGCTACAGCCGCACACAGAAAGGAGATTATAGCAAGGATTTCGGAAAATGGAAGCCCCTTATCGCGATTTGTTTGAAAGCGTGCTTCGTGTAACCTCAGGGGAGGGCCGCAGGGGTCTCGCCGGGATCTTGAAGACCTGCATGCAGTACTGGGCAACGCATCAGCATCACACGAGCAACGCAGTCAATCGAACCATCATGAACAAGGCCTTTGTCAAAGAATCGACCGACAACGACGACGACGATCTCGAGTCCGGTCATCCAGAAATTCCCGCGGGTGCGAAGAACTACATCACGCCCGCCGGCTACGAACGCATGCGCAGCGAGCTGCTGCATCTGATCGACGAGGAACGGCCTGAAGTCGTCAAGCTCGTCTCCTGGGCAGCCTCCAACGGCGACCGCTCGGAGAACGGCGATTACATCTACGGCAAGCGCAGGCTGCGCGAGATCGACCGGCGTATCCGCTTTCTCACCAAACGGCTTGACCTCGCCGAGGTGGTCGACAGCAGCCGTCAGGAGAGTGTGGATCAGGTGTTCTTCGGCGCGACCGTGGAATACGGCACCGAGGACGGCGAGGCGCATACGGTCACGATCGTGGGCGTTGACGAGGTCGACCTGGACGTCGGGCACGTGAGCTGGGTTTCGCCGATCGCGCGGGCGCTCATCAAGGCGAAGATCGGCGATCAGGTGACACTGTTCACGCCCGCGGGCCCGGAGCCGATCGATGTGCTCGACGTGCGTTATCCGGCGCCTTCCGCCTGAACGGCCGCTATACCGCTTGTGTTGAGACAGAAATGAAAAAAGCCGCCCGAGGGCGGCTTTTTAGCTGCACGGCTGGCCGCAAGGGCCAGCGAGGTGCATCTTAGAAGCGGTGACGCATACCAACCGTCACAGCGACCTGGTCTTGACGACCCGAAGCCGAGCTCAGACCGTTCAGGAACGCCGTCACGCCGCCGTCGTTCGACGACACGTGTTGCCAGTCGCCTTGCAGGTAGACGTCGGTGCGCTTCGACAGAGCGTAGTCCGATTGCAGAGCCACGGTGTGGAAGTTCGGGTTCACGCCGCCGCCGAAGTTCGAACGCGTGTACGTGTACGCGCCAGCCAGGCTGATTGCCGGCGTCAGAGCGTAGCGAACATTGCCTTCGAAGTTCTGGAAGCGAGCGCTGTTTGCGTTGAAGCCCACGCCGTTCGTCGTGCCCGATTGCGTCGGCGAGATGCCGATTGCCTGGCTCAGTTGCGTCTGCGTGTACACGAGGCCAGCCGTTGCCGGGCCGAACGTGTAGTTCACGCCGCCGCCGAACGTGCGTTGACGGCCTGCGCCGAACGTGTAGTCGCCGGCTTCCGCGCCCGAGAACGTCGCCGCGTTGAATTGCTGGTTGTTGACGTTGTTGTTCGTTTGCAGGTAACCAGCAGCAACGTTCAGGCCAGCGTAGTTGTACGATGCGCCGAAGCTGTATGCACGGTTGTTCGCGAATTCGGTGCTGTTCGAGAACGAGTACGTGCCGCCGAACTTGAAGCCAGCGTAGTTGATGCTGCTGTACTTGATCGTGTTGTTGAAACGGATCGAGTTGTTCAGGTTGTCGTTATCGAACGGGTGAGCAGCGATCGTGCCGCCGAATTGCGTACCCGTGTTCGACAGCGGTGCCAGGTAGTCGACGACGGAGTCGTACTGACGGCCGAGGGTCACAGCGCCGAACTGGTCGCTTGCGAGACCGACGAATGCTTGACGACCGAACAGACGGCTCTTCTGACCCATGTTGCCGTTGTCGATGTTGAAGCCGTTTTCCAACGTGAAGATAGCCTTCAGGCCGCCACCGAGGTCTTCAGCGCCACGCAGGCCGAAACGGCTGCCGTTGACGGTGCCGCTCGTTGCCTGGTAGGTAGCGTGGCCTTTTTGCGCGCTCGAGTAGGTGAGGCCGGCGTCGATCAGGCCGTACAGGGTAACGCTGCTCTGAGCGTGTGCAGCCGTTGCAAAAGCGCCCGCGAGGGCAGCGACCATGAGAGTCTTTTTCATCTTTGTAAACTCCGAGAACAGAGGTGGGTTTCGTCGAACCCTGTTTGGGAAACCGTCCACACGAATCGCAGCGAGAGGCAAAGCCCGCGTGGCGCGTTAAATCCGTCGCTGTCGGTTTCCGGACAGGCAGAGTGTAGAAGAGGGTCGCTGCAATCGAGGCATTCCGATTTGCGCAATAAAGTATTGTGAATTCCGGAATGATAATTGGGCCGGCTTCAAGCCTTACTGGTCGGGGCTTTCAGCGGATTTACGTAAGACCTTGGAAGAAGTGTCAACCGAATGGCGTTGTGCGATCGCTACAATAATCGATT
>NZ_DASZJJ010000343.1:0-8706 GCF_035948235.1 Paraburkholderia sp. | reverse complement strand
CTGCATACGCTGCTCGGCCTCGAAGCGGCGTCGGAAGAAAGCATCCATCTGCGCCACGACCATCACGGTTCGGCGGAAGATGCCGACCACCATCACGACGAGTTCGACTCGGTCGTGGTCGAGGCGCGCGTGGCTTCGCGCGAAGGCGCAATCGACGCGCTGCAAAAGCTCGTCGATAACCACACGATCTACCGCGTGAAGGGCTTCGCCGCGCTGCCGGGCGCGCCGATGCGTCTCGTGATCCAGGGCGTGGGCCGCCGCTTCGACAGCTATTTCGACCGTCGCTGGAACGCGCAGGAAAGCGCGGCGCAAGCAGACGGGACGCTGTCGAGCCGCTTCGTGCTGATCGGCGAAGACCTTGACGCGGCCACGCTGCAAGGCGCGTTCGATGCGGCGCTGGCGCAAACCATCACGCAATAAGCGCGCTGCGTACTTTTTCAAGCTTGCACTGACGGGACCGCCATGCATCTTTTGCGCACCACACCGGGCGGTTTCGTCGATGACACGCAGGGCGTGATCCGCATCGACCAGCAGCCCGCCGACATCGTCGTGCTGAGTTCCGCCGATACGACGCTGGCCCTGCTCGCAAGCGTCGTCGCGCGTCTGCCTGAGGGTTTCCCGAGCGTGCGCCTGGCCAACGTGACGTATCTGCGCCAGCCCGCTTCGGTGGATTTTTACGTCGACGATGTTTTGCAGCACGCGAAGGTGGTCGTGGTCGATCATCTGGGCGGCGAAACCTACTGGCCATACGGCATCGAGCAGGTCACGACGCTCGCCGAACAACGCGGCCAGTTGCTCGCAATGTTCTCGGGCGACTTGCAGGAAGACCCCAATCTGATCGCGAAGAGCCGCGCGGAACCCGAATTCTGCCGTCTGCTCTGGCGTTATCTGCGCGAAGGCGGCGCGGCCAATGCAGAAGGTTTTCTGCGCGCGCTCGCGTGGCGCGCGTTCGGCTTTGGCGCGGAACCTGCGCCGCCGGTCGTGCTGCCCGCCGCGTCGCTCTATCACCCGGCGCGCGACGTGGCGAGCATCGAGGACTGGCGCGCGCGCTGGCAACCGGGCGCGCCAGTCGTCGCGATCCTGTTCTACAAGGCGCATCTGCAGGCCGCCAACACGGCCGCTTTCGATGCGCTCATCGACGCGTTGCTTGAGCGCGGCCTGAACCCATTGCCGCTGGCGATCACCTCGCTCAAGGACGCAATCAGCCGCGACGTGCTCGATCGTCTGGCCGCCGAGCACGACATCGCGCTCGTGCTCAACACCACGGCGTTCGCGGCCTCGTCGCTGGACGATCCGGAGCCGCTCGCGCTGGCGGGCGACGCGCCCGTGCTGCAGGTGATCCTGAGCGGCGGCAATCGGGAAGACTGGATCAAGGACAACCACGGCCTCAATTCGCGCGATATCGCCATGCATATCGCGCTGCCCGAAGTCGATGGCCGCATCATCACGCGCGCGATCAGCTTCAAGGGCCTCGCATACCACTGCAAGGACACGCAGGTCGATGTCGTGCGCTATCAGCCCGATGCTGAACGCGTGGCCTTCGTGGCCGAACTCGCACAGCGCTGGTGCCGCCTGCGCACGCTGCCGAACGCGGATAAAAAGCTCGCGCTGATCCTCGCCAACTATCCGATGAGCGAAGGGCGCATCGGCAACGGCGTGGGGCTGGATACGCCAGCTTCCGTGGTGAACATCCTGCGCATGCTGCGCGATGAAGGCTATCGCGTGGGCGATCTGCCCGAAGGCGGCGAAGCGCTCATGGACACGCTCACGCAAGGCGTGACCAACGATCCGGATACGCGTGCGCTGCGGCCCGCGTGGCAGAGTCTTTCCATCGACGATTACCGCGCGCGTTTCGCGCAACTGCCCGTGGAGGCGCAGAACGCGCTGATCGCACGCTGGGGCGCGCCCGAGCAGGACCCGACGGTGCGCCGTGGTCGTTTCATGATCGCGGGCTGGCGCTGCGGCCAGGTGTTCGTCGGCATCCAGCCGTCGCGCTCGCGCGGCGACGACAGCTACGCCAACTACCACGATGCCGATCTCGTGCCGCCGCACGCGTATCTGGCGTTCTATTTCTGGCTGCGCGAGAGCTTCGGCATCGACGCGATCGCGCATGTGGGCAAGCACGGCAATCTCGAATGGCTGCCGGGCAAGAGCGTGGCGCTGGCCGACACCTGCTGGCCCGACATGGCGCTCGGGCCGCTGCCGCATCTGTATCCGTTCATCGTCAACGATCCGGGCGAGGGCAGCCAGGCCAAGCGGCGCGCCCAGGCCGTGATCGTCGATCATCTGATGCCGCCGCTCACGCGCGCGGAAAACTACGGGCCGCTGCAAGACCTCGAACGTCAGGTTGATGAGTATTACGAAGCATTGATGGTGGACCCGCGCCGCGCGAAGCTGCTGCGCAAGACCATCCTCGAAACGATCATCGAGCACAAGCTGCATGAGGAACTGAGCGTGGCCGCGCCGCAAGATCAACAGGGTGAGGACGAACTGCTCAATCGCGCCGATGCCTACCTGTGCGAACTCAAGGAAGCGCAGATTCGCGACGGCTTGCATATCTTCGGCGAATCGCCGCAAGGCACGCAGCGGCGCGACACGCTGCTCGCGCTCGGGCGTTATCCGAGCGGCGACGGGCAGGGCGCGAACGCGGGTTTGATCGACGCGCTGGCGCGCGACTTCGGCATCGATCATCTGCTCGATGCGGCGAATGTCGATTGGGCCGCGCCATGGGACGGTGCGCGTCCTGGGCTACTCGTGCAGGCTATCGACGGGCCCTGGCGTCATGCGGGCGACACGCGCGAGCGCCTTGAAACGCTGGCCGGTACGCTGCTCGCGCAGGCGTGTGAAACGCCGGATGCATTCGATGAGATCGTGCCAACGCTGCCGCACGCCGCGCGCGTGATTGCGCGTTTGCGCGACGATGTGCTGCCGCGTCTGGATGCGTGCGGCCACGAAGAATTGCGTCAATTGCGGCGCGGTTTTGAAGGCCGCTTCGTGCCGCCTGGCCCAAGCGGTTCGCCTTCGCGCGGCCGCCCCGACGTGCTGCCCACGGGCCGCAACTTCTATTCGGTCGATACGCGCGCGGTGCCCACGCAGGCGGCGTGGTCGCTCGGGATGAAATCGGCGCAACAGCTTATCGAGCGGCATTTGCAGGAGCACGGCGACTACCCGCGTGCCATCGGTTTATCGGTGTGGGGCACGGCCACCATGCGCACGGGCGGCGACGATATCGCCCAGGCGCTGGCGCTGATCGGAGCGCGGCCCAAGTGGGCGGCGGGCAGCCAGCGCGTGATCGACTTCGAGATCATGCCGGTGGAAGCGCTCGACCGCCCGCGCATCGACGTGACGTTGCGCGTGTCGGGTTTCTTCCGCGACGCATTCCCGAACGTGATGCATCTGTTCGACGCCGCCGTGCAGGCCGTGGCCGAACTCGACGAACCCGAGCATCTGAATCCTCTGCGCGCGCGCATCCAGCGCGAACGCGACGCCCTGATTGCCGATGGCATGGAGGCGGGCGAAGCGCGCCGCCGCGCGGGCTGGCGTGTGTTCAGCGCGCGGCCGGGCGCGTATGGCGCGGGCCTGCAGTCGATGATCGATCATCGGCAATGGCAGACCGATGCCGATCTCGCGCTCGCATACCAGGCGTGGGGCGGCTATGCCTACGCGCAAAAAACAGGCGGCGACGAGGCGCGCGATGCGTTCCGCAAGCGCCTGGCTTCCATCGACGTGATCCTGCAGAACCAGGACAACCGCGAACACGACCTGCTCGACTCGAACGATTACTATCAGTTCCAGGGCGGCATGGCGGCCGCGGCACGGCACTTCTCGCAGGCGCAGCCTACGCTCTATCACGCCGATCACAGCAACCCTGCCGCGCCGCGCATCCGTCCGCTGCAGGAGGAGATCGCGCGCGTGGTCCGTTCGCGCGTGGTGAATCCCAAGTGGATCGACGGCGTGAAACGCCACGGCTACAAGGGCGCAGCCGAAATGGCGGCGACCGTGGATTATCTGTTCGGCTACGATGCGACCGCGCGCGTGGTGGGCGACCATCAATACGCGCTGGTCGCCGACGCCTACGTGCACGACGACGATACGCGCGCCTTCATGGAGCGCCACAACCCGCACGCCTTGCACGCGATCTGCGAACGCCTGATCGAGGCGATGCAGCGCGGCTTGTGGCAGGAACCGGGCGAGCATCGCGAGAAGATCGAACAGCGACTGCTGGAAGCGGGCGAGCGCGTCGAAGGCCAATAACGAAGGATCATGAACATGAACGCAGCGGCGACGCGTCCCGCTTTTCCCTTCACTGCGCTGGTCGGCCAGGTGCCGTTGCAGCGCGCGTTGCTGCTGGCAGCCATCGATCCGGCGATTGGCGGCGTGCTCGTGAGCGGGCCGCGCGGCACCGCGAAATCGACGGCGGCGCGCGCGCTCGCCGCGCTGTTGCCCGATGGGGCCTTTGTCACGCTGCCGCTTGGCGCGAGCGAGGAAAAGCTGATCGGCACGCTCGATCTGGAAGCCGCGTTGCGCGAAAGCGCGGTGCGTTTCGCGCCGGGCCTGCTCGCGCGCGCGCACGACGGCGTGCTTTACGTCGATGAAGTGAACCTGCTGCCCGATGCGCTGGTCGACGCTTTGCTCGATGCGGCGGCGAGCGGCGTGAACACGGTCGAGCGCGATGGCGTTTCGCATACGCACGAAGCGCGTTTCGTGCTGGTCGGCACGATGAACCCGGAGGAGGGCGAGTTGCGTCCGCAACTATTGGACCGTTTCGGGCTGATGGTTGAACTCGACAACCGCTATGACACGGCCGAGCGTCAGCGCATCGTCAAGGCGCGGCTCGCGTTCGATGCGAATCCGCAGGCGTTTTGCGCGGCGCACGAAGCGGCGCAGCGCGACCTGGCCGCGCGCATCGCGACGGCACGTGCGGCGCTCGACTCGCTGGCATGGAGCGACGCCGTGCACGAACGCGCGGCGCAGTTGTGCGTGCAGGCGGCAGTAGACGGCATGCGCGCCGATCTCGTGATGCTGCGTGCGGCGCGCGCGCTGGCGGCGTTTGAAGGTGCTGCGCAGATTGCGCCCGAGCACGTCGATCAGGTCGCCGCCGCGGTGCTGGCGCATCGCCGCCGCGCGCTGCCCGATCACCCTCCGGCCGGCCGCGACCATGTCTCGCCGCCGCCGCCGCCGTCGCCGTCGCAACAACAGCATGGCGATACACAAAGCGAAAGCCAGCAGTCCGAATCAAACGCCGACTGGGGCGAACTCCCGCCCGAGCCCGTTGCTGCGAAAGCGGTCAAGGGCGTGATCCCGCTGCCCGCAAAAAAACGCTGACCCGTCGGGCAAGGGCCACCGCCCAGGCACAGGGCGGCGCACGACGGCGTGAAGGTCCAGGACAGACGCGGGCGCGCATCGTGCACGGGCGCGCGCCTGGCGCGGCGGGTTTGCGTCTGGCGTGGCCCGCCACCCTCGCCGCCAAACGCGGCACGGCGCTGCGCGCAGAACATCTACGTTACGCGCAACGCCAAACGGGCACCGGCGCGCTGCATTGCTTTGTGCTCGACTGTTCGGCGTCGATGCTTGCACACGGCCAGCTTGCCTTGGCCAAAGGCCTGCTGATCGCGCTGTTCGATCGCGCGCGTGCCGAACGTGTGGAAGTGGCGCTGATCTGCTTTGGCGGCGCGGGTGCCGAATTGCGCTTCGGGCCCGCCGTACCGCGCTGGTGGAACGAGCGCTGGCTCGCACCTGTCGGCGGCGGCGGCGGCACGCCACTTGAAGCGGGCATCGCGCGCGCCTCGCTGCTGCTCGACGCCGCGGCGCGCCGTGACCCGGCGCGCGAGCGTCACCTCTGGCTCTTCAGCGACGGCCGCACGACACAATGGCCCGCGCGCCCGCGCCTGGCGGATCACATCACCGTGGTCGATTGCGAGGCCGCAACCGTGCGCCTCGGCCGCTGCCACGCGCTGGCGCGGGCGTGGCAGGGCGAGTGCGTCGCGGCAGACGCGCTGCTCGTCCCGTCGCTGTCATCGCCTTCGCCGGATTAGCGCGCCGCGCCGGTCCAGTACAGCACATCGTCCTGACGGTCGAACACGTAGACCTTCATCGCCATCTGGTCGGCGGGCGAAAGGCTGTCGAGTTCGAGGCCGAGCGTGTACAGCGCCTCGGGACCGTCTTCTTGATGGACATTGCGCACGATGGCGCTCGTTTCGACGGTGGTGTCGAGCTCGCCCGAGCGCAGCCGCCAGGCCAGACGCAAGCGCTCGCCGACCTTGGCGAGCGCCCACGGCGCGGCAATCGACAGCCCGAGCGCGCTGATGCCGCGCGCGAGCGCGACGCCCTGATAACCCGCGGTTTCCTCGCCGAGGCCATAGCGCACCGGGAACTGCGCGCGCACGCGGATCGACTTGCGCTCGCGCAGCATACGGATATTGGCGGGCTTCGAGAGCACGAGGTAGCCGAGCGGCGCCTGATACATCGCGTGGATCGTGCACACGAAGCGATAGACCGCGTGGCTCGCGATCGCGACGATTTCGACGTTCTCGCCAGGCGTGATCTCGATTGGACGCCGGTCCACGTAGGGCAGCGTGACGAAGATCGCTTCATTGGGCGCAACGCCGATCAGCTTGCACGGATGCATGGGCGCGCCGCTCGCGCCCTGCTGCGGGCGCAGGCCCATGAGCGCGCCGATCGTCAGGTGCAGATCGCGCACGGTCAGCGCGGCGTCCGGTTCCTGCGGTTTTGCGGGGGCGCTGGCGGGCGGCTCGAGGTCGCCGCGCTGCGGGGCGAAGTGGCGGAACAGAAAGTCGCGTTCCATTTCGCCAACGAGGGTGGCGCCGGCATCGAGCAGCAGTGTGCCGTCGGCATCGACGAGGGGCCAGTCGAGCGGCTGGCCGGGTGCGATGTCGGCGGGCGTGAGTGCGGCGGATTCGGGGGCCGCGGCGCTGGCCTCGGTGCTTTCCTGCTTCGCTGCCTGCGTGGCTTCGGTGCTATCGGTCATCGGCGCGCGTCCTGCCTGTTAGGAGATCACTGTGTTTACGGCGCGATGAAGGGGAATTTTAGGGTGCGATTGTTTGCGCCTATGCGTTGCGCATCGACTTTGCCGTCTTCCGGCGATGGAGTCATCTATCGAACTTGTCTGATTCAGGTCAACGGATGGCTTGCCTATCCTGACATCTGTTCAGCCAACTTCGACGCAGACAGCCATGAGCCCCTTTTCCCTTATTGATGCTTCCCGCCTTCAGGCCCGTGGATCGATCGTTGAAGATCACACGTTCATGGCCGCAAGGACATGCGCGCTGTTTCAGAAGCGCGAAGAAACGCCCCGCGAGGGCAAGCGGCAGGACAAACGTTTTTCGCTGAGTGGCGCGATGTTCGCCGGCATTCTTATGTCGTTCGGAGTGCGATCGAATATGCGGGTGCCGTTCGATGAGGGTGGGGAGCGTCGTCATGGCCATTACCCGGATTGACACTGTTTCGCGGGTTGCGTGACAGCATTTAACAATGAATCAAACTGATTTTCGCCGCGAGGCAGGCAATGCTCCGGTGAATCCCGATAGCCTGCTTGCCCGGCACTTCGAGCGTCATCGCCATTTGTATCAAGACTTCAGTGCGTGTCTTGCCTGTCTGTTCTCGATTTTTGTCATTCAAATTGCGGCGAGACTTGCAACCTGATCTTTGGTAGTAATCGGAAATAAACGAGCGTGAATATGATCACTTCATTTCAGACATGGATTCAAACTCAAACCGGACGTGGCGATGCGGTAGGGCGCTTGGCGCGCGATGTCAGTGTCGATGACCGGGCGCCGGATGGGATCTGGAAGGCAAACTGGATCGACCATTTGATGGTGCGTAATGCGAGCCTGGCGGCGATGGCTGCTTTTGAAGAGGCCTGGGGTGAATATAGTGGGTTGTTTCTGGATAAGTATCGGTGATTGAGCGGTGGGTTGGCATTTCCTTGGTTTCGTGTCGGTCTATTAGCGTTGCCCCTGTGCGGGGCGGCACCTACTTTCTTTGCGGCGGTGTACAGACTGGAGACATGGTTGACACCTGTACGAGGACATCGTTGACACATCATGTTCAGGTTTCTGCTTTCCTCAGGTCAAGTTCCGTGAGCCGGTGATGGCCGAACCATAGTTCCACGACACCGTCCTCTCCGTCCTTCGCACGCACTGCCACGTCCAGCCCCTTGAGCGCGATTGACAGCCGCAGTGCTCTTCCGTGCACGCGCACCACGCCGTTCGAATTGACCCGCAGCACCACATCATCCGGGCCGTACTGCAGCTCCGGCAACTTCTCCGGCATGGCGCGCGGGCTCGGTCTGTAGCGCGTGATCGGCGTGGCCATGTCGAGTGCCTCGTGCGGACGTTGCGTGTTGTACACGTGACGCCAGCGCTGCAATTCCTGCTGCACATGCTCGTGCGTACTGAACGTATGGCGCGACAGCACCTCGGCCTTCAACGAGCGGTGAAACCGTTCGTCCTTGCCATTGGTCTGTGGGTGATACGGCCGGCTGTAGCTCACACGGATGCCCAGCCTGATCAGCCACACCGCCAATTCGGTGAGTTGCCCCGGGGCGCTTGGCGAGCCCCACGGCGCGCCGTTATCGGTGTTGATGCGCGAGGGCAGTCCGTAGCAGCGAAACACCTGCTCAAGCTCATTTCGCACCACCGGCGTCGTCATGCGTGCGCACGCGGCCAGCACGATGTTAAAGCGCGA
>NZ_DASZJJ010000342.1:0-8873 GCF_035948235.1 Paraburkholderia sp. | reverse complement strand
GCATCTCCTGGAAACGGTCCAAGGGCGGTCTCTCGCTAGGGTCTCGTGATCGCCGTCATCTTCTCATGACCCCATGGCGCGACCAAAAATACCCGGCCCCCGGCGGCGCGCATAAAGCCAGCGCCCACGCGTGTTTCAGCCCTTCAGCACCACCCGCTGCACCGCCGCCACAAAGGCCGCGCCTGCGTCTTCGATTCGCCCGGAATTGTCGATCTGCACGAACGTCGCGCCTTCGGGCACCACGAACGGCGCGCGCCGCGCCAGGCGCTCCGCGACCTGCTCAGGCGTCTCCCGCGCCCGCGAGGCTAGCCGCGCGGCCAGCACATGCTGCGCGGCGTTCACATGCACCAGCGTCATGCGTGGATAGCGCGCCAGCGCTTCGCTCACGTAGGCACGCGAGCCGTTCACCACTACGGTGCAGCCTAGCTTGAGCCACTGCTCGATTTCCACGCCGATGCCGTAGCGCAGCGCGTGGCTGCGCCATTGCAGCGCGAACAGGCCCAGCCGCGCGCGCGCTTCGAATTCGGTATCGGTGAGCGCGATGTGGTTCTCGCCGCCGCCTTCCTCACGCGTGATATAGCGATGCGCGAACACCACGCCCTCTGCCGCCAGGCGCTTGCGCGCGTAGCCCAGCAACGTGTCCTTGCCCGCGCCGGACGGGCCCATCACGTAGACCAGCCGCGCCGTCATGCGTCGTTCTCCTGCGGGAAATCCACGCGCTGCCACAATTCGAACGGCGCGGCGGGCTTGGGCTCGACGTAGATCGCCACGCCATGCACGGGCAGCGGGCCCGCGTCGCGCATCTGCGCATTCCAGGCGTGCATGAGCGCGGCGCGCGTCGGCGCTTCGTCGAGCGAATCGGACAGCGTCATATGAAAGCGGAATTCGTCGAACACGTACGGATAGCCCCATGTCTCGACGTAATCGCGCTGGCGCGGCGTGAGCGGCGCGTCCAGGCGCCTGGCCAATTCGGCGCTCGTCTGCGCTGCGCGCAGCGAGCCGAGCGTGCGCAAGGCGTCGCCGGCCAGTTGCTGGAGCGCTTGCGCGCCTGAGTCGTCGGCGGCGCGCACGGCGACGAAACGGCCGAGCGTCGCCGCTTCAGCAGCGACTTCGAAGCGCTCGCGTCGCGCGGCCCAGGCCTGTGTAGCAGCGACGAGCGCCTGCGGCGTCACGCCATCGGCCAGACGAAACGGCGGCACGAGCGTGCCGTGCCAGCCATAACGCCCGGGCGCCACGGTGAGCGACGCGAGCGGCATTTCGAGTTCGACGGGCTGCGGCGGCGCAAGCGGCTCGCCGCTTTCTGGATCGCGGCCCAGCCATTCGCAGCCTCGCCGCCACCACGCCGAATCGCGCGGCGGCGCGTAATAGAGCGCAAAACGCGTGGCCGCGCTCCACTGCGCGGGCGCGGTGTTCATCGCGGTGCTCGTCGCATCGCTCATAGGTCGTGCTCCACCATCAGTTGCACGCGATCCGCTGCGAAGTGCGTCACGCCGTATTTGATCGCCACGCCTTCCAGATCGACGTCGACGTTCTCGACCCACAACACCGGCTGCTGCCGGTTGATGTTCAGCCGCCGCGCGACTTCCGGCTCGGGCAGCACGCTGCCGATGCGGCTCCATTTGCGCAGATAATCGGTCACGCCGAATTCGGCGAGCGCCTTCGAGGTGCTGTCCACGCGCTCCATCACCGTGGGCAGATCGGCGAAACGCGCGGCTGGATACCAGCTACGCGCATAAGTGAGCGGCACGCCGTCCGATTCGTGCAGCGTCTCCAGCCGATAAACCAGCGCGCCCGCACGCAGGCCCAGCGCCTTCGCGACGGCGGGATCGGCCTTCACGCGCGACGACGCCAGCAGCTTGCCCACCGCCGAATGCTGATGGCGTTGCAGGTTTTCTGTAAAGCGCGTGCGCTTGCCGATGCTGTAGTCGATTGCGCCGGGCTGCACGAAAGTGCCGCGCCCCTGTTCGACGCTCACCAGACCCTGGGCAGCCAGACCCAGCATCGCGCGCCGCACCGTATGGCGGTTCACGTCGAAGCGCTTCGCCAGTTCGCCTTCGCTCGGCAGGCGGCCGTCGTCGCCGAAACCCTTCGCGGCGATCTCGGCGGCGAGGATCTGCTCGATCTGCCGCCACACCGCCAGCCCTGCGCCGCGTTCGAGCGTGCTGTGCTGCGCGTCGTCGTTCGATGTCATGGTGCTGTCATTCCCCTCGGTTTCAATAGCGTTTTGCGCATTGTAGTGGCCAGGGCGTGATGGAAATATGAAAACGTCCGTCTTGCCGGCGTGGATTCACTGTAGCATGAAACGTCTAGACGTTTAGATGAATAGATGCTCCAATGACTCCACGTTTGCGACGCCTCGCGACGTGCGCAATCCGGTAACCGCTTCAAACGCAGCAGCCCCGCAGCACCCAGTTTCCCGCAGTTCAATCCGTTCACGACACAGGAACTCCGATGAACGCAACCTCCGCACCATCCACCGCCGCCGGCTCCGCCGCGCGCCGCGCATGGATGGCGGTTCTCGCGCGCACGCCGCGCGCCGATCTCGAAGCGGCCCTGGCCGCGGCGCTCGGCGGCGAGCCGGCGCCTTCCTTCGACTGGCTGCGCGCCCCGCAGACCGGCCTCGCGATGGTGCGCGGGCGCGTCGGCGGCACCGGCAATGCCTTTAATCTGGGCGAAGCCACCGTCACGCGCGCCACGCTGCGCCTGCGCGCGCCGGGCAGCCAGAGCGCCACGGTCGGCGTGGCCTGCCATCTGGGCCGCGACAAGCGCCGCGCCGAACTGGCCGCGCTCGCCGACGCCCTCCTGCAGCAGCCCGAACGCCACGATCACCTGCAAGCGCAGTTGATCGAGCCGCTGGCCGCGCGCCTCGCCGCGCAACGCGCCGCGCGCCGCGACGACACCGCCAGCACCAAGGTCGAGTTTTTCACGATGGTTCGAGGTGACGCATGAACGAAACCGCTTTGACCGCCGTGCATCTGTCGCTCGACATGCTCGCGCCCGGTTTTGCCGATCCGGTGCACGACACGCAAGCCGTGTTCCGCACGCTGCTGAACGCGCTGTCGCGCCCCGGTACGATCGAAACAATCGAAACTCCGCTACCCGCCGCCGATGCAGCCGCAGACGGCACGCCACGCGCCGGTCTCGCGGCCTTTGCCGCGCTGCTCGCGCTGGCCGATTACGCCACGCCCATCTGGCTCGCGCAGCCCGACGCGGCGCTGGCCGCCGTGCTGCGCTTTCACGCCGATGCGCCGCTGGCCGCCACCCCGCGCGATGCTGCCTTCGCCTACGTGCACGACGCCGCCGCGCTGCCGCCGCTGGACGCCTTTGCCTGCGGCACCGACGAATCGCCCGAGCATTCGGCCACCGTTTTCGTGCGCGTGGATGCGCTCATGGGCGGCGCGCCGCTCACGCTCAGCGGCCCCGGCATCGAGACCACCCAGACTTTCGCGCCCGTCGGCCTGCCCGAGCGTTTCTGGCAGGAACGCGCCGCACTCGCGCCGCTCTTTCCGTGCGGCATCGACTTCTATTTCGTTTGCGGCGCCCAGATCGTGGGCCTGCCGCGCACGACCCGCGTGGAGGTGAACTGATGTACGTCGCCGTTAAAGGAGGAGAACGCGCGATCGAAGCGTCGTGGCGTCTGCTCGACCGTGCCCGCCGTGGCGATACGAGCGTGCCCGAGCTGTCCGTCGCGCAGATTCGCGAACAGATGCGCCTGGCCGTGGCGCGCGTGATGGCCGAAGGTTCGGTCTATGACGAAGAACTCGCTGCGCTCGCAATCAAGCAGGCGGCGGGCGATCTCGTCGAAGCGATCTTTCTGCTGCGCGCCTGGCGCACCACACTGCCGCGCTTCGGCTACACCGTGCCCGTGGAAACGGAACACATGGAAGTCGAGCGCCGCATTTCCGCGACCTTCAAGGACGTGCCCGGCGGCCAGGTGCTGGGCGCGACCTACGATTACACGCAGCGTCTGCTGGATTTCGCGCTGCTCGCGGAAGGCGACGATGCAACGGACTCCGAATCGATTGCTCAAGACGGCGCAGCGCGCGAAGCCGAAGCCATGCCACGCGTGGTCACGCTGCTGAATAACGAAGGCCTGATCGAACAGGAAACGGTCTCGGGCGAAGGCGTCGAACCGGGCGATCTTTCGCGCGAACCGCTGTCGTTTCCCGCCGATCGCAGCGTGCGCCTGCAGAATCTAGCGCGCGGCGACGAAGGCTTTCTGCTGGCGATGGGCTACGCCACCCAGCGCGGCTATGCGCACTCGCATCCGTTCGCGGGCGAGATCCGCTTTGGCACGGTCGCGGTGGAAATGGTGCTGGACGAACTGGGCGAAGCCGTCGAAATTGGCGAAATCGAGCTGACTGAATGCCAGATGATCAACCAGTTCGCGGGCAGCAAGGACATGCCGCCGGCCTTCACGCAGGGCTACGGTCTCACCTTCGGCCACGCCGAGCGCAAGGCCATGGCGATGGCGCTGGTCGATCGCGCGTTGCGCGCCGAAGAACTGGGCGAAACGCTCGCTTCGCCCACCCAGGACATCGAATTCATGCTTTCGCATAGCGACAACGTGGAAGCATCGGGCTTCGTGCAGCATCTGAAACTGCCGCATTACGTCGACTTCCAGGCCGAGCTGGAACTCGTGCGCCGCCTGCGCGCGCAGCATGGCGAACTGAATACCGGAGAGGCCGCATGAACGCGCCCGACACTTTCGACACGTCGCTCGCCTCGCACGAGACCCGGGCCGCCGAGGGCTACAACTTCGCGTACCTCGACGAGCAGACCAAGCGCATGATCCGCCGCGCGCTGCTCAAGGCCGTGGCGGTGCCAGGCTACCAGGTGCCGTTCGCCTCGCGCGAAATGCCGCTGCCGTATGGCTGGGGCACGGGCGGCATTCAGGTGACGGCGGCGATCATCGGCGCGAAGGATACGCTCAAGGTCATCGACCAGGGCTCCGACGACACGACCAACGCCGTCAATATCCGCCGCTTTTTCGCACGCACGACGGGCGTAGCCACCACGCGCCGCACCAGCGAAGCAACCATCGTGCAGACCCGCCATCGCATTCCCGAAACGCCGCTCACGGACAAGCAGATCCTCGTCTATCAGGTGCCGATGCCCGAGCCGCTGTACCGTCTGGAGCCGCGCGTGGCCGAGTGCAAGAAGCTGCACGCGCTCGCCGACTACGGCCTCATCAGCGTGAAGCTCTACGAGGACATCGTGCAGCACGGCAGCATCGCCACCACCTACGACTATCCGGTGACGGTGAACGGGCGCTACCTCACTTCGCCTTCGCCGATTCCGAAATTCGATAATCCGAAGCTGCATATGAACGCCGCGCTGCAACTGTTCGGCGCTGGCCGCGAGCGGCGCATCTACGCAATTCCGCCTTATACGCCGGTGAAATCGCTCGACTTCGACGATCACCCGTTCGAAGTGCAACGCTGGGAACACGCGTGCGCGCTGTGCGGTTCGCGCGAGAGCTTCCTCGACGAGATGATCGTCGACGATGCGGGCAAGCGCATGTTCGTGTGCTCGGATAGCGATTATTGCCATGATCGCCAGGAAACTCAGGATGGCGAAGCAAACGGAGAAGAGGCATGAATTCAGGCATTCAGCCGCTCTTGAGCGCGCGCGGCCTCACAAAACAATACGGCGGGCGCAACGGCTGCCGCGACGTGAGCTTCGATCTCTATCCGGGCGAGGTACTGTGTATCGTCGGCGAATCGGGTTCGGGCAAGACCACTTTGCTCAACACGCTCGCGCTGCGCACCGACGCCGATGCGGGCTCGCTCGCCTACACCAGCGCCAACGGCGAGACGCTCGATCTGCGCACGCTGTCCGAGCCGCGGCGCCGCCTGCTGGCGCGCACCGAATGGGGCTTCGTGCAGCAAAATCCGCGCGACGGGCTGCGTGCGGGGGTCTCTGCGGGCGCCAATATCGGCGAGCCGCTGATGGCAGTGGGCGCGCGCCATTACGGTCGCATCCGCCAGAGCGCGCAGCAGTGGATGCGCCGCGTCGAGCTGGACGAGACGCGCATCGACGAACTGCCTTCGGCGTTTTCGGGCGGCATGCAGCAGCGCCTGCAGATCGCCCGCAATCTGGTCACCGGCCCGCGCCTCGTTTTCATGGACGAACCGACCGCCGGCCTCGACGTGTCCGTGCAGGCGCGGCTGCTCGATCTGCTGCGCACGCTCACCACCACGCTGCATCTTTCAGTGCTGATCGTCACGCACGATATTGGCGTGGCGCGGCTGCTCGCGCACCGGCTGATGGTGATGCAGGGCGGCACGGTGGTCGAATCGGGTCTGACCGACCAGGTCCTGGACGATCCTCAACACCCTTACACGCAGACGCTGGTAGCCTCCGTGCTGCCGGTCTAGGATGAACGCCATGACACTGAATTCCCTGGCTTCCCCGGCGGCGCGCGCCTTCGCCGAGCGCCCCGCGCTCATGCTGCGCGCCGAAGATGTGCGCAAGACCTTCACGCTGCATGGTCAAGGCGGCATCGGCATCGACGCGCTTGCGGGCGTTTCGCTGGACGTGGAGCGCGGCGAATGCGTCGTGCTGGTCGGTCCCTCGGGCGCGGGCAAGAGCACGTTCCTGCGCTGCCTGTACGGCAACTATCTGGCCAGCGGCGGCTCGATTGCGATCCGCGACGACGCAGCACCTGCGCAGCATCTGGAAATCACCGGCGCGCAGCCGCATGATGTGCTGCGTTTGCGCCGCAACGTGGTCGGTTATGTGAGCCAGTTTCTGCGTGTGATTCCGCGTGTATCGGCGCTCGATATCGTGGCCGCGCCGCTGGTGTCGCGCGGTATCGACGAGGAAGATGCGCGCGGGCGCGCCGCCGCACTGCTCGAACGCCTGAACGTGCCGCAGCGGCTGTGGCCGCTCGCACCCGCGACGTTTTCCGGCGGCGAGCAGCAGCGCGTGAACATCGCGCGCGGGCTGATCGCACAGCATCGCGTGCTGCTGCTCGACGAGCCCACGGCCTCGCTGGACGCGGAGAACCGCGAAGTGGTCGCGGGCCTGATCGTCGAGGCGCGCGAGCGCGGCGCGGCCATCGTCGGCGTGTTCCATGACGAGGACACGCGCGAGCGCGTCGCCACTCGCGTGCTGGCGCTGCGTGCACCGCTCGTCGAGGAAACCTGCGCAACCGAAACCGCCTGAAAACACGTATTCGTAATCCGCTTTTCGTACCCTTAACAGTGACTCAAGACCTGATTTCTGGAGCCTGACGATGTTGATCAAGAACGCTCGCATCGTGACGCGAGACGACGTTTTCACCGGCACGCTGCATGTCGAAGGCGACACAATCCGCGACATTTCGCGGGGTTCCACCGCCGCGCCCGAGGCCGAGGACTGGGAAGGCGACTTCCTGCTGCCGGGTCTCGTCGAGCTGCACACCGACAACCTGGAAAAGCATCTCGCGCCGCGCCCCGGCGTGCACTGGAACACCGACGCCGCCTTCGTGATACACGACGCGCAGATCGCCGCCGCCGGCATCACCACGGTGTTCGACGCGCTCGCCATCGGCACGCGCCTGGCCGTGGGCGTGCGTGGCCGCGACGTACAACTGGCCAGCGCCGCCGCGCTCTCGCGCTTCTCCGAGCGCAAACTGCTGCGCGCCGACCACTTCCTGCACCTGCGCTGCGAGATCGCCACGGAGGACGTGATCGAACTGTTCGACACGCTGAGCGTGCATCCGCTGCTGCGTCTGGCCTCGGTGATGGACCACACGCCGGGCCAGCGCCAGTGGCACGACCGCACGCAATGGCGCCGCTACCAGGAGCGCCACGGCAAGTGGACCGACGAGCACGCCGACAACCTGCTGACCGAAATGGAAACCGAGCAGGAGCGCTACGCGGACGCGCACCGCCGCGCGATCGTCGAACGCTGCCGCGCGCGCAACATCCCGCTCGCGAGCCATGACGACACGCTGATCGAACACGTCGAGCAGGCCGCCGCCGAAGGCATCGTGCTGGCCGAATTCCCGACCACGCGCGCCGCCGCGGAAGAAGCGAAAAAGCGCGGCATCGCCACCATCATGGGTGCGCCCAATGTCGTGCGCGGCGGCTCGCATTCGGGCAATGTGTCGGCGCTCGAACTGGCGCAGGCGGATCTGCTCGATATCCTCTCGTCGGACTACGTGCCATCGAGCCTCCTGACCGCCGCCTTCGATCTCGTCACCAAGGCCGACTGGACGCTGCCGCGCGCGCTCGCCACCGTGTCGTGGGAACCGGCGCACAAGGCGGGGCTTAACGACCGTGGCGCGATCGAAACCGGCCTGCGCGCGGACTTCGTGCGCGTGACGATGCTCGACACGCTGCCGGTGCCGCGCGCAACGTATCGCGCTGGCCAGCGCGTGGTCTAGCGCGAGCGCAACACCGCGCGTTTTATCTGCTGCATTGCGGCAATGGCGTGCCAAAGCCAACAACCAAACCAACGGCACGCCATCGTTTCGATTTCAACTTCCCTTCATGCGCCGCGCCTGCCGTCTGGCAAGCGTCGGCGCCTACCTGCAACTGTTGCGGCAGAGCATCGCAATCCGTTTTCCGCAGCGCTTCACCCGCCCCTCTGTATCTCCCCGAAAGCCTTTTCGCACAAGGCTTTGCGCCCGATAGCGCCCAACCTTGCAGGCACGTTAGAGCGCTTGTTCGCTTGCCATACGGTATTTCACTAGCGACGCAGCATTTTTGATTGGGTAAGCTTTGCGCCGCCGCTCGCAGCAATGCTTGCGAGGACAGCCGAATCTCCGGCGCGAGCCGCGCTGGAAAAATGCACCGTGGCGGCACGACCGCACATGGCGCGCCATGAACCATAAGAGGAGTACAAAGAGTGAAGAAACTGCTTGCCACCCTGTCGGTTGCCCT
>NZ_DASZJJ010000341.1:0-65527 GCF_035948235.1 Paraburkholderia sp. | reverse complement strand
ATCAGGTGGAATCAGTAGCCCGCATCCTCGATCCATGCCGCCTGAATCGCTTCGAGGATCTTTTCGTTCGAACGCTCGGGATCATCGTCGAAGCCTTCGAGTTCGGTGATCCAGCGATGCAGATCAGTGAAGCGCACATACTGTGGGTCGACTTCCGGATGGGTATCCGTCAACGCCACTGCGATGTCCTGCGTATCGGTCCATTTCATGGCTGCGCGCTCCTCTTTGGGATGGATCAGTGGTTTTCCTTCGCGTGATTGATCGAGTAACGCGGAATCTCGACCACGAGGTCATCCTCGGCCGGCACGAGCGCCTGGCACGACAGCCGCGAAGTGGGCTCCAGACCCCATGCCTTGTCGAGCAGGTCGTCTTCGAGTTCTTCCGACGGCTCGAGCGCGTTGAAACCTTCGCGCACGATGACGTGACAGGTCGTGCAGGCACACGACTTTTCGCAGGCGTGTTCGATTGCGATGCCGTGTTCCAGCAGCGCGTCGCACACGCTCTCACCCGGCTTGGCGTCGATCACCGCGCCATCAGGGCACAGTTCGACATGGGGCAGCACCACGATTTGAGGCATTCTGATTTCCGTATCCAAAACTTGTCATATCGGGCGCGCCCCGTCCACCGACGGCGGCACACCCATTCTACTGGCGTCGCGCGCTTCGCTGCATCGGGAAAGCACGCAGACAGCGTGCATAACCGATGCGCTCGGATCGCGCCGATCCAGCCTTAACTCTGTACTTAACCGATCTCGTCGAGCTTCTTGCCCGCCAGCGCGCGCTTGATGCCCTTGTCCATGCGGCGGGCCGCGAACTCGTCGGTGCCCTCGGCCAGCGCCTTGGTGGCCGCTTCGATCGCGTCGGTGTCCTCGCCCGGCGCGATCTGCGCAAGCGCCGCGACCAGCTTGTCGAGGTCCGCGCGCTCGGCGTCGTCGAGCAGTTCGCCGTCGGCGGCCAGCGCCGATTGCGTCGCTTCGATCACGCGCTGCGCTTCGACCTGCGCCTCGCGCAAGGCGCGCGCTCGCATGTCGATATCGGCGGTCTTGAAGCTGTCTTCGAGCATCTTCGCGATGTCGTCGTCGGCCAGACCGTAGGACGGCTTGACCACCACCGACGCTTCCACGCCCGAATGCTGTTCGCGCGCAAACACGGACAGCAGGCCGTCCGCGTCCACCTGATACGTCACGCGGATGCGCGCCGCGCCCGCCGCCATCGGCGGAATGCCGCGAAGCTCGAAACGCGCCAGCGACCGGCAGTCGGACACGAGTTCGCGCTCGCCCTGCACTACGTGGATCGCCATCGCGGTCTGGCCGTCCTTGAAGGTCGTGAACTCCTGCGCGCGCGCCACCGGAATGGTCGAGTTGCGCGGGATGATCTTCTCGGTGAGGCCGCCCATCGTCTCCACGCCCAGCGACAGCGGGATCACGTCGAGCAGCAGCCAGTCGTCGTCGCCGCCACGGTTGCCCGCGAGCAAGTCGGCCTGGATCGCCGCGCCCAGCGCCACGACCTGGTCCGGATCGAGATTCGTGAGCGGCGCCTGGCCGAAGAACTGCTCGACCGCGCGGCGGATCACCGGCATGCGCGTCGCGCCGCCGACCAGCACCACGCCCTTGACGTCCTTCGCCGTGACCTTCGCGTCACGCAACGCCTTCTTCGTGGGCGTGAGCGTGCGCTGCACGAGCGCCTGCGTGAGCGCCTCGAAACGCGCTTCGTCGATCGTCACGGCAATCGCCGCGCCGTTCGAGAGCGTGACCTCGATACGCGCTTCAGGCGCCGCCGACAATGCTTCCTTCGCGTCGCGCGCGCGGTCGAGCAACAGACGCACGTCTTCGGGTGCGAGCGCCGCACGCTCGATGCCGCTCTGTTCCAGCACATAAGCGAACACCGCGTGGTCGAAATCGTCGCCGCCGAGCGCCGAGTCGCCGCCCGCCGCGAGCACTTCGAACACGCCCTTGGTGAGCTTGAGAATCGACAGGTCGAAGGTGCCGCCGCCGAGGTCGTAGACCGCGTAGAGGCCTTCCGAGCCGTTGTCGAGACCATAGGCGATCGCCGCCGCGGTCGGCTCGTTGAGCAGGCGCAGCACGTTCAGGCCGGCCAGACGCGCGGCGTCCTTGGTCGCCTGGCGCTGCGCTTCGTCGAAGTACGCGGGCACCGTGATGACTGCGCCGACCAGATCGTCGCCGAGCGAGTCTTCGGCGCGCTGGCGCAGCGTCGCGAGGATTTCCGCCGAGACTTCGACCGGGCTCTTCACGCCGTCGATGGTCTGGATCTGCACCATGCCGGGCGCGTCGACGAATTCATAAGGCGCGTTCGCCGCGCCTTCGACGTCGGCCTTGCCGCGGCCCATGAAACGCTTGACCGAGACAATGGTGTTGCGCGGATCGGTGGCGGCTTCGGCCTTGGCCACGCGGCCGATGCGGCGACCGCCGTTGGCCAGATAGCGCACGACGGAGGGCAGCAGCACGTGGCCGTCTGCGTCGGGCAGCACGTCGGGCACGCCGCTGCGCACCGCGGCGACCAGCGAGTTCGTCGTGCCGAGGTCGATGCCGACAGCCAGCCGTCGCTGATGCGGCGCCGGCGCCATGCCGGGTTCGGAGATTTGCAGTAATGCCATCTGTGTGATCGCTTGATCTGTTTTGGAGCCGTGGCTTCGCGCATTCTGCGCGCCGCGCGGCCCCTTCTGTATCCGGGGGTTCTAAGCCTGTTTGCGCACGTATCTACGCGTGCGCGCTTCAGCCTTCCAGCCGCTCGATCTGCGTGTCGACTTCGGCCGCCACGCGCTCGATGAACATCAGTTGCCGCACCGCTTCGGCGGCCGGCTGGTTCGAGCCGCTATCGAGCAACGCGCCGAGCTTCGTCATCCGCACGCGTTCGTCGTCGCGCAACTCGCCCGCCAGCGCGTCGAGCGCATCGACGTTCTTCGCGCCCACCGCGTCTTCAATCGCCTCGCGCCATTCCATCTGCTGCATCAGGAAGGCCGGCTCCATCGCCGTGTTGTTCTCGGCGCCAACGTCGATGCCGCGCAGATGCAGCAGATACTTCGCGCGCTTGAGCGGGTCGCGCAGCGTCTGATAAGCCTCGTTCGCGCGCGTGGCCCATTGCATCGCGACGCGCTTTTGCGCTTCGCCAGCCGCCGCGAAACGGTCGGGGTGCACCTGCGCCTGCACGGCGCGGTAGGCGTGATCGAGCGCGTCGGCGTCGAGCGCGAACTGCTCGGACAGGCCAAAGAGCACGAAGTGGCTGTCGGAAAGCGAAGAGAGCGAGGCCATCGGATTGAGCGTTCTGGTGGGGTCGTGATGCGAGGCTGAAGCCACTTCAAAGTGACTTCAAAGCGCGGCTTCGAAAAATCAAAAAGGCGGCACAGGCCGCCTTTTCAGCGCAACGCGCGGGCTTACACGCGGAAGGACTCGCCGCAACCGCACTCGTCCTTCACGTTCGGGTTATTGAACTTGAAGCCCTCGTTGAGGCCTTCACGCACGAAATCCAGTTGCGTGCCGTCGATGTACGACAGGCTCTTCGGATCGACGATAACCTTCACGCCATGGCTTTCGAACACGTTGTCTTCGGGCGCGAGCTCGTCGACATATTCGAGCTTGTACGCAAGACCCGAGCAGCCCGTGGTACGCACGCCCAGGCGCAAGCCCACGCCCTTGCCACGACGGATCAGATACTTCTGCACGTGCTGTGCCGCTTTTTCAGTCAACGAGATTGCCATAACGTTTTCGCCCTACTCCATGTCGTGCGTCGCTGTCAGCCTTCTACATGCGCCCGCTTCGTCACGACTCGGCGCAGGCTTGCCTGCATCCAGATCGTTCATTTCACGGCGGTGCCCCGAAAGGTGCGCCGCCGTCCCGCCTGCTGTTCGCCTTGAAGTGGCGCGCAGCTTTTACGCCGCGTCGACCTTCGCGTCCGCCGTGTGGCGTTGCTTGTAGTCGGCGACCGCTGCCTTGATCGCGTCTTCCGCGAGAATCGAGCAGTGGATCTTCACCGGCGGCAGCGCCAGTTCTTCGGCGATCTGCGTGTTCTTGATGTCGAGCGCCTGATCGAGCGTCTTGCCCTTGACCCATTCCGTGACCAGCGAGCTCGAGGCGATTGCCGAGCCGCAGCCATAGGTCTTGAACTTCGCGTCTTCGATCACGCCGTCCGCGCCCACGCGGATCTGCAGCTTCATCACGTCGCCGCACGCCGGCGCGCCGACCATGCCCGTGCCGACTGCATCGTCGTCTTTCGCAAACGAGCCAACGTTGCGCGGGTTTTCGTAGTGGTCCAGAACCTTGTCGCTATATGCCATGATCACACTCCTTCAATTCGTTGGCCGCGCTGCATGTCGATGTGCGCTGCGGCCGGGTCGAGATTCGCTTTTCTGCCTGACTGTCCGTGATGCAGCGCTTAGTGCGCGGCCCACTGGATGGTCGACAGGTCGATGCCGTCCTGGTGCATTTCCCACAGCGGCGACAGTTCGCGCAGCTTGGCGATCTTCGTCTTCAACAGGTTGATGACGTAGTCCACGTCCTGCTCGGTGGTGAAACGGCCCACCGTGAAGCGGATCGAGCTGTGCGCCAGTTCGTCGTTGCGGCCAAGCGCGCGCAGCACGTACGACGGCTCCAGCGACGCCGACGTACAGGCCGAACCCGACGACACCGCCACATCCTTGACCGCCATGATCAGCGATTCGCCTTCGACGAAGTTGAAGCTGATGTTCAGGTTGTGCGGGACACGCTTTTCCATGTCGCCGTTCACGTAGGTTTCTTCGATTTCCGAGAGGCCCTTGAGCAGGCGGTCGCGCAGCATGCGCACGCGCTCGTTTTCCGTGGCCATCTCTTCACGCGCGATACGGAACGCTTCGCCCATGCCGACGATCTGGTGCGTAGCCAGCGTGCCCGAACGCATGCCGCGCTCGTGACCGCCACCGTGCATTTGCGCTTCGATACGGATACGCGGCTTGCGACGCACGTACAGCGCGCCGATGCCCTTCGGACCGTAAGTCTTGTGCGCCGAGAACGACATCAGGTCGACCTTGAGCTTTTGCAGGTCGATGGGCGCCTTGCCCGTCGATTGCGCGGCGTCGACGTGGAACACGATGCCCTTTTCGCGGCAGATCTCACCGATCGTTTCGATGTCCTGGATCACGCCGATCTCGTTGTTCACGTGCATCACGGAAACGAGGATCGTGTCGGGGCGAATCGCGGCCTTGAAGGCGTCCAGATCGATCAGACCGTCATCCTTGACGCTCAGATACGTGACTTCGTAGCCTTCACGCTCCAGCTCACGGCAGGTGTCGAGCACAGCCTTGTGCTCGGTCTTCACCGTGATGATGTGCTTGCCCTTGCTCTTGTAGAAGTGCGCTGCACCCTTGATCGCGAGGTTGTCCGATTCGGTCGCGCCGGAGGTCCAGATGATTTCGCGCGGATCGGCGTTGACGAGCGCAGCGACCTGCTCGCGCGCTTCCTCAACGGCGCGCTCCGCGTCCCAGCCATAAGCGTGGCTACGCGAAGCCGGATTGCCGAACTGCTCGCGCAGGTACGGAATCATCTTGTCCACCACGCGCGGATCGATCGGCGTCGTCGCGCTGTAGTCCATGTAGATGGGCAGGTGGGGAATATCGTTATTCATCTATCGCTCCGGGGAATCTGGGTGCTGCGCATGTACTGTGTATTGCTGGCTTGCGGCGCGGGTGCGCTCATGAACTCGCCATATTGAAGATCGAGTTCGGCCCGAGCGGCACGGCCCTCACGGGCTCGACCGCGGGCGCCTCGGTGCGGCGGTCGCGCAGGACGGCGGGCGCGGCGCCTTCGCGGGCGCGCTGCTTGTCCACCAGGTCCTTGAGCGACACCGAATCGAGGTACTCGACCATCTTCTGGTTCAACGTCGACCAGAGTTCGTGCGTCATGCAGTGGCCGTCGTGCTGCTTGGTGCCTTCGCACGCGCCCTTGCCGCCGCACTGCGTGGCATCGAGCGGCTCGTCCACGGCGATGATGATGTCCGCGACCGTGACGTCCTCCGCGCGACGCGCGAGGTTGTAGCCGCCGCCCGGTCCACGGACCGATTCGACGATTTCATGACGGCGCAGCTTGCCGAACAGCTGTTCGAGGTACGACAGCGAAATGTGCTGGCGCTGGCTGATACCCGCAAGCGTCACCGGGCCCTGCTCCTGGCGCAGGGCCAGGTCGATCATCGCCGTGACGGCGAAACGGCCTTTAGTGGTGAGTCTCATGATGTAGGGGAACCGCAATTCTCGACAATTTTCGTCAAGTATAAATACATGACTAGTTTAGTCAAGTATCCGCGCCGCGATACGGGTTATTACGCGACTGACGAAAAGGGAAAACGACGCAAAACGAACCTCGGGGTGCGCCGTCACGTTCACTTCACTTGCCTCACCACCCTGCCTCAACCCGCAAGCTGGGGGCGCAGAGCCGCCAGCAAGCCGTTGCAGGCAGCCTCGCACTGATCCAGCACCGCCTCGAAACCCGCTTCGCCGCCGAAATAAGGGTCGGTGACGACGCGCTCATCGGCGTTCGGTGCAAATTCCATCAGCAGGCGGATCTTGTCGCGCGCGGACACCGGCGCCACCTGCTGCAGCGCCGTGACGTTGGCATCGTCCATCGCCACGATCAGATCGAATGCGTCGAAATCCTCAGCGGCGATCTGACGGGCGCGCAGCACCGCGAGATCGTAGCCACGCCTGCCGCCCGCGCGCTGGGCGCGTTCATCAGGCGCCTCGCCGATGTGCCAGTTGCCCGTGCCGGCCGAATCGACCACCAGGCGATCCGTCAGACCCGCTTCGTCGACAAGCCGCCGCATCACGGCCTCAGCCGTGGGCGAGCGGCAGATGTTGCCGAGACACACGAAGCAGACAGAAACCTTTTTCATCGTTCGTTCTTGACGATAAACCTGGCAATAAATCTGGACTTGGGCGAACACTCGGGCGGCCAACCGGGCCAGCGAGCGGCGAATCCGCAATTATACAAAGCGCACGATTTGCGCGCTTGGCGTGACTCGACGCCAGGCGCGGCTCAAATCGCGCTCGCCTGCGGCAGCGGCGTCGCGCTGCGCAATGCCTTCACCGGGGCTTTCATGTCGGCGCCATCGTCAACCAGGCCGTACGACACGGCGCGCGCGAGTTCCGCGCTGACTTGATCTGCGGCGAGCGGGAATTGCTGCTCGGCGGTATTCCAGGCATGCAGCCATGCGACGGCGGCGAGCGGCACAATCAGCGCCAGCGGCCAATACACCACTATTTTCTTTTTCATGATGCGACTCTCTATCGACTGTGGGGCGATGAGGGCTCGGTACGCACTATCGCCAGTCGAAATGATATAGACGATCGCAATCAGGAAAAACCCGGCAAAGTCGAACACACTGTTGTCACAGATTAAACAGTGGCTCCATTGAGGTTGACGGCGCCCGGGCGGAGGCGCCGCTTTCACACGCGCTTACGATGGCTTTCGCGACGGGACGTTGGCGTCCAGATGGGTGTGGCGCGCTGCGTAGAGTTCGCGGAAGGTTCGCCCGACGGGCGCGGGCATATCGCGGCCATCGGTCCAGCCGCTCGCGAATGGCAGCTTGCGGATCATGCGCCCCGAGCCGCCCAGACGCTCCAGCACGCGCACGCCGATTTTGGTGAGCAACCCGTAAGCCGTGGGATGCAGGGCCAGCCAGCCCCACGCGGCCAGCGCGGCGCGCTCGCGCCACGGGCGCAAGCGACGTTCAGTCTGCTTTTCGCGCAGCTTGCGCAGCAGGTCGGACAGCGGAATGCCTACCGGGCAGACGCTGTTGCACTCGCCGCACAAGGTGGCGGCTTGCGGCAGATCCAGTGCCTTGTCGATGCCGACATAGCTTGGCGTGAGCACTGAGCCCATCGGCCCCGGGTAGACCCAGCCGTAGGCGTGACCGCCCACCTTCTGATAGACGGGGCAATGGTTCATGCAGGCGCCGCAGCGGATACAGCGCAGCATTTCCTGAAACTCACCGCCGATCAGCCCGGTGCGCCCACCATCGACGAGCACCACATACATATGCTCGGGCCCGTCCTGATCATCTGCGCCGCGGGGGCCCGTGAGCATGGAGAAATAGTTCGAGGTGGCCTGCCCGGTCGCCGAGCGTGGCAGCAGGCGCATGGCCGTGGCCAGGTCTTCGAGCGTTGGCAGGATCTTTTCGATGCCAGTGACCGCTACATGCACGCGCGGCATCACCGTGCACATGCCCTCGTTGCCCTCGTTCGTCACCAGTACGACCGAACCTGTTTCAGCGACGAGGAAGTTGCCGCCCGTCACCCCCATATCCGCCGATAGAAAATGGGGGCGCAATACTTCACGGGCCTCGCGCGTCATGTCGGGAATGTCGGTCAGGCGCGGCTTGTCGTGCGTGCGCGCGAACAGGTCGGCGATCTCGTCCTTATCCTTGTGGACGACGGGCGCAATGATGTGGCTCGGCGGCTCGTTGTTGTTGATCTGGAGAATGTATTCGCCCAGATCGGTTTCGATGGACTGCACGCCCATTTCCGCCAGCACGGAGTTGAGCTGCATCTCCTCCGACACCATCGACTTGGTCTTGATGACCTTGCGGACCTCATGGCGGCGCGCGATGTCGGCAACCAGTTTCGCCGCGTCGCGCGCCGTTTCCGCGAACAACACCGTGACGCCGCGCCGGGTGGCCTCGGCCTCGAACTGCTCGATCCAGGCGTCGAGATTCTCAAGCGCGCGATTGCGGCGCTCCTTGAGCGCGGCCCGCGTGGCCTCAAAGTCGATCGCCGTGATCGCCTCGGCGCGAGCGCTCACGAACTTGGTCGAGAGCTTCTTGAGGTTGTGCTGCAGGCGTTGGTCGGCCAGTTTCTGACCGGCGCGCGCCTTGAACTGCATCGAGGTGACTTGCATGGCGTGTGAGGGCGTGAGTTGTGGTGACGACCGCTGGCCTAGATATCGCCGGCCAGCACCTGGGCGATGTGCAGCACACGCGTGCTGTGGTCGCCGGTGCGACGCAGGCGCCCTTCGATGTTCAGCATGCAGCCCAGGTCGCCGAGCACCACCGTGCCCGCCCCGCTCGCCTGTACGTTCATGCATTTTTCGTCGGCGATCGCGGTTGAGATCGCGCCGTATTTGACTGCAAATGTGCCGCCGAAGCCACAGCAATGTTCGCAGTCTTTCATTTCCTGCACCTGCACGCCGCGTTGCGCCAGAAGCTCGCGCGGCTGCGCCTTCACGCCCAGTTCGCGCAGGCCCGCACACGAATCGTGATAGGTCACCGGCCCGCGGAACTCGCCTTCCGGGAGCGTCACGCGCGCGACATTCACGAGGAAATCCGTCAGCTCGAAAACGCGTTCGCGCAGCTTGCCGTAACGCGCCATCAGTTCGGGATCGTCACGGAACAGATCGCCGAAATGCACGCGGATCATGCCGCCGCACGAGCCCGAAGGCACCACCACGTAGTCGAACTGTTCGAATTCACGCAGCGTCTTTTCAGCCAGATCGCGCGCCAGCGCGCGCTCGCCGGAGTTGTACGCTGGCTGGCCGCAGCAGGTTTGCGCGGGCGGCACGATGACTTCGTAACCGGCCTCTTCGAGCAGTTTGAGCGTGGAAAAGCCAATTTCTGGACGCATCATGTCGATGAGACAGGTGACGAACAGACCGACTCGCATGGGAAATCCTCCTGAAAACCGTCCCCGATTATCCGATGTTTCGCCTTCCCCACCAACGCCGAACGTTCCCCGACGAGCGTTGCCGCAATGCAGCAGGCCCTTTCCGTTAGACGCTTACTTTTTTCACAATACGAGATACAATGAATTTCTGCTTGCCGCACCCACCCCGCGTCACACGAATCTGTATCCGGAATACGCCCCCATGACCGACACCAATCCAGATCCGAAGACCTCGATTCAGGTGATCGAGCGCATGATGCGCCTCCTCGATGCGCTCGCCGCACATACCGATCCAGTCAGCCTGAAGGAACTCGCGCAACGCACGGAACTGCATCCGTCCACCGCGCACCGCATTCTCAACGACATGGTGAGCTGCCGCCTGGTCGATCGCTCGGACCCGGGCACCTATCGCCTGGGCATGCGCCTGCTGGAGCTGGGCAACCTCGTGAAGGCGCGGCTTTCTGTGCGTGACGCGGCGCTTTCGCCCATGCGCGAACTCCATCGCCTCACAGGCCAGACGGTAAATCTCTCCGTACGCCAGGGCGACGAGATCGTTTATATCGAGCGCGCGTACTCGGAGCGCTCGGGCATGCAGGTGGTGCGCGCGATTGGTGGGCGTGCGCCCCTGCATCTGACCTCGGTCGGCAAACTCTTTCTGGCCGCCGACGAAGCGACGCGCGTGCGCGCCTACGCCACGCGCACCGGTCTTTCGGGCCATACGCGCAACAGCATTACCGACCTGAGCCGCCTTGAGCGCGAACTCGCGCATGTGCGCCAGGAGTCCTGTGCACGCGACAACGAGGAACTCGAACTAGGCGTGCGCTGCATCGCAGCCGGTATTTACGACGATACGGGCAAACTGGTGGCGGGCCTGTCGCTTTCCGCTCCCGCTGATCGTCTGCAGGATTCGTGGCTCGGGCAACTGAGCAAGACGGCGCTCACGATTTCGGAATCGCTCGGCTACCACGCCGAACCGGCCGAAGGTCACGTGCAGCCGGCCTGAGGCGCTGCTTCCCGGGCTTGCCTCAAACCCATCGCCCCCATCTTCAGGTCACAAGCTCGGCCAGCTGACGCTTGACGCGCGCATCGACCTCGCGCGCGTCCTTCGCCAGATTGACCTGCTTCGCCGTGCACGCCGTGTCGAGCAACGTGGCGTCGATGCTGTAGCCCTCACGCGCGCTGAGCCAGGTCAGGATGTCTCCCAGATGCCAGAGCGACGGACTGCCCTCGTGCACCGGCTGCGGGAAATCGGCAAAGTGCGCGAGCATCAGCTTGCGCATGTTCTGCCGCGACATGCCAGTCAGATCGGCCACATCGGTCAAGCCGACGAAATCCGGTGCGGCTTCGACAAGACGCGCCGACGGCACCGCTTCCTTCACGTTCTGCAACGCCGTGTAGATGGCAGCCCACGCGCTCTCGCTCTCGCGTGCGAATGCCAGTGCGATGCGCCCCGGCAGACCCACGCCGATGGTCGCGTCGTCGCAGCCTGCCTGCGCGAGTCGCTCGATCAGTTGTTCCTGATCGCAGTCTTCGGCCGACAGTTGATACTTGAGCGTAAAAACGTAGTTCATTGTCACTCCTGCTATGTAGCGCGCTGCACCTTGCAGTTATCGACCACGCGCTTCAGCAGATGTGCGTGATTGCCTGCGTTGCGCGGCGTGCTCCAGATGCTCGTGATACAGAATTCCCCGCACCGGCAGTCCACCTGGTTAGCGGAGCAATACATTCTTCCTCACGCATGACCGTTGCCTTTGCCTGGTCGTACTAACCGACCTTTTGATTCGGCGTAAGTCAGCGCAGCCTCGATCTCTTTCTTCGGATGCGATCGTCTCATTGGCAAACCCAGTGTATGCGCCGCCACTACGGTTGTCAATTGACAACCGTAGTGGCGGCAGTTCGCGTTCCCTGGACAGGCAACGCGCGTTGAAACACTGACGATTCTGCTGATGGCATCGCACGGCAAACAGTCGGCCGGATGGCGTAGGACGCGCCGTTGGTGGCCACAAAAACAAACGCCCCGCAAAAGCGGGGCGTTCGGAAAACTGATGGGTATGGCTGGCGTGGCGGGTCAGGTACCCGGACCGCCCGCGTCCGCGCTCGTGATGCGCGGCTGCTGGTCCGCGCCGCCGTTGTCGAGCCACGTGCGCACACGGGTCGCGTCGGCGAAGCGCGAATATTTGCCGCTCGAATCGAGCAGGACCATGATGACCGGACGGCCATGGATCGTCGACTGCATGACGAGGCACTCACCCGCTTCGTTGATGAAGCCGGTCTTCTGCAGGCCGATGTCCCACGACGAGTTACGCACCAGCGCATTCGTGCTGTTGTAGGCAAGCGTGCGCTTGCCCGTGTACACATCGTAGCTGTGATCGGTCGAGAACTGACGGATCATCGGGTACTGGTACGCCGCGTTCACCATCTTCACGAGATCGCGCGCGGTCGAGACGTTGTGGC
Source organism: Paraburkholderia sp. (assembly GCF_035948235.1). Classification (GTDB taxonomy): domain Bacteria; phylum Pseudomonadota; class Gammaproteobacteria; order Burkholderiales; family Burkholderiaceae; genus Paraburkholderia. The sequence goes on along the minus strand of NZ_DASZJJ010000341.1, from coordinate 53,437 downwards.
TCGTCAGACCCGTCGAATTCTCGAAATGCGTATCGGTCATGCCGAGTTGCTTCGCCTTCGCGTTCATCGCCGCGATGAAGGCCGGACGGCCGCCCGGGTAGTAGCGCGAGAGCGCCGCAGCCGCACGGTTTTCCGACGCCATCAGCGCGATGTGCAGCATGTCTTCACGCGAGAGCACCGAGCCGACCGACAGACGCGAACCGGTGTTTTTCTCGTAATCGCGATCTTCGTCGGTGACTTCGATCTGCTCGGTGAGCGGCGCCTTCGAGTCGAGCACGACCATCGCGGTCATGAGCTTCGAGATCGAGGCGATGGGCACCACGGCGTGCGAATTCTTGTCGAAGAGCGGTTCGAGCGAGTTCTGGTCGACCACGTAGGCCACGCCCGAGCGCAGCATCAGCGAGTCTGGCGTCTCATGCAGGCCGAACGCCTGACCGACGGTCGGCTGACGCGGCTCGAACGCCACGCGGCGCACCGCCGTGTGGTGCCGGCCATTCATCGTGTAGCTGACGCGGCGCTTTTTCGCCGTCGGACGCGCATCGTCGTCCTTGGCGGCGACGGTGCGGGTTGCGCCCGCCTTCTTCGCAACCTTCGCGGGTGCGACGTCAGCCTTCTTGGTGGCCTTCTTGGCCTTCGCCGTTTTAGCGGCGGCGGTGTTCTGCGACGCAGCAAAAGCGCCCTCGGGCGCTAGCAGCGTCGCACTGATGGCCACGGAAACAGCCACCGACAGCGCGGTGCTGACAACCGATGAGGGCACCAGTTTGAACGACAGGAGCTTGTCGGATTTCATTGGTGTTCTGGATGAAGCGGCGGGATCGTTCGCCAAGTGTAGTAAAACCACGAAAAATTCGCAAATTGAAGCACTTATGGCTACTCGTTAAACCGAAATCTGGTTCTTGATTGAGCAGACCAATGTACTTCTCGCATTCGATGGAGTCAGACAATCGACCGGACGGCCCCACCCTGCCGCGCCTTGCGCCGACAACGTTTGCTGTCGCCTACGCATTAACGGCGCGCGTCATGGATAACTTTATGTGGGATAAATACCGAGGACGTTGCTCTGACATCCGTGCCGCCGAACCACGCGACGCGCAGTTCGACTGCAATAGAGACTTAACGTTCCATACAGGAATCTGGTGGACGCACCCTGGTGCATTCCCTGACAGACCTGACGGAGCCCGACGGCGCACCTAAAAAAACTCCGCAACGCGCCGTCAGACTCAATCTTGCCAGAACCAGCGCGCATATGCGCATCCTTGTCAGGCAAGGCGTAGAGCAAAATGATCGGCGGACATCATGCCGCAGCTCAGCGCAAATACCGTTCGCACCCTCATGCCACTAGCATAAGTGTTTGTTTAATAAAACTTTAATGCATTTGTGCGCCGCATCAAAAGTCCTTGACATTCGACTGAGCCGACCTAAAATCAGGTTCAATGCTGCGACGCACAAAGGCGCACCAGGCTGCACCCGGCGTCAGGCAGATCACCAGCGTCTTGCCACTTACTCCAGGCGACCCACCCTACGAGGCCGCCAACCATCCAGGAGCGTAAACATGAGTCTGCTGACCCCTGAGCAATTCGTCGCCGCACACAAAGCCAACCTCGAAACCCTGTTCGGTCTGACCGGCAAGGCATTCGAAGGCGTGGAAAAGCTCGTCGAATTGAACCTTCAGGCCGTTCGCTCGAATCTGGCGGAATCGCAGGAACAGGCGCAACGCGCGCTGTCGGCGAAGGATGCGCAGGAATTCTTCGCACTGCAGTCGAGCTACGCCCAGCCGCTCGCCGAAAAGGTCCTGTCGTACGGCCGCCACGTCTATGAAATCGCCTCGGCTACGCAAGCTGAGTTCGCGAAGGTCGCCGAAGCGCACTACGAAGAACAGAACCGCAAGGTTCAGTCGCTCGTCGACAACGTCGCGAAGAACGCACCGGCCGGTTCGGAAACCGCTGTCGCCGTGATCAAGTCGGCCATCAACGCCGCCAACACGACGTACGAAACGGTTCACAAGGCCACCAAGCAAGCCGTCGAAATGGCCGAAAGCAACTTCAATGCTGCCACCGCCGCCGCCAGCAAGGCTGCTGCGCAGGCTTCGCGCTCGGCTGCCGCCACTGCCAAGAAGCCGGCCTGAGCTTAAGTCAAAGCTCACCGTGCATTGACCGGGCGCGCCGCGAGCCGCTTGCAGGTTCCCGCCTGAACCTCGCGCGCGCCTGGCGCCGGATCTGACGCTCCGACATGCCGCCCGGCATGTCGCTTGCCCGGTCGCCGGCGGCCGGGAATCTTTTTTTACGCTCCGGCGCCTCTCGCATTACTGCGGCTCGCGCAGCAACATCGCGCTGACCAAAAGAAAACGGCGCACTCCTCGCGGGGTGCGCCGTTTTTTCATTCTTGCTGCTTTCACGCGCGCCGCTTCCTTCTGGAGAGCGGCGCGGCACGAATTTACTTCTTCTTTTGCGGCGGCAGGTCGGTACAGACGCCTTCGTACAGCTCGGCGGCCATGCCGACGGATTCGCCCAGCGTCGGGTGCGGGTGAATCGTCTTGCCGATATCGGTCGCATCCGCGCCCATTTCCACGGCGAGGCAGACTTCGCTGATCAGATCGCCGGCGTTCAGGCCGACGATACCGCCGCCGATCACACGATGCGTCTCTTCGTCGAAGATCAGCTTGGTGAAGCCCTCGTCGCGGCCATTGGCGATCGCGCGGCCCGAAGCGGCCCACGGGAACACTGCCTTGCCGTACTTGATGCCTTCGGCCTTGCACTGCTCTTCGGTCTTGCCCGCCCACGCCACTTCCGGATCGGTGTAAGCCACCGACGGAATCTGCAGCGCGTCAAAGTAAGCCTTCTCGCCATGCGCCGCTTCCGCTGCGACGTGGCCTTCATGCACGGCCTTGTGCGCGAGCATCGGCTGACCGACCACATCGCCAATCGCGAAGATGTGCGGCACGTTGGTGCGCTGCTGCTTGTCGACTTCGATAAAGCCGCGATCCGTCACCGCCACGCCAGCCTTGTCCGCGCCGATCTTCTTGCCGTTGGGCGAGCGGCCCACGGCGACCAGCACGAGGTCGTAGCGCTGCGCTTCGGCCGGAGCCTTTTCGCCTTCGAACGTGACGTAGATGCCATCGTCCTTCGCTTCGGCCTTCGTGGTTTTGGTCTTGAGCATGACATTCGCGAAGCGCTTCGCGTTGTACTTCTCCCAGACCTTCACGAGATCGCGGTCGGCGCCGGCCATCAGGCCGTCGAGCATTTCCACGACATCGATCTGCGCGCCAAGCGTCGAATAGACGGTGGCCATTTCCAGACCGATGATGCCGCCGCCGATCACCAGCATCTTCTGCGGGATCTGGCGCAGTTCGAGCGCGCCGGTCGAATCGACCACGCGCGGATCTTCCGGCATGAACGGCAGCTTCACGGCTTGCGAGCCCGCGGCGATGATAGCCTGCTTGAACTTGACGATCTTCTTGCCGCCCTCGCCCGCCACTTCCATGTGGTACGGATCGAGGAAGGTGCCCAGGCCCGTTACGACTTCGACCTTGCGCGCCTTGGCCATGCCGGCCAGACCGCCGGTGAGCTTCTTGACGACGCCCGACTTGAAGTCGCGCAGTTTATCGAGATCGATCTGCGGCTTGCCGAACGAGATGCCGTGCGACTCGAGCGCAGCGGCTTCGTCGATCACCAGCGCCGTGTGCAGCAGCGCCTTCGACGGAATGCAGCCGACGTTCAGACACACGCCGCCCAGCGTCGCGTAACGCTCGACCAGCACGGTCTTCATGCCGAGGTCGGCGGAACGGAACGCCGCCGAGTAGCCGCCAGGGCCTGCGCCGAGCACGAGCATGTCGCATTCGACGTCGGCGCTGCCGCTGAAGCTGCCAGCTTGCGGTGCCGGTGCTGCGGCTTTGGGTGCTTCAGCCGCCTTGGGCGCTTCGGCCTTCGGTGCCTCGGTCTTCGGCGCAGCAGCGGGGGCCGCCGCACCTTCCGACACCTCGACGATCGCGACGACGGTGCCTTGCGACGCCTTGTCGCCGGCCTTGATCTTCACTTCCTTGACGGTGCCCGCGACTTCGCTGGGCACTTCCATCGTGGCCTTGTCCGATTCGAGCGAGAGCAGCGACTGCTCTTTCTCGATCACGTCACCCGGCTTGATGTTGACTTCGATGACGTCGATGTCCTTGAAGTCGCCGATATCCGGCACTTTCACTTCGACGAGACTCATGGTGTCCCCTTCAGGAACGACCGGCCGCGCCCGCCGCGACGCGCATCCGGAAGATGCGGCGCGACGGTGCTGACCGGTCGGAGCGGTTTTACAGGATCACGCGGCGGAAATCGCCGAGGATCTGGCCGAGGTACGCGTTGAAACGCGCGGCAGCGGCGCCGTCGATCACGCGGTGGTCGTACGAGAGCGAAAGCGGCAGCGTCAGGCGCGGCACGAACTGCTTGCCGTCCCACACCGGCTTCATGGCGCTCTTCGAGAGGCCAAGAATGGCCACTTCCGGCGCATTGATGATCGGCGTGAAATGCGTGCCGCCGATACCGCCCAGCGACGAGATCGAGAAGCAGCCGCCTTGCATCTGGTCCGGCTTGAGCTTGCCGTCGCGCGCGAGCTTCGACAGTTCCGCCATTTCCTTCGCGATATCGACGAGACCCTTCTTGTCGGCGTCGCGGATCACCGGGACGACCAGGCCGTTCGGCGTGTCGGCAGCAAAACCGATGTGGTAGTACTGCTTGAAGACGAGGTTGTCGCCGTCCAGGCTCGCGTTGAACGCCGGGAACTTTTTGAGCGCGGCGACGCAGGCCTTGATGACGAACGCGAGCATCGTGAACTTGACGCCGGCCTTCTCGTTTTCCTTGTTCAGCTGCACGCGCAGCGCTTCGAGGTCGGTGATGTCCGCTTCGTCGTTGTTCGTGACGTGCGGGATCATGACCCAGTTGCGATGCAGGTTCGCGCCCGAGATCTTCTTGATGCGCGACAGCGGTTGCGTGTCGATCGGACCGAACTTCGTGAAGTCGACCTTCGGCCACGGCAGCAGGTTCAGACCTGCGCCGCCACCGGCAGCCGGGGCTGCAGCCGCAGTCGGAGCCGCCAGCGCGCCCGTCATCACGCCCTTCACGAACGCCGTGACGTCGTCCTGGGTGATGCGGCCCTTCGGACCTGTACCCGTGACGCGGCCGACATCGACGCCCAGATCGCGCGCGAACTTGCGCACCGACGGCGACGCGTGGCTCGCACGGCGCGAACCGCCTTCGCCTGCCGGGATGATCGGCGCTTGCGCGAGTGCCGACGGCGCGGCCGGCGCGGCCTTGGCGCTCGCGGCCTGCGGCGCGTCCGACGGCTGCTCGACCGGAGCCTTGGCAGCCGGTGCGGCTGCGGGTGCAGCGGCACCTTCGGCTTCGAGGACGATGATTTCCGTGCCTTCAGACACTTCGTCGCCGACCTTGACCTTGATTTCCTTCACGACGCCGGCCACCGGGCTCGGCACGTCCATCGTGGCCTTGTCCGACTCCAGCGTGACGAGCGACTGCTCTTTCTCGACACGGTCGCCCACCTTCACACCGATCTCGATGACGGGCACGCCCTTGTAGTCGCCGATATCGGGAACCTTGACGCTTTGCACGCCGCCGCTTGCAGCAGGCGCGGCAGCAGCCGGTGCGGGCGCTGCGGCTTGCGCAGGCGCGGCAGCCGGGGCCGCCTTTTCTTCCTTCGCGGCCGGTGCGGCAGCGGCAGGCGCAGCAGCGCCAGCGGCTTCCAGCACGAGGACCAACACGCCTTCCGACACGTTGTCGCCGACCTTGACCTTCACTTCCTTGACCGTGCCCGACGCGGGGCTCGGCACATCCATCGTCGCCTTGTCGGATTCCAGCGTGATGAGCGATTGCTCTTTCTCGACGGAATCACCCGCCTTCACCAGCACCTCGATCACAGGAATGTCCGTGTAATCGCCGATGTCCGGCACCTTGACTTCGATCGCTTGACTCATTGTTAGTGTCTCCGGGGCCGCATAAGAACGCCTCCCCGCTTCGGGGAGGCGCGCTTGCGATGCACAGGGGTGATGCGTTAGACGGTCATCGGGTTGGGTTTGGACGGATCGAGGTTGTACTTGGCGATCGCTTCGCCAACCACCTTACGCTCGATCTTGCCTTCATCCGCGAGCGCGTTGAGCGCCGCAACCGTCGTCCAGTAGCGATCGACTTCGAAGAAGTGACGCAGCTTCTCACGCGTATCCGAACGGCCAAAGCCGTCGGTGCCGAGCACCACGAACTTGCGCGGCACCAGACCGCGGATCTGGTCGACCAGCGCGCGAACATAGTCGGTCGACGCGATGATCGGGCCTTCCGTGCCCTTGAGCAGCTTCTCGACGTGCGATTCGCGGCGCGGCTCGGTCGGATGCAGCAGGTTGTAACGCTCGACTTCGTGACCTTCGCGGGCCAGTTCCGTGAAGCTCGGCACGCTCCAGAGGTCGGCTTCGACGCCCCAGTCGTTCTTGAGCAGGTCGGCGGCGGCGATCACTTCGTTGAAGATCGTGCCTGCGCCCATCAGCTGAACGCGCGGGCCCTTCGCCTTGGCGTCGCCCTTACGGAACGCGTACATGCCCTTGATGATGTCGGCGGCTACGGCCTCACCCTGCGGAATCGCCGGGTGCTCGTAGTTTTCGTTCATCACGGTGATGTAATAGAACACGTCTTCCTGGTCCTGCACCATGCGGCGCAGACCGTCCTGCATGATGACGGCGAGTTCGTAACCGAACGTCGGGTCATAGCTCACGCAGTTCGGCACCGAAGCGGCCCACAGGAGCGAGTGGCCGTCTTCGTGCTGCAGGCCTTCGCCGTTCAGGGTCGTACGACCGGCCGTGCCGCCCAGCAGGAAGCCGCGCGAGCGCATGTCGCCAGCGGCCCACACCAGGTCGCCGATACGCTGCATGCCGAACATCGAATAGAAGATGTAGAACGGGATCATCGTCTCGCCGTGCGTCGAGTACGACGTCGCGGCAGCGATCCAGTCCGACATACCGCCGGCTTCGTTGATGCCTTCCTGCAGGATCTGACCGGTTTCCGATTCCTTGTAGAACATCAGCTGGTCGGAATCTTCCGGCACGTACTTCTGGCCTTGCTGATTCCAGATACCGATCTGGCGGAACAGACCTTCCATACCGAAGGTACGCGACTCGTCCGGCACGATCGGCACGACGCGCTTGCCGATTGCCTTGTCCTTCAACAGGATGTTGAGGATACGCACGAACGCCATCGTGGTCGAAATCTCGCGGCCTTCGCCCGTGCCCTTGAGCAGCGGCTCGAAAGCGTCGAGCGCCGGCACCGGCAGCGACTCGGCCTTCTGGCGGCGAGCCGGCAGATAACCGCCGAGATCCATGCGCTTCTGGCGCATGTATTCGAGTTCCTTCGAGCCTTCCTCGAACTTGAGGTACGGCACGTCGACGATCTGCTCGTCCGTGATCGGCAGGCGGAACTGGTCGCGGAACTTCTTGAGCTGATCCACCTGCATCTTCTTCTGCTGGTGGGTGATGTTCATGGCCTGGCCGGCTTCGCCCATGCCATAGCCCTTGATCGTCTTCGCGAGGATGACGGTCGGCTGGCCCTTCGAGTTCGATGCCTCGTGGAACGCCGCGTAGATCTTGTGCGGATCGTGGCCGCCGCGGTTCAGGTTCCAGATGTCGTCATCGGACCAGTCGGCGACCAGCGCCTTGAGTTCCGGCGTATTGAAGAAGTGTTCGCGAACATACGCGCCCGACTCCGACTTATACGTCTGGTATTCGCCGTCGACGACTTCCATCATGCGGCGCATCAGCGCGCCCGTCTTGTCGCGTGCGAACAGCGCGTCCCAGCGCGAACCCCAGATGACCTTGATGACGTTCCAGCCGGCGCCACGGAACTCGCTTTCGAGTTCCTGGATGATCTTGCCGTTGCCGCGCACCGGGCCGTCCAGACGCTGCAGGTTGCAGTTGATGACGAACACGAGGTTGTCCAGACGCTCGCGGCCGGCCATGCCGATCGCGCCGAGCGATTCCGGCTCATCCGTTTCGCCGTCGCCGAGGAAGGCCCAGACCTTGCGGCCTTCGGTCTTCACGATGCCGCGCGCCTGCATGTACTTCATGAAGCGGGCCTGGTAGATCGCCATGATCGGGCCGAGGCCCATCGAGACGGTCGGGAACTGCCAGAAGTCCGGCATCAGCCACGGGTGCGGGTACGACGAAATGCCCTCGCCGCCCACTTCCTGACGGAAGTTGTCGAGCTGGTTTTCGGTCAGACGGCCAAGCAGGAACGCGCGCGAGTAGACGCCCGGCGACGAGTGGCCCTGCACGAAAATCAGGTCGCCACCGTGTTCCGGCGACGGTGCGTGCCAGAAGTGGTTGTAGCCGACGTCATAGAGCGTAGCCGCCGACGCGAACGAGGCGATATGGCCGCCCACGTTGGTGTGCTTGCCCGCGCGCAGGACCATCGCCATGGCGTTCCAGCGCGTGTACGAGCGGATGCGGTGCTCGATATCCTGGTCGCCCGGGTTCTTCGCCTGGGCCACGACCGGAATCGTGTTGATGTACGGGGTGTTGGCCGAGAACGGCAGATGTTCGCCATGCACGCGGGCGAATTCGATCTGCTTCTCGATCAGGTAGTGAGCGCGGTCGGGGCCGATTTTGGAGATGACGCCATCGAGCGCCTCCAGCCATTCGGCGGTTTCCTGGGGATCCTCGTCCTTGTCAGCAGCAACGTACTTCAGGACTTCGTCGGGTACAGCGGACATGCTCGTCTCCTGGATGTAGGGGAACGCTGTTGATCGGACCATGCGGGCGGACGCGAGGAACGTGACCGGGCCGACCGCAGCAGCTTTGCGGGCGATTGTAATTAGCCCGTCCGCGTTCGCGCAAGGAAATTTTCGAATTGCGGGATGGGATTTTATAATGCGAAAAATTGTTGCAGCGCACGCTGAATCGTTCGCGCCCCTGTGTCGATATCGGCCAGTTTGAACCGGTTTATCGGCGATTTATCGCTTTTTTCGCGGCATTTCCGTGTCTTACGCTGAGCTACAATCCTTGCCATGTTGACCGAACGGCTTTTCGCACGCTCGGCGCGGCCGCCCGGTTCGCCCGGCGACACGTCGCCGTCCCGCTGGCACCACGGACCGTGGTGGTCGAATTCCTATTTGCTGACGCCGCTCCTGTCGATCCTGGTGTTCCTGATCGTCATGAGCCTGATCTTGTGGAGCCTGAACCGCCGCGAGCAGCAACAGCAGGAAGACACGCTCTACCGCAACGTCGCCTGGGCCCAGCAACAGATCCGCCTGTCCATGACGGGCGCGCAGGAGCAATTGCAGGCGCTCTCGCGCGATCTCGCCACCGGACACTCCGACCCGCAGTATTTCCAGACGTCCACCACGGACATCATGCAGGGTCATCCGGAAATCCTTTACCTGAACTGGTACACGAGCCAGCAGGAGCCGCGCTGGCCCAATACGGCCATGCCGGTGTTCGGCCAGCGCCTGGCCAAGCCCAACGATTCGCAGATGGACGAGGCCGTAAAGGCGGCTTTCGCCGAAGCCCGCTCGTCGCGCCGCCAGGTCTATTCGCCGCTCATTTACGACGACGTCGGCAACGGTTACATCACGCTGCAGACACCGGTATACCGCGATCGGGAATTTCTCGGCACGATCGCGGCCGTGTTCTCGGTCGAAGGCATCCTGAAGCACGACATCCCGCCCGAGCTGTCGGCCAAGTACAAGATTTCGATTCTCGACGCGAACAACCGCGAACTCGCCACTACGTCCACACGTCCGCGCCTGCCGCGCGACGTCTACTACGACCTGCCGCTCGATCCGCCGGGCCAGGGCGTGTCGGTGCGTGTGTACTCGTATCCGCAGATGACCAACTTCACGAACAACACACTCGTGTGGCTGGTCGCGGGGCTGTCGTGTTTCGTGCTGTGGAGCCTCTGGAGCCTGTGGAAACACACGCGCCAGCGCTTCGAGGCGCAGCAGGCGCTCTATGCGGAAGCGTTCTTCCGCCGCGCGATGGAAAACTCGGTTTTGATCGGCATGCGCGTTCTCGACATGCATGGCCGGATCACGCACGTCAATCCGGCGTTTTGTCGCATGACGGGCTGGGATGAAAGCGATCTGGTGGGCAAGAACGCGCCGTTCCCCTACTGGCCGCGCGACGCCTACCCCGAAATGCAGCGCCAGCTCGACATGACGCTGCGCGGCAAGGCGCCCTCCTCGGGGTTCGAGCTGCGCGTGCGCCGCAAGGACGGCTCGCAGTTCCATGCGCGCCTGTACGTTTCGCCGCTGATCGACAGTTCGGGCCGCCAGACCGGCTGGATGTCGTCGATGACCGACATCACCGAACCCAAGCGCGCGCGCGAAGAACTCGCGGCCGCCCACGAGCGCTTCACGACGGTGCTGGAAAGCCTCGACGCGGCGGTTTCCGTGCTGGCCGCCGACGAAGCCGAACTCCTGTTCGCCAACCGCTACTACCGTCACCTGTTCGGCATTCGTCCAGATGGCCATCTGGAACTGGCGGGCGGCGGCGGCTTCGATTCGGCCAGCGCGTCTTCGGATTCGATCGATATGGTGGACGCCTACGCGGGCCTGCCGGCCACGGCACTCACCGACAGCGCCGCCGACGCGCAGGAAATCTACGTCGAAGGCATCCAGAAGTGGTTCGAAGTGCGCCGCCAGTACATCCAGTGGGTGGACGGCCATCTCGCGCAGATGCAGATCGCGACCGACATCACCACGCGCAAGCAGGCGCAGGAACTGGCCCGCCAGCAGGACGAAAAGCTGCAGTTCACGAGCCGCCTGATGACGATGGGCGAAATGGCTTCGTCGCTCGCGCACGAGCTGAACCAGCCGCTCGCCGCCATCAACAACTACGCCTCGGGCACGGTCGCGCTGGTGAAGTCGGGCCGCGGCGCGCCCGAAAACCTCTTGCCCGCGCTCGAGAAAACGGCACAGCAAGCCGTGCGCGCCGGTATGATCATCAAGCGCATCCGTGAATTCGTGAAGCGCTCCGAACCGAAGCGCCAGGCCGCGCGCGTGGCCGACATCGTCGCCGACGCCGTGGGTCTGGCCGAAATCGAAGCGCGCAAGCGCCGTATCCGCATCGTGACCGACATGCGCTCGCGCATGCCTGTGATCTACGTCGATCCGGTGCTGATCGAGCAGGTGCTCGTCAACCTCCTGAAAAACGGCGCCGAAGCCATGGCCGACGCGCGCCCGAATGCGGTGGATCCGGTGATCCGCGTAATCGTGAAGCGCGAAGGCGGCAACGTCTGCATCAGCGTGGTGGACCAGGGCCCGGGCGTGGACGAAGCCACCGCCGAGCGCCTGTTTGAACCGTTCTACAGCACCAAGTCCGATGGCATGGGCATGGGGCTGAATATTTGCCGCTCGATCATCGAATCGCATCGCGGGCGCCTGTGGGTGGTCAATAACATTGAAGCTGACGGCCACATCAGCGGCGCCACGTTCCATTGCAGTCTGCCCATCGGCGAATCGGATCAGCCTTCGAGGGACGGCACCGACGAACCGACTCCACAAACCGTTACGGGAGAGCCATGAACAGCCCAGTCACCACCCAGGAAACCGTCTTTGTTGTGGACGACGATGAAGCCGTACGCGACTCCCTGCGCTGGCTGCTTGAAGCGAATGGCTATCGCGTTCAGTGCTTCACGAGCGCGGAAGAATTCCTCGACGCCTATCAGCCCGCGCAGCAGGCCGGCCAGATCGCCTGTCTGATTCTGGACGTGCGCATGCAGGGTATGAGCGGGCTCGAGTTGCAGGAGCGCCTGATCGCCGACAACGCCTCGCTGCCGATCATCTTCGTGACCGGTCACGGCGACGTGCCGATGGCCGTGTCCACCATGAAGAAAGGCGCGATGGACTTCATCGAAAAGCCGTTCGACGAAGCCGAACTGCGCAAGCTGGTCGAGCGCATGCTGGAAAAGGCCCGCAGCGAAAGCACCAACGTGCAGCAGCAGCGCGCGGCAGCCGAGCGTCTGGGCAAGCTCACGGCGCGCGAGCATCAGGTGCTGGAGCGCATCATCGCCGGCCGCCTGAACAAGCAGATCGCCGACGACCTGGGCATCAGCATCAAGACCGTGGAAGCGCACCGCGCCAACATCATGGAAAAGCTCAACGTGAACACGGTCGCCGACCTGCTTCGCCTCGCGCTCTCCAACAAGCCGCAGCAGGCACAACAGCCGCAACAATAATCCTGCCGTTCTCCGGGCCTCGCGGCGGTTCATGCCGATGCGAGGTCTGCGATTTCCCTGGTGTCCCCACATCGCGGCGCGCATCACTTCAGCGCGGACCGCCGCGCTAGCCTCACCCCACGCTTGATTCCTGTCCCGTCCGGCCATCGATCAGTCCTGGCGCGACAAGTCACGCCCGTCTGCCGGTTATAATGTCGGCCTTCGCAGCAGCGCCCGCTGTGCGCGACGCCGGGTCTTCAAACCGTGGTGTACGCGCAATCGCCCTCCCGTCCACGCGGGCGCGCTCCCAGCTTTGCCACACTCGATTCTCGACCGACCATGACTGCCACTCTCATCGACGGCGTTGCCCTCTCCAAGAAACTGCGCGCCGACGTCGCCACGCGCGCTGCCGCCCTCACCGCCCGCGGCCATCAGCCGGGCCTCGCGGTCGTGCTGGTCGGCGACAACCCGGCCAGCGAAGTCTATGTGCGCAACAAGATCAAGGCGTGCGAGGACAACGGCCTGCATTCGTCCTACGACCGCTATCCGGAAACGCTTTCGGAAGCCGATCTGCTCAAGCGCATCGACGAACTGAACAACGACCCGAAGATCCACGGCATCCTCGTGCAGTTGCCGCTGCCGAAGCACATCGACAGCCACAAGGTCATTGAAGCGATCGCGCCCGAAAAGGACGTCGATGGCTTTCACGTCGCCAACGCTGGCGCGCTGATGACGGGCCAGCCGCTGTTCCGTCCCTGCACGCCCTACGGCGTGATGAAGATGTTCGAGGAGTACAGCATTCCCCTCGAAGGCGCCAACGCCGTGGTGATCGGCCGCTCGAACATCGTCGGCAAGCCGATGGCGCTGTTGCTGCTCGAAAAGGGTGCAACCGTCACGATCTGCCACAGCAAGACGCGCGACCTCGCGAAGCACACGCGTGACGCCGACATCGTGGTGGCCGCCGTGGGCAAGCGCAACGTCCTGACCGCCGACATGATCAAGCCGGGCGCGACCGTGATCGACGTGGGCATGAACCGCGACGACAACGGCAAGCTGTGCGGCGACGTCGATTTCGCGGGCCTGAAGGACAAGGCCGGCTTCATCACGCCGGTTCCTGGCGGCGTTGGCCCGATGACGATCACGATGCTGCTCGTCAACACGATCGAAGCGGCGGAGCGCGCGGCAGGCGCGTAAGCGCAGCGTCGATCCCCGCCAGGTAGAAAGAAAGCGGCCCCATGCGGGCCGCTTTGCTTTTTGGGGCGCGGCGGTGCTCCAACGGTGCGCCGATCCCGCCACCCCGCCCCGACTTCTGTTAATTTGCTCGGATAACCCGGTTGGAAAGTGCATACCGCGCCCCAATAACCGTTTTATCGGGGCGTGCGCTGCGCTCCGGCCCCACACAGTGCGAAAATCGCATGCGAATCAACCGCGACAGAAGGAACAGGACGCATCATGGCAATTACTTCCTCCGATAATCCGCTGCTCGATTTTTCCGGCCTGCCGCGCTTTGGCGAGATCCGTCCCGAACACGTGACGCCCGCGCTGGACGTGCTGCTCGCCAACGCCAGCGCCGCCGTCGAACGCGCGGCCCAGCCGATGACGCCCGCGCAATGGAGCGACGTGGTCGAACCGGTCGAGCGCGTCACCGAACCGCTCTCGCGCGCCTGGGGTGTGATCGGCCATCTGAACGCCGTCGCCGACACGCCCGAACTGCGGGCCGTCTATGGCGAAAACCTGCCGCGCGTGACCGAGTTCTGGTCAAGCGTCGGCCAGAATCTCGCCCTGTACGAAAAGTACAAGGCCATCACGAATCACAACTCGTTCCAGTTGCTCACGAGCGAGCGCAAGAAGATTCTCGATAACGCCCTGCGCGACTTCCGCCTCTCGGGCGCGGAGCTGCCCGAAGACCAGAAGCCGCGTTTCGCCGAGCTGCAGGAACGTCAGGCCGCGCTCGCGAAGGCGTTCTCGGACCACGTGCTGGACGCCACCAACGCCTACGCCTTCTACGCCACGGACGAAAGCGAACTGGCAGGCCTCCCCGAAGACGTGATCGCCGCCGCGCGCGAAGCCGCCGAGCGTGAGAACAAGGAAGGCTACAAGTTCACGCTGCACTTCCCCTCGTATTTCCCGGTGCTCCAGTACTCGGAAAACCGCGCGATGCGCGAGACGATGTACCGCGCCTATGTCACGCGCGCATCGGAACTGGGCCCGGTCTACGGCGGCGGCAAACCCGAATGGGACAACACGGCAATTGTCGACGAGCAACTGAAGCTACGCGCCGAAGAAGCGAAGATGCTTGGCTACAACAACTTCGCCGAAGTCTCGCTCACGCCGAAGATGGCCGAAACGCCCGCGCAAGTGATGAGCTTCCTTGAAGACCTCGCCACGCGCGCACGTCCGCATGCGGAAAAGGACTGGCAGGAACTGCGCGAATTCGCCTCCAGCGAACTCGGCCTCACGCAGCTCGAGCCGTGGGACATGGCCTTCGCGGCGGAACGCCTGCGCCAGAAGCGTTATTCGTTCTCGGAAAACGAGGTCAAGCAATACTTCCCTGAAGACTTCGTGCTCAAGGGCCTCTTCAAGGTCACGGAAACGCTCTTCGGTGTGCGCATTCGCGACGACAGCGCGCCGGTCTGGAACGACGATGTGCGCTTTTTCCGCGTCGAGAACGCCGACGGCACGCTGGTCGCGCAGTTCTATCTCGACCTGTACGCACGCGAAGGCAAGCGCGGCGGCGCGTGGATGGACGACGCACGCTCGCGTCGCAAGCTCGACGCGAACGGCGTGCAGACGCCGGTGGCCTACCTCACCTGCAACTTCTCGGCGCCGGTGGGCGGCCGCCCGGCCTGCTTCACGCACGACGAAGTCATCACGCTGTTCCATGAATTCGGCCACGGCCTGCACCACATGCTCACGCGCGTGGACGAACTGTCGGTGTCGGGTATCAACGGCGTGGAGTGGGACGCGGTCGAACTGCCCTCGCAGTTCATGGAGAACTTCTGCTGGGAGTGGGACGTCCTGACCGAAATGACCTCGCACGTCGAAACGGCCAAGCCGCTGCCGCGCGAACTGTTCGACAAGATGATCGCCGCGAAGAACTTCCAGAGCGGTCTGGGCACGCTGCGCCAGATCGTGTTCTCGATGTTCGACATGGCGCTGCATGTGGACTTCGACGCTTCGAAGGGCAAGACCGTCAACGACCTCGCGCGCGAAATCAACGAGCGCTATCACGTGATTGCGCAGGCGCCGTTCTCACGCTGGCCGAATACGTTCAGCCACATCTTCGCGGGCGGCTACGCGGCGGGCTACTACAGCTACAAGTGGGCCGAAGTGCTGTCCGCCGACGCCTACGCGGCCTTCGAGGAAGCCGCCGCGGCCGCGAAGTCGAGCGTGCTCGATCCGGCCACCGGCACGCGTTATCGCCAGGAGATTCTGGAAGTGGGCGGCAGCCGCCCGGCGATGGAATCGTTCAAGGCGTTCCGCGGCCGCGAGCCGAATATCGACGCGCTGCTGCGTCACAACGGCATGGAGCAGCCGCCGGCGCATTAAGCGTCCGAGTCGCCTGAAAAGCTGAAAACCGCGCACTTTGATGCGCGGTTTTTTTATGCGCGCGGCGCTTTATCGATGCAGCTTGAAATCGACGCTATCAGGACGGCCTTCGAGCGCAAGCGTCGCGCGCTGTGCGGGTTGCCGGCTCACCACCTTGCCCCGGCTCACTACCGCGAGGCGCGCCGCGCGCAGCCGGATCGCCTCGATCGGATCGCGTGCGTCGAGCACCACCAGATTCGCCGCGCAACCCGGCGCGAGGCCATAGCCTTCGAGGCCGAGAATCTGCGCGGGATTGACCGTCACCGCATCGAAACAGGCCCGTGACGCTTCCACGCCCGTCATCTGCGCCACATGCAGGCCCATCTGCGCGACTTCGAGCATGTCGCCCGAGCCGAAGCTGTACCACGGGTCCATCACGCAATCGTGGCCAAACGCGACGGTCACGCCCGCGGCCATCAGTTCAGGCACGCGCGTCATGCCGCGGCGCTTCGGATAGGTATCGGCGCGTCCTTGCAGCGTGATGTTGATGAGCGGATTGGCGATCGCCGCCACGCCGGATTCGCGCATCAGCGGAATCAGCTTGCTCACGTAGTAGTTGTCCATTGAATGCATCGACGTGAGATGCGAACCGGTCACGCGGCCATGCAGGCCGAGCCGATGCGTTTGCGCCGCAAGCGTTTCGATATGGCGCGAGAGCGGATCGTCGGACTCGTCGCAATGCATGTCGACGCGCAGGCCCTTTTCCGCGGCGAATTCGCACAGCAGCCGCACCGATTCCGCGCCATCGGCCATGGTGCGTTCGAAATGCGGAATGCCACCGACCACATCGACGCCCATCGCGATCGCGCGTTTGAGATTGTCGAACGCACCCGCACTGCGCAACACGCCATCCTGCGGAAAGGCCACCAGTTGCAGATCGAGATACGGCGCGACGCGGCGCTTCACTTCAAGCAATGCCTCGACGGCCAGCAGCCGCGGATCGCAGACATCGACGTGCGAGCGGATCGCCAGCAGCCCGCGCGCGACGGCCCAATCGCAGTACTGGAGCGCACGCTCGACCAGCGCCTCCTGGGTCAGATGCGGCTTGAGCTCGCCCCACAGCGCAATGCCCTCCAGCAACGTGCCCGACGCATTCACGCGCGGCAGTCCATAGGAAAGTGTCGCGTCCATATGGAAGTGCGCGTCGATGAAGGGCGCGCTCACAAGCGAACCCGCGGCATCGATTTCTTCTCGCGCCTGCGCGTCCAGGCGCGCTTCGACAGCGGCGATACGGCCCGCCTCGATGCCGATATCGACCGTGGGATGCCCGGCGGGATGCCCATGCGCAAGCACGGCGCGGCGAATGATCAGGTCCATGTGCGACTCCTTTGCTGGCGTCTTGTTGTGTTCCGATTCTATCGGTGCCAGAAATCAGCGGCCAGTTGGTGCGTACCTGACTGTCCGGAATCTGTCCCCTCGCCGTATCGTGACACCCGCACGCAACCGTACCTGTACAGCTTAAACAGCAAGCCTATACTCGTGCGGACACTTCAACCTTTCGCGCACGCGCGTACACGCAATGAAGACAATCGGTGTGATTGGCGGCATGAGTTGGGAATCGTCGGCGGAGTACTACCGCCTGCTCAATAGCGAAATGAAGGCGCGCATGGGCGGCCATCACAACGCGCGCAGCCTGATGGCGACGGTCGATTTCGCCGAGATCGAAGCCTTGCAACGCGCGGGCGACTGGGACGCGCTGGGCGTGCTGATGGCGCAGGCGGCAAGCCAACTGGAGCGCGGCGGCGCGGATATCGTGCTGCTCGCGACCAATACGATGCATCGCGTGCGAGCGGCGATCGAAGCGGCCATCGCTATCCCCTTCCTGCATATCGCCGATCCGACGGGCGAGGCGTTGCGCGCGGCCGGTGTGACGCGCGTTGGACTGCTGGGCACGCGCTATACGATGGAACAGGATTTTTATGTGGGGCGGTTGCGCGAAGTGCACGGCATCGAAGCGATCGTGCCCGATGCCGGCGAGCGCGATAACGTGCACGGCATCATCTACGACGAGTTGTGCCACGGCATTGTGAAAGATGGATCGCGTGCGGTGTATCAGCGCGTGATCGATGCGCTGGCTGAGCGTGGCGCGCAGGGCGTGATACTTGGCTGCACGGAAATCACGCTGCTGATTAGCGCGGCGGATTCGTCCCTGCCGGTGTTCGACACCACCGCCCTGCATGCGAAGGCGGCGGTGGATTGGGCGTTGAAGGCCTGACTGACGCGCTTACTGCGTCGATACGTCCGTCGATGCACGCAGATTGAAACGCTTGCCGTCGAATGCGTAATAGTACGTGCCGTGTTCCGCACGCTCGTTGCGGCTCCCGTGAATGACCAGCAGGCAACTATCGGCGTGATACGAGAGCGTATGACGTAGCGATAAACGCTAGAGAGGAATCGCATCGCGCAAAAAACAAAAAAGGGTTACACGCCGATGCGTTGTAACCCTTGATTGCTTCTGACGAACAGCTTTGGTTGCGGGGACAGGATTTGAACCTGTGACCTTCGGGTTATGAGCCCGACGAGCTGCCAGACTGCTCCACCCCGCGTCCGTCGAAGAAAAAGATTATAGGGTGAGGCCGTCATGAAGTCAACGCTTATTTTCAAAAGCCCTTCTAGCTGAGCATGACATTCTCGCGCGCAAGTGAGCAGATTCGACAAAATTAATCTGGAATCCGAATTTTATAGTTTGCCCTCGCCCAGCAGCGACGGCAGTTCTTCAGCCCATTCGAGCCACGACTCCTGCGTGCGGATGCCGGCCTTGAGGATCGCGTACTGCAACTGCTGGCCACGCGTGAGCGAAGGCGCACCGAAGTCGCGCTGCTCGATGGCGCGATAGGTATCGAGACGTTCGCGCGCATCGACGATCATCTGCTGCACCTGGTCCGCGAGGCCCAGCGGCCCGATCACCGCATCGGCGCGCAACTTTAGCAGCAGCAGATTGCGGTCATCCACACCCAGACGCGTTTCGCGCGCCCAGCGCGCCACCTCCTCGCGCCCGACCGGCAACACACGATAAACCTTTTTGCGCGTCGCGGTAGCGGCCGCATCCTCTTCGACCACCGTCACCCATCCCGCGTCGACCATGCGGCCCAGTTCGCGGTAAATCTGCTGGTGCGTGGCCTGCCAGAAATAAGCAATCGCACGATCAAAGCGCCGCGCAAGATCGTAGCCGGACGACGGTTTTTCCAGCAGGGCAATGAGGATGGCGTGGGGCGTAGACATGCGCCGATTCTAAACCACGCCTTGAGCGATACCGCCCCGGTTATTCCCCGAGCGCCGATACTATGCAACCAGTTGCATAGTATTTGGCGCTTTGCTATGTTTGTCGGCACCCATAACACGTCGGCGTCTTCCTCCCTTGGGGTCACAAGGGTTGCGTGGACGCCGGTTCAGTCCAGGAGATACGCATGTCCTTGCCCGCCGTCCTGCGCCGCGGCCTGTCGATTCCCGTCGTCGGCTCGCCGCTTTTCATCATCTCGAATCCCGATCTCGTGATCGCGCAGTGCAAGGCGGGCGTGGTCGGCTCGTTCCCCGCGCTCAACGCCCGTCCCGAACACGTACTGGGCGAGTGGCTCGACCGAATCACGACCGAGCTAGCCGAGTACAACGCAAAGCATCCCGATCAGCCGGCTGCACCGTTCGCCGTGAACCAGATCGTCCACAAGTCCAACGACCGTCTGGAGCACGACCTGGGCATCTGCGCGCAATACAAGGTGCCGATCGTCATCACGTCGCTGGGCGCGCGCGAGGAAGTGAATCACGCGATTCACGCCTGGGGCGGCATCGTGCTGCATGACGTGATCAACAACACCTTCGCGAAGAAGGCCATTGAGAAAGGCGCCGACGGTCTGATCGCCGTCGCCGCCGGCGCGGGCGGCCATGCGGGCACGCTCTCGCCGTTCGCGCTGATCCACGAGATCCGCGAATGGTTCGACGGCCCGCTACTGCTCTCCGGCGCGATCGGCAACGGCAATGCGATCCTCGCGGCGCAGGCGGCGGGCGCGGACCTCGCCTATATCGGCTCGGCGTTCATCGCCACGCAGGAAGCCAATGCGGTCGAGGCGTACAAGCAGATGATCGTCGAGAGCAGCGCGGCCGATATCGTCTATTCGAATCTTTTCACCGGCGTGCACGGCAACTATCTGCGCCCGAGCATCGTGGCGAGCGGCCTCGATCCGGACGCGCTGCCGGAATCGGACCCGTCGAAGATGAGCTTCGCGTCGAGCGGCGCGAAAGCGTGGAAGCACATCTGGGGTTCGGGCCAGGGCATCGGCGCGGTGAAGGGCGTGGTGCCGGCCGCCGATCTGATCGCGCGCCTGAAGCGCGAATATGAGGCGGCGCGCGAACGCCTGGGCGTGGTCGCTGAAGCCGTCGTCTGATCGCAGCAGACGGGAACGCATGACTCGCGCATGCGTTCCCCGTTTCTATTTCAGACGCTCGATCTCTTCTTCGACGTCGCGCAGACGATCCTTGCCGAAGAAGATTTCATCGTTGACGAAGAACGTCGGCGCGCCAAATGCGCCGCGTTTGAAGGCGGCTTCGGTATTCGCGAGCAGCGCGCCTTTGACTTGCGCATCGGCCATTGCAGTCTCGAAGCGCGCCACGTCGAAACCATCGGCGTCGAGCGTCGCGCGCAGCACCTGCGGGTCGTCGAGCTTCAGCCCCTGCTCCCACATATGCGCGAACATGCGATCGACGTAGCGCTCGAAGACGCCTTCGCGCTGCGCGACCACCGCGCCACGCATCAGCGCCAGCGTGTTGACGGGAAAATGCGGATTCATGCGATAGGCGGTGAGGCCGTACTTCGCGATGAAGCGCTGGATCTCCAGGAACAGGTATTTGCGCTTGTTTTCGATGCCAGCGGTCGTTTCCGCAGGCGAACGGTTGCCAGTCAGCTTGAAAAGGCCGCCCAGCAGGATCGGCACATATTCAAAGCGCACGCCCTGACGCGCCTCGATCTGCGGGATCACTTTGTGGCAAAGGTAGGCGTTGGGACTGCCTAAATCGAACAGAAATTGCACGTTGACATCGCTCATCGTCGCTCCTCCATGTGTTTATGGTGCGCCTGATCCCATCATCAGCAATCCGAACTTAAGGCCAGTCCGGGCGCACGCAATCGGCAGGACGATTGTAGCGTCAGCGTTATGACTCGCCATCGGTCGGGGCCGGTTCGGAGCCAGCGCCAGGCCGCCGCCTGGCCCGACGCCGCCCGAGCGGCTATAGTGCGGTATCGATTCCCCGCACACTTACCGGTTCATCCATCCATGAAAATCGCGACCTGGAACGTCAACTCCCTGAAAGTCCGTCTTCAGCACGTCATCGACTGGCTCGGCGAAAGCAAGGTCGACGCCCTCTGCCTGCAGGAACTCAAGCTCACCGACGACAAATACCCGCGCGCCGAACTCGAAGCACACGGCTATCGCAGCTGGTTCGCGGGCCAGAAGACCTATAACGGCGTGGCAATTGTCGTGCGCGACGGCTTGAGCGTCGACGACGTCACGGTCGTGCGCAACATTCCCGGCTTCGAAGATCCGCAGCAGCGCGTGATTGCGGCGACGGTGGACGGCGTGCGCCTCGTGAGCGCCTATTTCCCCAACGGCCAGGCGCCGGGCACCGAGAAGTTCGCCTACAAGCTTGCGTGGCTCGACGCGATGCACAACTGGCTCGCGCAGGAAATGCAGCAGTATCCGAAGCTCGCGCTGCTCGGCGATTACAACATCGCTCCCGAAGATCGGGATGTGCATGATCCGAAGGCGTGGGAAGGCCAGAATCTGGTCTCGCCCGAAGAGCGCGCGCAGTTCGAACGGCTCATCGCACTAGGCTTCGTCGATTCGTACCGGCAGTTCGAGCAGCCCGAAAAGATGTTCAGCTGGTGGGATTACCGCATGTTCGCGTTCCGCCGCAACGCCGGGCTGCGGATCGATCACATCCTGCTTTCGCCCGCGCTTGCGCCGTCGCTCGTGTCGTGCGAGATCGACAAGGTGCCGCGCAAGTGGGAGCAGCCGTCCGATCACACGCCCGTTGTCGCGGACCTCAATCTCGCGGGCTGAATCTGAAATCAAAACGGGCGGCCGCTCGAAGCGCGCCGCCCGTCCCTATCACCTGAGTATCACCCAGGGATTACCACTTTCCCGCCAGCGTCGTCCACAGGAAGCGGAACACCAGCGCGTCGTACTGCGCGCGCTCCAGCGCATCGCTGCCCGGTCCGTGGCCGCCATCCGTGTTCTCCAGATACCAGACGTTCGCGTGGCCCTGCTCCTGCATGCGCGCGACCATCTTGCGCGCATGGGCGGGATGCACACGATCGTCGCTGGTCGACGTCGTGAACAGCACGTCCGGATACGCCACGCCGGCTTTCACGCGTTGATACGGCGAGTACGCCGCGAGCGCGCGCGATTCTTCGGCATCCTCAGGATCGCCGTATTCGTCGATCCACGATGCGCCCGCGTGCAGCAGCGGATAGCGCTGCATATCGAGCAGCGGCACTTCGCAAATCACCGCGCCGAATAGTTCAGGCCGCTGCACCATGCACGCGCCGACCAGCAGGCCGCCATTGCTGCCGCCGCGAATACCAAGTTGCGGCGCGCTCGTAAAGCCGTCAGCAACGAGTTGCTGCGCGACCGCGATAAAGTCGTCGAACGAGCGCTGCCGGTTCTCGCGCTGCGCCTCCACATGCCACGACGAACCATATTCGCCGCCGCCGCGAATATGCGCGATGGCGATCAAGCCGCCCTGCTCCAGCCAGCCGATACCCGAGCCCACCAGATATTGCGGCGTGAGCGAAATCGCAAAGCCGCCATAGCCTTCCAGCAGACAAGGCAGCGGCGTACGCGCGCCGCCTTCGAGCGCGGCGCGCGGGCCGATCACGGTGAACGGCACCTGCGTGCCGTCGGCCGAGCGTGCATGCGAGCGGATCACCGTAAGCGGCGACGCATCGAATTGCGTGGGCCAGCGATCGAGCAGTTCCCACGTCTGCAGGTCCTCTTTCGCGAGGTCGGCGAGCCAGTACTCGGGCGGCAGCAGGTAATCGTCGACATCGACAAAGACTTCGTCGTTGAGCGTGTCTTCGATCGGCGACACTTCGACCTGCGAGCTGGCGCGGCCCGGGAACAGGCGCGACTGCCACGTCCACGCGCCATCGGCCTGGTGCGGCTGCCAGAGCATCGTGCGGCTTTGCACGTCGTCGAGCCACGAGACGATCAAGACGTTTTTCGTATAGGTCCAGTCGCACGCGGACGTCACCGGCGTGGGCGTGAAGAGCGCCGTCAGATTGCGATCGCCCGCGACAAAGGCGTCTTCGCGGATCGCCAGCAGCGAGCCGCCCGCATACGTATGCGCGCCCAGCGTCCAGTCGAGGCGCGGTTCGAGCAGCAGCCAGCCTTGCCACGCACCCACGGCCACATGCGAAGGCACGTCGTAGAGCTGCCACTGCCCTTTCGCATCGAGACGATACGAATATGAATCGAAGAAGTCGACGCTGCGCACCACGTCGTGACGCTGCTCGATCGGATCGTAATCGCCTTCCACGCTGATGTCGTCGAACTCGCCGCGGAACACCACGACAGCATCCGCCAGACGCGCGCCACGACTCCAGCGGCGCACCTCGCGCGGATAACCCGAACGCGTGAGCGTCTTCTTGCCGTGGTCCCAGCCAACATAAACGGTGTCGCGATCGATCCACGAGATCGTGTGCTTGCCTTCTTTTTCGATGGCAAAGCCGCCGTCGACGAAAACGCGCCGTTCGAGATCGAATTCGCGCACCGTGACGGCGTCCGCGCCGCCGTCGGAAAGCTGGATCAGCGCGCGATCGCCGTCGGGATAGAGAATGTCGATGCCGGCGCACACCCAGGGCACGCCTTCCTCTTCACCCAATGCATCGAAGTCGATCAGGCTTTCCCACTGCGGACGATGCGCGCGCCAGTCGGCCCATTTCGCGCGGCGCCACAGGCCCTTGGGATTGTCTTCGTCCTCCCAGAGATCGTAGGCCCAGTCCTGCCAGCGGGTCGGGATCACGGGGCGCTCGCGCGGCAGATAGGCCTGTGCGAGACGCTTCTCCAGCGCCTCGAAACGCGCGCCGCCCTGCCACGCTGCGCGCGTGCGCGCGTTCTGCTGCTCGACCCATGCCATCGCGGCGGGATCGTCTAGCTCTTCGAGGGACAGGAAGGGATCGGCCTCGGCGGGCCAAGGGGAAGTCACGGGCATAGTGGATCATCGACAGGAAAACAGCGTCGATTATGCCCCAGCGCGCGCGAAGGTCCGCGCATGCCTGCTTGCCGGCAAGGTGCGCAGCGGCCGCAGCGGCCACTGCGCACAGCGCGCTCATTCCAGATTGAGTTCCTGGATCTTGCGAGTAATGGTGTTGCGGCCGATGCCAAGACGCTCGGCGGCTTCCACCTTGCGCCCGCGCGTGAAGTCGAGTGCTTCGCGAATCACAGCGGCTTCGAAACGGCGCGACAGTTCGTCCATCACATCGGCGCTGTTCTCACGCAGCAGGCGCGCCACTTCGGTGCGCAGGCCGCTTTCCCAGATGCTCACCGGCGAAGGGGCCACGCCGTTGACGGACCCAAAACCGCCCGGCAACGCGCCGCCGATGGCACCCGTGGCGCCCGGCATATTGCCCATGCCATTTGCGGCACCGGTCGACAAGCCGCCCGCCGCGCCTGCAAGCACGCCATTGGCGGCCACCGCACCCGCCGTCGCGCCGTCGCCCGCCAGCGCGTGCATGCCTTCCGTGGCCGCAACGTGCGCGGGCACCAGATCGGGCGGCAAGTCCTTGATTTCGATGGTCTGCGCGGGCGCCATCACCGTGAGCCAGTTGGCGAGATTCTCCAGTTGGCGCACGTTGCCCTGAAACTGCAGCGACGACATATACGCCAGCGCTTCGTCGGACACGCGCTTGGGCTCGACACCCAGTTCGCGCGCGCTCTTTTGCAGGAAGTGGCGCGTGAGCAGCGGAATGTCCTCGCTGCGCTCGCGCAGCGCGGGCAGGCGCAAACGGATCACGTTAAGGCGGTGATATAAGTCCTCGCGGAACAGGCCCTGGCGCACCCGCGTTTCCAGATTCTGGTGCGTAGCCGCGATCACGCGCACATTGGCGCGCAGCGGATTGTGGCCGCCCACGCGATAAAACTGGCCATCCGACAACACACGCAGCAAACGCGTCTGCAGATCGAACGGCATATCGCCGATTTCGTCGAGAAACAGCGTGCCGTTCTCGGCCTGCTCGAAGCGGCCCTGACGCATCGCCTGCGCGCCCGTGAATGCGCCGCGCTCGTGGCCGAACAATTCGGATTCCAGAAGATCCTTCGGAATCGCGGCGGTGTTTAGCGCGATGAACGGACCGTTCGCGCGTGGGCTATGTCGGTGCAAGGCGCGCGCAACAAGCTCCTTTCCGGTGCCCGACTCGCCGGTGATGAGCACGGTCGCGGCCGAATGCGAGAGCCGGCCGATGGCGCGGAACATGTCCTGCATCGCGGGCGCCTGGCCCAGCATTTCCGGGGCTTCAGCGGGACGGTCGTCCCAGTGCTGCTCGCCGCGCATGCTCTCGTCCACGGCGCGGCGGATCAGCTCGACCGCCTTGTCCACGTCGAAGGGCTTGGCGAGATACTCGAATGCACCGCCCTGGAACGCGGCAACCGCGCTATCCAGGTCGGAGAACGCCGTCATGATGATGACGGGCAGTCCCGGCAGACGCTCGCGCACAGTCTGCAGCAGCTCGAGCCCTGAGCCGCCCGGCATGCGAATGTCGGAGACGAGCACCTGCGGGCTGTCGTGGTCGAGCGCGGCTGCGGCGTCGCGCACGTTCGAAAAGCTGCGGGTCGCGAAATTTTCGCGGGCGAGCGCTTTTTCAAGCACCCAGCGAATCGATTGGTCGTCGTCAACTATCCAGATCGGCTTCATAAGGTCGGTCAGAAGTCCTGGTGGCGTGCGGTAGCGGTAGATCGGGAAACAGGTTCAGCTTTGTTCAAATTGGCTCATGCGCATTCACGCGTCGAGCGGCAGCAGGATCTGAAACTCGGTATGTCCAAGCCGGCTTTCCACTTCGATCAGCCCGTCGTGTTGTTGCACGAAAGTCTGCGCGAGCGTGAGGCCGAGACCGCTGCCATCCTCGCGTCCCGAGACGAGCGGATAGAAGATGCGATCGCGGATGTCCTCGGGAATGCCGGGTCCGTTGTCGATGATATGCAAGTCCAATGCCAGCTTGCACAAGCGTTTTGAAATCGTGATCTTGCGCGCGACGCGCGTGCGCAATTCGATGCGCGCATCGCCTTGCGAAATGCGTTCGCGCAGCGCCTGCGCCGCGTTGCGCACGATGTTCAGGAGCGCCTGGATCAGTTGCTCCTTGTCGCCGCGCAGGTCGGGCACGCTCACGTCGTAGTCGCGCTCGATCGTCAGGCCGCGCGGGAATTCCGCGAGGATCAGGGCGCGCACGCGCTCGCAGACCTCATGAATATTCACGTCGCCGACAATATGCGGATGACGGTGCGGCTCCAGCAGCCGGTCCACCAGCGTCTGCAGGCGGTCCGACTCCTTGATGACGACCTGCGTGTACTCGCGCAGCTCGCCGCGCTCGAGCGTGCCCAGCTCGAATTCGAGCAACTGGGCCGCGCCGCGAATCCCGCCGAGCGGGTTCTTGATCTCGTGCGCGAGATTGCGGATCAGATGCTTGTTGACGGTCGCGAGGTCGTGAATGCGCTCCTCGCGATCGCTCTTCAGATGCCGCTCGTTCTCGAAGAGTTCGAGCAGCACGTAATCGGGTGCGCTCTCCAGGAAGCCCACGATCGCATGCACGTGCAACGATTCGCGGCCGGGCCGCTCCAGCGTCGCGTCAAGACGCGTCGCGTGGAAGCGATGCGCGGCGATCGAGGCAATCGTCTGCAGCAGTTCGTCGGCGTTGGAGAACAGATCGGACCATGCCATCTGCGCGAGCTGGCGCCGCGACAGATCGAGCATCGCCTCGGCCGAGGGATTCGCGAAGGCCACCCGCAATGTGCGCTTGTCGAGCACGAGCACGACCGTGGGCAGCGCCTCGAAGCCTGGCAGCAAACCCGAGTCGACGAGCGGCGCATCGTCCGAGAGCGCATCCGCGTGGCCTTTTCTTGCCTTGATCAGATTCTTGAGCACCATGTTTCGGCGCCGGTGGCCACGTGGCGCGCCGGCTGGCAGTCCATGTCGATGATGGTTGGCACGACGACGTCGATGCAGCGGCGGCGATTGACTCGCTTCGCGCAAAGGAAACGCCAACAAAAAAGGGACGGCGCCGCCGTCCCTTCGTGACCGTTTCGCCGACGTCGGACAGACGCTTCGCTGCGCGGTTGCGAGCGAAGCGCCATCGTCGATTACAGCGAGTAGTACAGTTCGAACTCGACCGGGTGCGTGGTCATACGCACGCGTTGCAGTTCGCTTTCCTTGAGCGCCAGGTACGCGTCGATCATGCCGTCGGTGAACACACCACCGCGCGTCAGGAACTCGCGATCCTTGTCGAGCGCTTCCAGAGCCTGGTCGAGGCCGGCGCACACGGTCGGGATCTTTGCATCCTCTTCCGGCGGCAGGTCGTACAGGTTCTTGTCAGCGGCTTCGCCCGGGTGGATCTTGTTCTGCACGCCGTCCAGACCTGCCATCATCAGTGCCGAGAAGCACAGGTACGGGTTAGCGAGCGGATCCGGGAAGCGCGTTTCGATACGGCGGCCCTTCGGGTTCGAGACGTGCGGAATACGGATCGATGCCGAACGGTTGCGTGCCGAGTAAGCCAGCTTGACCGGTGCTTCGAAGTGCGGAACCAGACGCTTGTACGAGTTCGTGCCCGGGTTCGTGATGGCGTTCAGCGCGCGAGCGTGCTTGATGATGCCGCCGATGTAGAACAGCGCGAATTCCGACAGACCAGCGTAGCCGTTGCCTGCGAACAGGTTCTGGCCGTCCTTCCAGATCGACTGGTGAACGTGCATGCCCGAACCGTTGTCGCCAACGACCGGCTTCGGCATGAACGTTGCCGTCTTGCCGTACGTGTGCGCCACGTTGTGGACGATGTACTTCAGTTGCTGCGTCCAGTCCGCGCGCTGAACCAGCGTCGAGAACTTCGTGCCGATTTCGTTCTGGCCTTGACCAGCGACTTCGTG
Source organism: Paraburkholderia sp. (assembly GCF_035948235.1). Lineage (GTDB taxonomy): Bacteria > Pseudomonadota > Gammaproteobacteria > Burkholderiales > Burkholderiaceae > Paraburkholderia. The sequence continues at coordinate 25,548 of NZ_DASZJJ010000341.1, read as the reverse complement.
GTGGTGCACTTCGACCGGGATGCCGATCTGTTCGAGCAGCAGGCACATTTCCGAACGGATGTCCTGGAACGTGTCGACCGGCGCGACCGGGAAGTAGCCGCCCTTGGTGCCCGGACGGTGACCCGTGTTGCCGCCTTCGATTTCACGGCCCGACGACCACGGTGCTTCATCCGAACCGATCTTGACGAAGCAGCCCGACTGATCCGTGTTCCACTGGATCGAATCGAAAATGAAGAATTCCGGCTCCGGACCGAAGAAAGCCGTGTCGCCCAGACCCGTGCTCTTCAGGTACGCTTCAGCGCGCTTTGCCAGCGAGCGCGGATCGCGTTCATAGCCCTTGCCGTCAGCCGGTTCGACCACGTCGCAGGTCAGCACGAGGGTCGACTCTTCGTAGAACGGGTCGATGAACGCCGTGTTCGCGTCCGGGACGAGCAGCATGTCCGAGGCTTCGATGCCCTTCCAGCCGGCGATCGACGAACCGTCAAATGCATGACCCGACTCGAACTTGTCTTCGTCGAATGCCGACAGCGGAACCGAAACGTGCTGCTCCTTGCCGCGCGTATCGGTGAAACGGAAGTCGACAAACTTGACGTCTTCGTCCTTGACGAGTTGCATGACGTCGGCCACGGATTTACTCATAACCTATTCTCCTGATTAACGATTTCGGCGAACGCTGCCGCCTGCCCAATCTTCTGATCTCGCCGGTTGCCGCTGTGTGCTGCCTTCGGCGAGCTTTCGGCTGGCTTCTGCCAACCTCCCGCAGGCCGGGTGCGAAACGATCGCGACATACAAAGCAGCTTCCGTGCCATGTTTGCGCCAGACTGGCGCAAAAAGTTGCGGATGCGGCCCCAAGGGGCAACCACGAGCCAACTACGGGGAACACGCGGGTATCTCCCGCCCCACGCCCGAGCACTTGCCCGAACCCTGAGCCGTCTTCAGGCACCAACTCCGTGCAATCCCGGATTTGGCGCGCGATTCTCACTCCATTATGGTGCATAACGCCAGCTTCGCACCAATGCGGCGCAAATTTGCCGCAGTGGCGCACAGCGGGCGCACTTCAGGCGCGCTTCGGGTCCGCTCCGGCAGTCTTCAATGCGCCAAAGCCGCCCCCTGCCCGCACTCCTGCAGCGCGCTAGAATAATCCTTTCATCTTTGACGTCAACGGCCCGGGTCGAATTTTCCGCTCTGCCGTGGACGACACGTGTAGACCAGACAAGGAGATCCGCCGTCATGAGTACGCTCGAACAGTTGTACGCCCAGGCCGACACGCGCCGCGCCGGGAACCAGTTGCCCTACGCGGGCGCGGTTTCGCCCGCCGAGGCGTTCGAGCTTCTGCAACTCGACACGCGAGTGAAGCTCGTCGATGTGCGCACGCGCGCCGAGCTGGACTGGGTCGGCCGCCCCGTGGTCGGCGACGGTCAGTACGCCCACGTCGAGTGGACACGCTATCCGGGCGGCGTGCCCAACGCCGAGTTCATTACCCAGCTCAAGAGCGTGGCCGACGCCGACACGCCCATCCTGTTTCTGTGCCGCAGCGCCGCGCGCTCCAAGCTCGCGGCCATCGAAGCCGCCAAGGCCGGCTTCACGCACGCCTACGACCTGCTGGAAGGCTTCGAAGGCGACAAGAACAGCGAAGGCCATCGCAAGACCGTCAGCGGCTGGTGCTTCCGCGGCCTGCCGTGGCTGGGCGCCTGAAACCACGCCGCAGCGCTCCATCCGCTTCGCCAGAAAAAAGGCCCGCCAGCGCAATCCTGACGGGCCACTTTGAGCGCCGCATATGACAAGCCGATGATGCGGCTTTTGCTGCGGCTTATCTGAGCGCCTACGCCGCTTCCGGCGGCTCCACCACATCGCCACCCAGCAGGTGCACGCCTTCGCGCAGCTTCACGAAGGCCGCCGCCACCGCTTCCGGCTCGCCCTTCACGCCCAGATCGATATGGCGGCGCGCATAAATGCCGCCGCGCTCGCTGTCGCCCACGCTCGGCAGACTGAATACGCGCACGCCGGGGAAATCGCGCTCGATGCTTTCCATCAACGGCGTGAGCGTCGATTCGGGCAGTTCGAACACCAGCAGCGACTTTTCCGCGTGCGGCATCTGGTGATGAAGATGCGCGTACTTCGTGTCGAGCACCCATTCGATCATCGGCCACGCCATCACCGGAAAGCCCGGCACGAAGTAGTGGTTCTGGATCGAGAAGCCCGGAATCTTGTTGTAGCCGTTCGGGATGATCTCGCAGCCCTGCGGGAACGTGCCCATCTGCAGACGGTGCAGATTCTCGGGCGAACCAAAGTTGATGGGATCGTTGCCCGTGTGCATGTCGCGAATGCGTTCGTGGATCGCGGCTTCGGCGTCCGGATGCAGCGCGAGCGGCACGCCTAGCGCCGCCGCTGCGCACTGGCGCGTATGGTCGTCCGGCGTCGCGCCGATGCCGCCCGTCGAGAACACGATGTCGCCCGAAGCAAACGAGCGCTTGAGCGTTGCGGTGATACGCGCGGGATCGTCGCCGACGTACTCGGCCCAGTCGAGCGCGAGACCGCGCGCGCCGAGCAGTTCGATGACTTTCGGCAGATGCTTGTCGGTGCGGCGCCCCGAAAGGATTTCGTCGCCGATGATGATGACGCCAAATGCCATGTGTTGCCTCGTCGTATGAATGGGCTTGTAAATGATCCGCCGATGCCGGGAACGTCAGTGCACGATGCTCACATCATGCCCCTCGTGGCCCGGATGGCGCGACGCGTCGGTGCGCAGGCGCTGCAGCGCGCGCAGGCAGTAATGACCGAACCAGAGTGCCGTGAACACCAGAATGAACGCGTAAATCCAGATCGTCAGCGCGGCGATCACGGGGAAAAACAGCAGCATCCACGCGGACGCCACCCAGATCGCGGTGGGCAGCGAGCCAAGCAGGCCGCTTGCCACGCCGATCGCCAGCAGCGGCAGGCGGTGGCGGCGCACCAGTTCGCGGCGCTCCTCGCTGCTTGCGTGCAGCGCAAGCGCGTCGTAGGTCATGACGCGATAGGTCAGCCAGCCCCACAGCAGCGGCGGCACCAGCACGCAGAACGGCGGAATGAACCACAGCGGCAAGGTGACGACCAGCAGCACGAGGCACAGCAAGGTCGTCCAGAGCGAATGCAGCAGGCTGCCGAACCAGCTACCGCCACGGCGCGCTTCGAGCGCGGCGTACTGGCGCGTGGTCAGATGGCGGATCACGCGCGGCATCGCGATCGCGACGATCAACAGCAACACTGTGATGACGATGAGCGGAATCGTCAGGATGATGACGACGAACGGCCCGATCATGCTGCGCAGCGAGCCGAAGCCGACCCAGTCGAACGCGTGATAGAGATAGCCGGTGGCTGGCCACACGTCGAGCGTGCCACGCACGCCGTCGATCAGCGGTTGCCAGAAGGCATACAGAAGACCACCCCACACAGCCGCCGCCACGAAAAACGGCACGAAGGTGAGGAACAGCATCGAGGGATGAAACGCGCTGGCAAGCGCGCGGCCAAACGAGCGCAACAGATCGTTCATGCGAGCGGGAAAGTGGCTAAAGCACCGGAAAGACGCAGGGAAATCACGGAGCCGGAAAAATCGGTGCGGGTTCAGTGCGACAAAACGACAGCATAAACCACCGCGCGCCTGACCGGCGTGACCAGGAAGCCCGGGAAAGACCGATCAGATGGCGCGGCCGCCATCGCGGGCTGCCGCCCTGCTCTGACGCCACGCCGCCAGCCGCCGCGCGATGCGCGAGAACGCGAGCCCTTGCTGAGCCCAGAACCCCTCGCCGTAGCGCGCGCCTTCGAGCTGGTCGCGGATGCCCGTAGGCTCGATGCGCTCGTTAAACGATGCGCTGCCGAACAGCATGTCCCACCACGGGAACAGCACGCCGAAGTTGCAGCCGTAGGTCGTGCCCTCATGGCCGTAACCGATGGCGTGATGCCGCCGGTGAAAGCGCGGGCTCACCAGCAGCCGCTCGCCAAGCCAGCCGAAATGCAGGCGGATATTCGCGTGCTGCACGTTCTGCACGAAATTCGTGAGCGCCACCAGCACGACATACTGCGCCGGCGGCACGCCGATCACGAGCGCGATGCCCGCGAACATGCACGACTGCCCCAGCACGTCGAGCAGATGGTTGCGGTTATCGCACCAGAACGACATCTTGCGCTGGCTGTGATGGACCGCATGCAACTCCCACCAGAGGCTGTAACGGTGCGAAAGCCGGTGATACCAGTAGCCAAATAAGTCGAGCACGACCAGATAGATCGCGAAGGCCACGATTGGCACTGTCGTCACGCCGGGCCAGAGATTGTCGATATCGACGCTCATCACGCCGTGCAGGCGCAGCCAGCTTTGCGCGCGGTCGAACGCGGGCTGCATGGCGAAGAAGAAAAACAGATTGAGGATGCCCAGGCGCGTGACCCAGGTATAGACGGCATCCACACCCACGCCCTTGCGGTCGCCCCATTTTTCGGCGGGCATGAGCGCTTCGAGCGGACGCAGCAACGCGTACATCGCCACCATTTCCAGCACGCCGACGATCACCCAGTAGAGGGCGTCGAAGGTGTCTTCGTCGACATCCATGAAGCCGGCGTCGAACAACGCCGGCTGCAGGACGTTCACGTACAGAAGCGTCTGGAGCCAGGAGACGAAGTTATCGGCGCCGGCGGCTACCCAGTGTGCGCAGGAAGCGAGCATGGCGAACATGGGTAGCGGCGCTTAAAGGAAGTGATGCGGAAAGTTATGCGCCGTTGGGCGACATGACCGGCGCGCGGTCGTAGAAGTAGATGCCGTGCGGCGAGCGGCCCACGGGAATCGTCTTCACGAGCTTCTTCGTCTGCATGTCGATCAGGCCGATATGCTTCGCGAAGCGGAACGTCACCCACAGCCAGCGCTTGTCGGCGGAGAGTTCCATGTCGTCGGGTCCGGGCATCAGACCGTTGATCTCGCCCACTTTTTCGAGCGATTCCTCGTCGATGATGCTGATGACGTTCGAGACGCGGCTCGACACCAGCACGTGGCGGCCATCCACCATCGAGCGGAAGTTATGCGCCGCCTTGCCCACCTGGATCGTCTTGACGATCTTCTGGTTGCGCCAGTCCACTACCGCCACGTAATCGGCGCCCGTCATGCCGACCAGCAGGTATTTTTCGCCGGGTGTCATCCACAGGCCGGCGGGCGCGGGACCGACCTTCATCTTCCAGAGCACCTGCTGCGAGGCCAGATCGACCGCCGCGATTTCGCCAGACACCTGCAGCGAAACGAACACGATCTTGCTGTCCTTCGTGAACGCAAGATGGCTGGGCATGGCCGACAGCGGCAGGCGTTTGGCGACCGTGAAATTCCCCGCGCCGCCGTAGTGATAGATATCCAGACGATCGAGGCGCAGGCCGGTGGTCACGAACCACTTGTTGTCAGGCGAAAAACCGAGCTGATACGGATCTTCGATGTTCTCGATCCAGCGCTGCGGCTTGCCGGTTTTCGGATCGACGAACAACAGGTTGTTGGACACCGAATTCGCGACGATCAGCGAGCTATTGTCCGGCGTGGGAAACAGGTGATGCGGCTCCTTGCCGGTGGGCACCGTGCCGACGAGTTCATGCGTCTTGTCGTCGATGAGGCTCAGTGTGGCCTCACCCGAATTGAGCACGATGATGTTGTTCGCGTGCGCGATGCTCGGCATCACCGTGGTGAGCGCGGCGCCGACGAGTGCGGAGCAGGCAAACATGGCAGCCCGTTTCGCGAAGCGTGCAGCGGTACGGCGGAATTCGTTTGTACGCATGAAGTGTCGTTCCCTGGCAGATCTGTGATTGTAGAACGCCTGCAGGTTCGCAAGGTTGACGTAGGGCCACTGAAATATGAAAGGGGCGCAACGGGCGCCCCTTTTTCGAACAATTTCGATCAACTGTTATGGCCCGCAATGCGGACGTGACGCGCTCGCACCTTCAGCGCTGCATCGATTCCCAGACCTTGTAGAGCCGCTTGACCGACACCGGCATCGGCGTGCGCAATTCCTGCGCGAAGAGCGAAATGCGCAATTCTTCGAGCAGCCAGCGGAATTCGCTCAGACGCGCATCGAACACGCCGCCGCGTTGCGAGAGCGCGCGCTGATACTGCTGCGCGAGCGGCTGGAACTCGGCGGCCTGACGTGCGTCGCGGGCCGGATCGGCGCGCAGCTTGTCGATGCGCAGCGCCACGCCCTTCAAATAACGCGGGAAGTGCACCAGTTGCGCGTACGGCGTGTCCAGAATGAAACGCTTGCTGATGAGCGCATCGACCTGCGCCTGCATGTCCGCAGCCGGTGCGCCAAAGGCCTTGGCCTGCACGAGCTTTTTCGCCAGCGACGCATATTCCGCAAGAATCTGGCCGACCAGCCGCGCAATCTCCTGCGCCAGCAACGAGAGGCGCCCGCGCCCTTCGTCCTTGCGCGCGTGGAAGCTTGCGTCGTCGTCGGGCAGCGGGTCTTGCAGGCAGGCGCGATCGAGCGCGAGTTCGACCAGTTGATCGCGCAATTCTTCCTGGGTGGCACGCGCCATGAACTGCATCGCCATTTCGCGCAGACCCGGCAGGTTTCTCTCCAGATAGCGGATCGGTTCGCGCAACTGCAGCGCAAAGAGACGCCGCAAGCCCGCGCGATGGATGCGCGCGGCTTCTTCCGGCGAATCGAACACCTCGACGTCGCAATGCGAGCCGCGGTCGACCAGCGCCGGATAACCGAATAGCGTCTGGCCGCCCCGGCGGATTTCCAGCAGCTCGGGCAGCTTGCCGAAATTCCACGTGGTGAGGTTTTCGTACAGCGCGGTGGCGGGTGCATCGCCGGGCGCAGGCGTTTGCGGAGCGTTGGGCTTCTTTGGCGCGGCCTGCTGCGATGATGGCGAATTTTCTGCTGTTGCAGCGCCCTCGCCCTGTGCGCGCGTTTCCAGCGCCGCCAGCGCGGTGGCGCTGGCGAGCTTCTGGAACTGCTGCTGCGCCTGCGCGCCGAGTTCCGCGCGCAACTGTGCGAGGTTGCGGCCCATCGCAAGCTGGCGACCGTGCTCGTCGATCACCTTGAAGTTCATGAACAGATGCGCGGGCAGCGTCTCAAGCTTGAAGTCCGAGGTCTTCAACTGAAGCTGCTTCTGCTCGCGCACATCCAGGATGAGCCCTTCGAGCAGCCCGCCCGCGCCGAAGCGCTCGCCGCCCACGCGATCGGCGAAACCGGCCGCGTACTCGGGCAGCGGCACGCAATGGCGGCGCAGTTTCTGCGGCAGCGACTTCAGCAGCAGTTGCGCCTTCTCCTTGAGCATGCCCGGCACGAGCCATTCGCAGCGCCGCGCGTCGACCTGGTTGAGCGCGTAGAGCGGCACTGCAAGCGTCACGCCGTCGCGCGGCGAGCCCGGCTCGAAGTGATACGTGAGCGCCATCGCCACGCCCGACATCGTCATGCGCTTCGGGAACAGCTCGGTCGTCACGCCGGCCGCCTCGTGGCGCATCAGATCGTCGCGCGAGAGATACAGCAGACGCAGCTTGTCCTCGGATTCGCCGCTCTTCTTCACCTCGTCGCGATACCAGCGCTCGAACGGCGCACCCGAGTAAATGCCCTCGGGAATCGCCTGATCGTAAAAACCGAAAATCAGCTCGTCGTCGACCAGCACGTCCTGGCGGCGCGACTTGTGTTCGAGCTGCTCGATATCGGCGAGCAGCTTGCGGTTGTGCGCGAAGAACGGCAGCTTCGTGTCGAATTCGCCTTCCACCAGCGCGCCGCGAATGAACAGCTCGCGCGCGCGCGCCGGGTCCTGTTTGCCGAACGCCACGCGGCGGCGCTGATACACCGGGAGGCCGTAGAGCACACCGCGTTCGAATGCGCTCACCTGCGCCGCGCGCTTTTCCCAATGCGGCTCCGAAAGCGACGTCTTCAGCAGATGCGCGCCGACCTTTTCGAGCCATTCCGGCTCGATCTTCGCGATACAGCGCGCGTAGAGGCGGCTCGTCTCCACGAGTTCGGCGGCCACGACCCAGCGCCCCGCCTTCTTGACCAGCGCCGAACCCGGCCACAAATGGAACTTGATGCTGCGCGCGCCGAGGAAATGCGGCTCGTCCTCGGCTTTCAGGCCGATATTGCCGAGCAACCCGGTCAGCAGCGCGTGATGGATCTGCTCGTAAGTCGCGTCGGATTCGTTGATGCGCCAGCCGTGCTCGCGCACCACCGTCAACAATTGTGAATGCACGTCGCGCCACTCGCGCAGCCGCAGATGCGAGAGGAAATTCGCGCGGCAGGAATCGACCAGTTGCTTGTTCGACTTCTTGTGCGCGACGGCGTCCTCGAACCACGCCCAGATCTTGAGCCACTGGAGGAATTCGGAGCGCTCGTCCGCGAAACGGCGATGCGCCTGGTCGGCCTGCTCCTGCGCCTCGATCGGCCGGTCGCGCGGATCCTGCACGGAAAGCGCGCTCGCGATCACCAGCACTTCGCGCAGCGACTGCTCGTCGCGCGCGGCCAGAATCATGCGACCCACGCGCGGATCGAGCGGCAGGCGCGCGAGTTCGCGGCCAAGCTGCGTGAGCGCGTTGTCGTCATCGACGGCGCCCAGTTCGTTGAGCAGTTGATAGCCGTCCGCAATGGCGCGGCCCGGCGGCGGCTCGATAAACGGGAACGTCTCGATTGCGGTGAGATGCAGCGACTTCATGCGCAAAATCACGGCCGCGAGCGACGAGCGCAGAATCTCCGGATCGGAGAAACGCGGCCGCGCGATGTAGTCGGATTCCTCGTAGAGGCGGATGCAAATACCGTCGGCCACGCGCCCGCAACGGCCCGCACGCTGGTTCGCGGCGGCCTGCGAGATCGACTCGATCTGCAGTTGCTCGACCTTGTTGCGGTACGAATAGCGCTTCACGCGCGCAAGGCCCGTATCCACCACGTAGCGGATGCCCGGCACCGTGAGCGAAGTTTCGGCCACGTTGGTCGCGAGCACGATACGGCGCGCGTTCGACGACTTGAACACGCGCTCCTGCTCCTGCGCGGAAAGACGTGCGAACAGCGGCAGGATTTCCGTGTGCGGCGGATGGTGTTTGCGCAGCGCCTCGGCGGCGTCGCGAATCTCGCGCTCGCCGGGCAGGAACACCAACACGTCGCCCGAGCCTTCGCGGCACAACTCGTCCACGGCGTCGACGATCGCGTCCATCAGATCGCGATCCGTGTCGCGTTGCGACTTTTTGCTTTCGCGCGGCGCGGTGCCCTGCGCGTTCTTCACCGCCGGGCTGTCTTCCTGCACCGGGCGATAGCGCACTTCGACCGGATACAGACGCCCGCTCACTTCGATCACGGGCGCGGGCTTTTCGTCGCTGCCGAAGTGGCGTGCGAAACGGTCGGCGTCGATGGTCGCGGAGGTGACGATCAGCTTCAGATCGGGCCGCTTGACGAGGATTTCCTTCAGATAGCCCAGCAGAAAATCGATGTTCAGGCTGCGCTCGTGCGCTTCGTCGATGATCAGCGTGTCGTAGGCTTTTAGCAGCGGATCGGTCTGCGTTTCGGCGAGCAGAATACCGTCGGTCATGAGTTTGACCGACGCGCCCGGCGACAGATTGTCGGTAAACCGCACCTTGTAGCCGACCACTTCGCCAAACGGCGTGCCGAGTTCTTCGGCGATGCGCCGCCCGGTCGCCGATGCCGCAATCCGGCGCGGCTGCGTGTGGCCGATCAGCCCGCTGCCGCCCGCGCCGAGGCCACGCCCGAGCGAGAGTGCGATTTTCGGCAACTGCGTGGTTTTGCCCGAGCCGGTTTCGCCGCTGACGATCACGACCTGGTTATTGGCGATCGCGCGCGCAATTTCCTCGCGGCGGCCGGAAACCGGCAGCGCTTCGGGGAAGGTGATCGGCGGGATCGGGTTGGGCGTGACCGGTGCGCGTGGAGCACGCGGGGCGCGGGCTTCGCGCGGTTCGCGTGGTTCACGCTCGGGGCGCGGGGCACGCTGCTGCGGTTGTGACTCGCGATTGGCTTCGGCGGCGGCTTTTTCTGCGCGCGGCGGGCGATCGGATTGCGGTTTCGCCGGGCGCGGCGCGTTCTGGCGCGGTGGCTTCGGCTGCTGTGCTTGCTTCTGTGCTTGCTGCGGTTGACGTTGCGGCTGTTGCGCGCGCGGCTGCGGATTGCGCGCGGGTTGCGACTGCGCGCCGGCTTCGCGTGGCTGCTGGCGTTGCCCGCGCGTTTGCTGCGCTTCGCCGGGCGTGGTGGTTTGTGCCGCGGTTTGCGCGACGGCGGCCGGCGCGTTCGCGCGCTCATTAGCTTCAGCACGGACTTCGCTCACGCGTCGCTCATCGCGCGTTTTGCCCTGCCCCTGCGGCGCGGGTTTCGCTGCGGCTTGCGCTTGCTCGCCCTGCTTCGCGGGCGCAACGCTTTGCGGCGTTTGCGGCGTTTGCGGCGGCTGCGTTTGCGCCGGCTTCTGCGGGCGCACCGGCGCGGCCTGCGCCGGCGTGGCCGCGCGCTTGTCCTGCACGCGCGCGCCGCCCAGCGCCCCGCCCTTCATCAGCGCGGCCAGCCGGTCCGTCGACGCGAGATTCTGCCCATCGCCATACTTTTGCGACGCGCGTTTTTCCTGCGCGCCGCCGTGCGCCGCGTCTTTCCCGCCGGGGGTGTTGCTGCCCTGCGCCGAGGCAGGTCTTTTGGGTACATTCGACATGGGGGCGCATTATAATCCCGGGCATGAATTCCCAAACCGACCTCGTCCCCGCCACCGCGAATGCGCCGGCTTCCGCCGCCGCCGCGGAATCCGCCTCAGAGCATGCTGCCCAGCAGGCCGCGCAGCACGCGCAATTCGTCGACTGGATGCGATCGGTCGCGCCCTACATCCACGCATTCCAGGGCAAGACTTTCGTCGTCGGTTTCGGCGGCGAGGTGGTGCACCAGAACCTGCTCAACGCGCTCGTCGCCGACATCGCGCTGCTACAGGCCATGGGCATCCAGATCGTGCTGGTGCACGGTTCGCGCCCGCAGGTCGAAGAACAGATGAGCCTGCACGGCGTCGAATCCGAGTTCTCGCACGGCATGCGCATCACCAATGCCCGCGCGCTCGAATCCGCCAAGGAAGCCGCCGGCGAAGTGCGTCTCGATATCGAAGCCGCCATCAGCCAGGGTCTGCCGAACACGCCGATGGCGCACGCGCACATCAGCGTGGTGTCCGGCAACTTCGTGACGGCGCGCCCGGTCGGCATTCTCGACGGCGTGGATTTCCAGCACACCGGCGTGGTGCGCAAGATCGACGCCGATTCGATCCGTCACTCGCTCGCCAGCCGCAAGCTCGTGCTGCTTTCGCCGCTCGGTTTCTCGCCCACAGGCGAAGCGTTCAATCTGTCGATGGAAGATGTAGCGTCCGCTGCCGCCATCGCGCTGCGCGCCGACAAGATCGTGTTCCTCACGGAAACGCAGGGTCTGATCGGCGAGGAAGGCGAACTGATCCGCGAAATGTCGCTCGACGACGCCTACAAGCTGCAGGAAAGCGGCACGGTGCTGGGCGACGCCGGTTTCTATCTGAAGCATTCGATTCGCGCCTGCCGTGGCGGCGTGGGCCGCGCGCACATCATTCCTTATGCGCTCGACGGCGGTTTGCTGCTCGAACTGTTCCTGCACGATGGCGTGGGCACCATGATCTCGTACGAGAACCTGGAAAGCCTGCGCGAAGCCACGCCCGACGACGTCGGCGGCATTTTGACGCTGATCGAACCGCTCGAAACGGACGGCACGCTGGTGCGGCGCGGCCGTCACCAGATCGAGCGCGACATCGACCATTTCTCGGTAATCGAGCACGATGGCGTGCTGTTCGGCTGCGCGGCGCTCTACGCGTACTCGCAGGAACGCATCGGCGAAATGGCGTGCCTCACGGTGTCGCCCGAAGCACAAGGCTCCGGCGACGGCGAGCGCCTGCTGCGCCGGATCGAGCAGCGCGCCCGCGCACGCGGCCTCACGCGCATCTTCGTGCTCACCACGCGCACCGAACACTGGTTCCTCAAGCGCGGCTTCGTCAAGGCCACGGTCGACGACCTGCCCGAAGACCGCCGCCGCCTCTATAACTGGCAGCGCAAATCGCTCGTGCTGATGAAACAGCTCTGAGCGCCCTCATCTGCGGATGAAGCGACTGTCACCCACACATACGACTTAGGAGAAGCACAGCATGGCCCGTATGATCCAATGCGCGAAGCTCGGCAAGGAAGCCGAAGGTCTCGATTTCCCGCCGCTGCCGGGCGAACTCGGCAAGCGCATCTATGAAAGCGTCTCGAAGGAAGCGTGGCAAGGCTGGCTCAAGCAGCAGACCATGCTGATCAACGAGAACCGCCTGAACATGGCCGACCCGCGCGCGCGCCAGTACCTGATGAAGCAGACCGAAAAGTACTTCTTCGGTGACGGCGCCGATCAGGCTTCGGGCTACGTGCCGCCGACCCAAGCTTAAGCTTCCTCGAAGCCGTGCCACCCGATCCGTCCCCGACGGGATTCCGGCACGCGAAACCCCGCAAAAACCGCGCCGTCGAGCGCGGTTTTTTTATGCGCTTCATGCGGATTCACGGCCCGTTAGAACGGCCGCCCGAATCGCCGCAATCCCCCGTCCCGCAAGGCCTGGCGGCCGCCCGCAAGAACCCCGTCGAAGGGGCCGTTTGCACGATCTTCAGTTATCGTGCTATCATGTCGCTTCTTTCAACAGGCATTAGCCATCAATTGCATTCAGACCGGCACCCAAAACCGCCTTCCGTCTGAGTGTTTTCATACAAGAAGAACGATCCGCCACACGGACATTCTTTTTCGTTTCAGCGACGCTTCACCGGGCACCCTCGTGCTGGTCCAGCGTCACATGTGCCCTGCCCCCCAACAAGGCCACGCAGGCGCAACGCATACGCACAATTCGATCGAGTGTCGTTTCGCGACATTCAGCATGCCATTCGCGCGCCGACTGCCTCGCAGCCGGACCGGACGCTCCATTTGCGGCGTTCACGCGCGGCCCGCAGCCCGACTTTGCAGCCCAAGGTTGTCATCGACAACGGCCGCTATCGCGAAACGGCACTCTCCGGCAACCGTGGCGAGCTCTGATGGAGTTCGTCGCAGTCATTGGAGATGCAGACCTTGACCGCTTCCACTTCCGGCTCGTCGGCCCAGACCGACCTGACAATCGACGACATTACGATCGTCGACAAAAGCCTCCTCAAACGCGCCGTCGGCGCCATGGCACTCGGTAACGCCATGGAATGGTTCGACTTCGGCGTGTACAGCTACATCGCCGTCACGCTCGGCCAGGTATTTTTCCCGTCGAGCAACCCTTCGGCACAGTTGATCGCCACCTTCGGCACCTTTGCCGCCGCCTTCCTCGTGCGCCCGATTGGCGGCATGGTGTTCGGGCCGCTCGGCGACCGTATCGGCCGCCAGCGCGTGCTGGCGATGACGATGATCATGATGGCTTGCGGCACGTTCGCGATCGGCCTGATCCCGTCGTATCACTCGATCGGCATTGCAGCGCCCATACTGCTGCTGGTCGCGCGTCTGGTGCAGGGCTTCTCGACCGGCGGCGAGTACGGCGGCGCGGCGACCTTCATCGCCGAGTTCGCCACCGACAAGCGCCGCGGTTTCATGGGCAGCTTCCTGGAGTGCGGCACGCTGATCGGCTATGTGTTCGGCGCGGGCACGGTGGCCGTGCTGACGGCCCTGCTCTCGCACCAGCAACTGCTCGACTGGGGCTGGCGCGTGCCGTTCATGATCGCGGGGCCGCTTGGCATCGTGGGTCTGTACATCCGTATGAAGCTGGAAGAAACGCCGGCGTTCAAGAAGGAAGCCGAGCTGCGCGAAGCCGAAGAGACTGCGCGTCCGAAGCTCACGATGAACTCGCTGCTCACGCAACATCTGCGCCCCTTCCTGCTGTGCGTGGGTCTCGTGCTGATCTTCAACGTGACCGACTACATGGCGCTCTCGTACCTGCCGAGCTATCTGTCGGCGACGCTGCACTTCAACGAAACGCACGGTCTGTTCGTCGTGCTCGCCGTGATGGTGCTGATGATCCCGATGACGCTGGCCTTCGGCCGCCTGTCGGACGCGATCGGCCGCAAGCCGGTGATGCTCGCGGGCTGTGTCGGCCTGATCGTGCTGGCGATTCCCTCGCTCACGCTGATCCAGACGGGCGCGCTGGTGCCGGTGTTCCTCGGCCTGCTGATTCTGGGCACGCTGCTGTCGTGCTTCACGGGTGTGATGCCCTCGGCGCTGCCCGCGCTGTTCCCGACCGCGATCCGCTACGGCGCGCTCGCCATCGGCTTCAACGTGTCGGTTTCGCTGTTTGGCGGCACCACGCCGCTGGTCGCGGCCTGGCTCGTCGAGCACACGCAAAACCTGATGATGCCCGCGTACTATCTGATGGGCGCGGCCGTGGTCGGCATCATCTCGGTGCTGGCGCTGCATGAAACGGCGCGTCGCCCGCTGCCGGGTTCGGCGCCTAGCGTGAGCACCCGCGCCGAAGCCCATGCGGTGCTGCGCGGCGTGCGTCTCGCCCGCGAGATGGACGACGACTACGCGGCCATGCCGGCACGCGTGTAAGTCAAAACTTTCCGATCGGAAAGTCGTGAAAAAGGCCAGCTTCGTGCTGGCCTTTTTTGCGTTTGCGCGCTGCGATCAATTGATCAGCAACGTGTGCTCAACCTGCAATACGCCGCCGTTTCCAATCGTCAGCATCGCGGCGCTGATCGGCAATTTGAAGCGGCGCGGCCCCGCGCTGCCGGGATTCACATAGAGCACGCCGTCGCGCGTTTCCTGCGCGGGCTTGTGCGAATGCCCGCTCACGACCATGGCGATGCCCTGCGAAGCGGGATCGCCGCGCAGATCGGGCAACTCGTGCACGACGACAATCGACACGCCACCGATTTCCACCACGGTCTGCACCGGCAGCGCATCGGCCCACGCACCGCGATCGTTGTTGCCGCGCACCGCCGTCAAGGGCGCGATGCGGCCAAGCTGGTCGAGCACTTCGGGCGCACAGATGTCGCCTGCGTGGATGATCGCGTCGCAGCCCTGCACGAACGTCAAAAGCTCGGGGCGCACGAGATTGTGCGTATCGGAAACCAGCGCGACGCGTAGCGGTGTTTGGGGCATGGACGACTTCGATGATCAGGGAAAAGCGCACGACGCGTGGCTCAAGCGTCGAAGTATACGGCGAGCCAGACCGTCGGCGCGCGCGGGTCCGTCCACGCCACCCGATGCCGGCAATGCGCGCGAATGTGTACGTAGTCGCCTGGCTTCAGGCGCGCCCGCGGGCCGCCTGACGCCTCGAATTCCAGTTCCGCCGCACCCGCGAGCAACACCACCCACTCGTCGCGCGGATCGTCGTACCAGAAGCCATCGGGACTCGCCTGCCCCGTCGAGACAATGCGCTCGATCAGCACGCCCGACTGAGCGACGAGGCGCTCGAACACTTCCTCCTGCGCCCCCGCGTCGATGCCTTCGAACAGATTGCCTGGCGCGCTCATACGAGCGGCTTCAAACCGTCGAGCAAGGTCGGCACGAGTTCGCTCACGGTCGGATGAACGTGCATCGCAAATTGCAGCGTGGTGTACGGCGCATCGGCCGTCATCGTGTCGATGAAGGTATGAATCGCCTCGTCGCCTTCAATGCCGAAGATCGTCGCGCCAAGAATGCGCTTCGTCTGCACATCGACCAGCGCCTTCATGAAGCCATCGGTCTCGCCGCGCTCGCGTGCACGGCCCACGCGCGACATCGGCATGGTGGCGATCAGCGCGGGCTTGCCGCTTTCGCGCACTTCGCGCTCGCTGGCGCCCACGCGCGCCAGTGGCGGGTCCACGAACACGGCATAGGCCGGAATGCGCGTATCGGCGCTGCGGTTCGCACCGTCGAGCAGATTGGCGGCGACGATCTGGTAATCGTCGTAGGAGGTGTGCGTGAAAGCGCCGCGTCCGTTCACGTCGCCGAGCGCCCAAACCCCGGCGACGCGCGTACGCAATTGCCCGTCGACGGGAATCAGGCCATGCCGGTCGCGCTCGATACCGGCGGCTTCGAGGCCGAGATCGTCGGTATTGGGAATGCGCCCGGTCGCGAACAAAAGATGCGAAACGTCGAGCGTCTCGCCACCGAGCGTGATGCGGATGCCGTGCCCAGGCGTCGCGCCCAGCGGCTCGACGCCTTGCGGCGAGTTTCCGAAGCGAAACTCCACGCCTTCGCGCACCAGCACGTCCTGCACGCCTTTGGCGACGTCGTCGTCCTCGCGCGTGAGAATGCGCTCGCCGCGCACCAGCACCGTCACGCGGCTGCCGAAGCGGCGGAACATCTGCGCGAATTCGAGCGCCACGTAGCTGCCGCCGCAGATCGCGAGATGCGTGGGCAATTCGGTGAGCGAAAGAATCGTGGAATTCGTTTCGTACCAGATGCGCTCGAGCCCGGGCACCGGCGGCACCGCCGCGCGGGTGCCGGTATTGATGAAAATTTCGTCGGCTTCGAGCGCTTCGATATGGCCGCCTTCGGACATGACGCTGACCGTATTTGGCCCCGTAAAGCGACCGTGCCCCTGCAGCACCGTGACGTTCTTCGCCTGGCGCAGCCAGCGCTCGACGCCGTCGCGCGACGCGCCGATGATGGCGTCCTTACGCGCTTTCACGGCGGCAAGATCGACACTTACATCGCAATGGCCCACGCCATCGCCAATGCGCACGCCGTAGTCCGCCGCGTGCCGCGCGACATGCGCGGCGCGCGCACTGGCCACATAGGCCTTGGTCGGCGTGCAGCCGACATTCACGCAGGTGCCGCCGAACGCCGCGCGTTCGATGATCGCCGTCTTGCGCCCGCTCGCGCCAAGCCGCACCGCCAGCGGCGGCCCGCTCTGTCCCGTGCCGATCACGATTGCATCGAATCGCTGTGCCATGCCGCTCTCCCTGTCGTGAAGGACTTGGTGCGCGCACGGCGCGTGCCGTGCGTGGTATGCGTGCCCGGGGTGTCACTACGTTCGCGTCATGTTACGCCGGCGGCGTCACGGGCCACGCGAGCGCGGCCGGGCGAGTTTCGGATCGGAAATCGAGAAAAAGCGCGAGAAAAATGCAAAAAAAAGCCACCCCGGATCATGGGGTGGCCTACAGGGTGACAGCACAACAGCAAACGGGCGATGCCGCTGCGCGTCGGGGGGGAAACGTGAAATCTGCGTGGTGTGTGGGGTCGTTGCCGCCTGCGCGGTTTTGAAGATCGCTCAGTGAGATCGCTCAGTGCACGCTTTCGCCAGGCGCTGCGCAGCCATGGCTCGCGCACCAGAGGTCGCGCGAGCGCTGGAACGCCGCACGCGCACCGCGCGTCGCGACCAGCAGCCCGATCTGGCCCATGTTGAAGTCGAGCGACACCATCAGCTGCATCAGGTCCACCATCGGCAGGACCAGTGCTGGCTGATACAGTTGTCGTTCGATAAAGTCTTTCATGACGGCTCCCACTGCGGCCGCCGCGTCGACGTGACGCAGCGGCATTAACATGGAAGCCATTCTAGGAATGTAGCGTCCGCCGATAAATGGCCTGCGCGCGAAGTCACTTGTCGCCAAAGTCGAACAATCGCTGTTCGGGCGGCAGGACAAGGGTTTGCGGCTAGCGGCGCGGCCTCGAACTACCCCAGCGTCACTCCAGCGGCGTCGCAACGAATTCCGGCAACGCCTCCGCGCGCAGGGAAAGCGCGGCAACGGCGGGATATCGGGCCGGATCGACGGCGCCGGGCAGCACGAATTGCGTGAAGCGCCACGCCACGGCCGCTGTGATATCGGCCTGCGTGATCCGCCCCGCGCACAGCCAGCCCTGCCGCCCTTCGATGAGTTTGTCGAGCACGCCCCAGGCCGCGTGCATCTGCGCGTTCACGCGCTCGAACCAGGGCTCGTGCTGGCGCTCCTCGGGCCGCAACTGGCGCTCGTAGACCTGCTGGATCGTCTTTTCCATCGCCGCCAGCGCAAAACCGTTCACGCGCAGCGCAAAGGTACGCTCCTGGCGTTCTTCCGGCAGCAGACGCTGCGCGGCCGGCACCTTGTGGTCGAGGTAGTCGAGGATCAGCGTGGAATCGATCAGCACCGTGCCATCGTCATCGACCAGCGTGGGCGCCTTCACGACCGGGTTGACCTGCGCGAACTCGTCGTACTGCCTGAACACCGACACGCTGCGATGCTCGAACGGCAAGCCGAGCACATGAAGCGCGATCGCGACGCGGCGCACGTAGGGAGAATCCATCATGCCAATCAGTTGCATTACTCACCTCGCCTGAGAGAACCGGGAAAAAGATGGCAAAAAAGAGGACCGGACCATCGATGGTGCAGCATTGTGCGATCCAATTCAAGATTGATGAGATTTCATCCCGATGGCTTTTCCCAACTGGTACGGTCATAAAAATCTAATCGAAATCAAACCTCAAAATCGCCGGCAAAAACGCCGTGTCGATCTGCCACGCACGATTATTTCTGTCCGGGATTACATTGGTTAGCAGACAAACCGCGTGACGCGACGCGACATTGCTGCGTCGCAATGGCCGGTCTGTCATCAGGTTTCCGGCGCCATCGCCTTACTGCATAAGGCAAAGCGGATCGGCCCTCATAAAAGCAGGATGCCGAAGCATCTTTACGCAGAAAATCAAGGTCGATTTATGCGCCGCATGTGCTGCAGCGCATCGCCGGGAAACTCCTGGATTCATTGCTTAATAGCCTGCGCTAGTCTGAACGTACAGGAGGCGAAATCATGAGACAGGTATTCAACATTGGCATCGTCATCATCCTTGCACTGCTCGTCGGGAATCGTGTCCTGACTCGTGTGCAGGCGCACGAGCGCGGCGCGGTCTCCTGCGCGAAGGGTTCTGAACTGGTTCGGCTCGAAGCGCTGGCGCGCGGTTTTAGCTCAATTGGCGCGCGCAGTCAGGGCGAAAACTTCATGTCTTCGTGCCTTGTCTCCGGTCAGGCACAGGTCGGCTCTGTAGTCGGTCACGACTGATTTCCACGGCGAATCGCGCGCGCTTCCCACTAAGGCAATCGTTTTAGCGCGCGTCTGATTCGCATTTCGAATAAAGCCGCGATCCGACGATCAGCGGCTTTTCTCGCCCCTTGCGGCATACCGCGACGGGCACGAACATTCCCCTTCCTTCCGCCGGCGGCGCCCTTGCTGCGCGCGCTTGACTCATTGCGACCTTAACGTCTGCTAACCTTTCTTTCGGGTTGCCAATGCCGATGTTTGGCGGCGACAATGGTGCGCAATCAAGGGGAATCTATGAAAGGTAGCATCCTGTTGCTCGGGCTCGGCATGCTGACGGCGTGCACGTCGGTGACCGGTATCAATTCAAGACAGGATGGACATTTTTCCGTGACGAGCCGCGCGCGGTGGGACATCGTTTCATGGAATCGCGTGCGCAGCGCTGGCATCAAGGAAGCGCAAGCCTACTGCCACAAGCGCAAACAAGAGATGCATACCGTCGAAGTCCACAGCGAAGGGCTACGCGGCGTCACCGCCCAGACAGTAGAGGTGGTATTCGACTGCATCTAGCTGCCCCGCTCCAGATCGCGCAAAGCCCCGCCCATCAAGCGTTCCAGCCTGACTCCCACCGCCTCCTCGCTCCAACCCTGCAGTTGCGCAACAGTTTGTTGTCGTTCTCCCTGATACTCAAATCGCATCGGCAAGCTACACTGATGACACATTTTGTTACGGTTCGTCTCAGTTCGTATCATGCTGACCGCTTTCTATATCGCTTCGCCGCTCGCCATTGCCGCCTTGTTCGGTTTTGCCCGGCTGGTGAATCCGCGTACCGGCCAGATCGGCCGATAATCGGGCGCTGCGCGGCCTGATCCGGTTCGCGGCTGGATTGCCGCCGATCGGTGCTGCCGCTCTTCACGCGCCCACCGCGCGCCCGCAAAACGGCCGCGTATCTCTCGCGTTTGCGCATGCGCGCTCTCTCGCGCCAAACGGCCAACGTTTGCGGCGCCACTCCCGCAGATCGACACTGAAACGCACAACAAAAAACCCGCGAAGCTTTGCGCTATCGCGGGTTTCAGGGCTTCTTGCGAAGCATGTTCAGGGTGGCCCTGGTGCCGGCGACCGGACTTGAACCGGTAAGCCGTGAGGCGGCGGATTTTCGTCACACTACGTCTTTAGACGCCGCGCGCTTATGTATCGAACGTACAAAACCGTATCGGACACAAGCGGCGTTCGTGCGCTGGACTATGCCTTCGCCGTAGCCGGGAAACCTCGTGCATTGCAGCCGCACGGGCTTTCGAACCTTAGGCGCCCCCCGTCTAGTCTCTACACCTTCCATGCCGACGCTTGCGCGCCAGCCGGCTTGGCTCGGCGTCGCCTCGGCACCGGGCGCTTTCGCGCCGCCTGGTCCCAGGGGTTTCGCCGAATTTGAGGGGTTCTGCACCGGCCGTTTCCGGCTGGGCACTCAATCTGTGTTTAAGTCCGCTATGTTTACCAATTTCATCACGCCGGCAGGGCGGACGGGATTCTACCACTGCCGCACGCGCCCTCCCAAGCCTTCAGAGGCCACCGCGTCATCGCCCGGTCACATGCGCTTTCCATAATCGGCCGCATCGAAAACGTTTACAACGCCCGGGCCGCCCGCATGACGCCAACCATCAAGGATGTCGCTGCACACGCTGGTTTTTCGATTGCCACCGTTTCACGGGCAATCAACGCACCGCATACGGTCAATCCGGTCACGCTCGCCAAGGTGCGCGAAGCGATCGATGCGCTCAAATTCCGCCCTAATCCGATTGGCCGCCAGTTGCGCGGCGAGCGCACGCGCCTGATCGGCGTGGTGCTGCCCACGCTTGCCAATCCCGTGTTCGCGGAGTGCCTGCAAGGCATCGACGAACTCGCTTCGGCGCAGGGCTTTCGCCTCATGCTGATGACAACGCAGTACGACGCCCAGCGCGAACGCCACGCGATCGAAACGTTGCGCGCGCAACGGGTAGAGGGCCTGATCCTGACGGTCGCCGACGCCGATACCCACCCGCTGCTCGACGAACTCGACGCCGACGGCCCGCTTTACGTGCTCATGCACAACGACACGACGCGCCGCCCCTCGGTGTCCGTCGATAACCACCAGGCCGCCTGCGACGGCGTGCGCATGCTGATTGCGCACGGCCACCGGCGCATTCTGATGCTCGCTGGCACGCTCGCCGCCTCCGACCGCGCGCGCCAGCGCTACGCCGGCTACGCTCACGCAATGGAACAGGCCGGCCTCACGCCCGCACCCGCGCTCGAGATCGATTTCAACGCTGAAGCCCTCGCGCCATCGGTGCTCGCGCATCTGAGCACGGGCCCCGCGCGCCCCACGGCGCTGTTCTGCAGCAACGACCTGCTGGCGATGGTCGTGATGCGCGGTCTGCGCCGCGCGCGCCTGCGGGTGCCGCAGGACATGTCGATACTCGGCTTCGACGGCCTTGCGATGGGCGAGTTGCTCGCGCCGCCGCTGGCGAGCATCGGCACGCCTAACGGCGAGATTGGCCGCGCCGCGTGGCAGCGTCTGATGGCGCGCATCAGCGGCGAATACGCGGGCCCGACGCTCGACCTCACGCTTGAACACACGCTGCGCGAAGGCGGCACGATCTCGGCCATCGCGACGGGCAGCATGGCGGCACGCGGCGTAACGCGCGGCGACGCACTCATCTAGACACGGCAGCATCCGCAAGTCATTACCGGGCCTCGCACAGGGGTTCGGCACATCCTCGCACCGCATCCGACCAGGAGACCCGACGTGATACGCCGCTTCGCCCTCGCCGCCAGCACGGCGCTCAGCCTCGCTTTCGCGCTGGCCAGCAGCGTCGTTACATCGACGCCTGCCTACGCCGACGAAACCGCCATCTGCTACAACTGCCCGCCCGAATGGGCCGACTGGGCGAGCCAGATTCAGGCGATCCAGCGTCAGACCGGCATCCGCGTGCCGTTCGACAACAAGAACTCAGGCCAGTCGATCGCGCAGTTGATGGCCGAGCAGAAAAGCCCGGTCGCCGATGTCGTCTATCTGGGCATATCGTCCGCGTTCCAGGCGAAGGACAAGGGCGTGATCGCACCGTACAAGCCCGCGCATTGGGACGACATCCCCGCGAACCTCAAGGACCCGCAGGGCTACTGGTTCGCCATCCACTCGGGCACGCTGGGCTTTTTCGTCAACAAGGACGCGCTCGACGGCCGGCCGGTGCCGCGCTCGTGGGCGGACCTGCTCAAGCCCGAATACAAAGGCATGATCGGCTACCTCGATCCGTCGAGCGCCTTTGTGGGCTACGCGGGTGCAGTGGCCGTGAACCTCGCGCTCGGCGGCACGCTCGACAATTTCCAGCCCGGCCTGAACTGGTTCAGCAAGCTCAAGGCGAACCAGCCGATCGTGCCGAAGCAAACCGCCTACGCGCGCGTGCTCTCGGGCGAGATTCCGATCCTGCTCGACTATGACTTCGACGCCTATCGCGCGAAATATAAGGATCACGCCAACGTCGAATTCGTGATTCCTACCGAAGGGACGATTTCCGTGCCCTATGTGATGAGCCTCGTGAAGAATGGGCCGCACGCGCAAAACGGCAGGAAAGTGCTGGATTTCGTGCTCTCCGATCAAGGACAAAAGCTGTGGGCCAATGCCTATCTGCGCCCCGTGCGCGCGAGCGCGCTCTCGCCCGACGCAGCCGCGAAGTTCCTGCCCGCAAGCGACTATGCGCGCGCGAAGCCCGTCGATTTCGCGAAGATGGCGGGCCAGCAGCAGACCTTCGGCGAGCGTTATCTGCAGATCATGCACTAGACCGCGCTGCGCTTACTTTCATCCACATCTATCGTCCATGCACGACCTCACCTTCCCGCTGCGCTGGCGCGTGGCGCTCGTCGCGCCCGCACTCGCGGTATTCCTCGCTTTCTGGCTGCTGCCGATGGTCGCGCTCGTTCAGGTCAGCGCCGATGGTCATCTGATCGCGACTTATCGCGCACTCCTGACGAATGGCCGCTATATGACGAGCCTGCTGGAAACCGTGCTGCTCTCGGCTGCGGTTACGCTGGCCACACTCGTGCTCTCCACCGTCTGCGGCATGCTGCTCGCGCGCCGCGAATTCCCCGCGCGCCGCGTGCTGGTCGCGCTGCTGACATTTCCGCTCGCGTTTCCGGGCGTGGTGGTGGGCTTCATGGTCATCATGCTCGCGGGGCGCCAGGGATTGATCGGCGCGCTCGCGCTGCGCCTCGCGGGCGAGCGCTGGGTGTTTGCTTATTCGATGGCGGGGCTGTTCCTGGGCTATCTGTACTTCTCGATTCCGCGTGTGATCGTCACGGTGATGGCCAGCGCCAGCCAGTTCGACGCGTCGCTCGAAGAGGCGGCGCGCTCGCTGGGCGCGTCGCCGTGGCGCGTGACGCGCGACGTGATCCTGCCGGCGCTCACGCCGGGACTGATCGCCGCCGGAGCCGTGTGCTTCGCGACCGCAATGGGCGCATTCGGCACGGCCTTTACGCTCGCCACCGATATCGACGTGCTGCCCATGACGATCTATACCGAGTTCACGCTCAACGCCAACATGGTGACGGCGGCGGGCCTTTCGATCGTGCTGGGCGTCGTGACCTGGGTCGTGCTGACGGTTGCACGCAGTCTCACAGGCGCGTCCGTCGCGGCGACGGCATGAGCGCGGTGCCACGCAACGAAGTCGATGACGGCCGCGTGAGATCCGCCGTCACGCCGACCGCATCGCGCGCACGAAAGCGCCTCGCTCCGCCCTCCGCGCGCGCGTGGCTCGCAGCGGCGCAGTGGTTTGTCACGCTCGCCACCTGCGCGTTTCTCGTCGTGCCGGTGGTCATGTCGATCGTCGCGGGCCTTACCGTGAACTACTTTCGCGGCGTCGCGAGCGGCCTCACGCTGCGCTGGCTCGACGAAGTGTGGACGCAATACCACGGCTCGGTTTTCCTGTCGCTCGAAGTGGCCGCCGCCACGCTTGCGATCACGCTGGTCGCGGGCGTGCCCGCCGGCTACGCGCTTGCGCGCAGCCGCACGCGCGTCTCGCGCCTGATCGAGGAACTGCTCGTGATGCCGGTGGCGCTGCCCGGCCTCGCCTCCGCGCTCGCGCTGCTGGTGGTGTACGGCGGTTTCTCCGCGTTTCGCATGAGCGCGGCCTTTATCGTGGTCGGCCATGTGATCTTCACGTTGCCGTTCATGGTGCGGCCCGTGAGCGCCGTCTGCGCCGCAGCGGATCTGCGCACGCTGGAGGAAGGCGCAGCGAGCCTCGGCGCGAATTTCGTGCAGCGCTTTTTCACGATCGTGCTGCCTAATGCGCGACCCGGCATCCTGGCGGGCGCGCTCGCGGTGCTCACGCTCTCCATCGGCGAGTTCAACCTCACCTGGATGCTGCACACGCCCGACACGAAAACGCTGCCCGTCGGCCTCGCCGATACCTACGCGTCGATGCGTATCGAAATCGGCAGCGCCTACACGATTCTCTTCTTCGTGATGACCATGCCACTGCTCGTGGCGATGCAATGGCTCGGCGCACACACGCCCGGCAGCCGAAAAAATAGCGGCAGAAAGCGCATTCATCAGGATTCCCAATGAAACTCGATTCAATGCCGATCACGCTCACGCAGTGCTGCAAGACCTTTCGCGGCACGCGTGTGCTGGAACCGCTCGACCTGTCGATCGGCGCGGGTGAGACGCTCGTGCTGCTCGGCCCGTCGGGTTGCGGCAAGACCACCACGCTGCGCCTGATCGCCGGTCTGGAAACACCCGACGCGGGCGGCCAGGTGCTTTTCGGCGACGACGATGTCACCGCCCTGCCGATCGAGCGTCGCAAGGTCGGCATGGTGTTCCAGAACTACGCGCTGTTCCCGAACCTGAACGTGCGCGGCAATATCGGCTACGGTCTGAAGATTGCGCGCGTGAGCGCCGCCGCCGCGCGCGAGCGCGTGGACGAACTGCTCGCGATGATGCGTCTGGAAGCCCATGCCGACAAACCCATCGGCCAGCTTTCGGGCGGCCAGCGCCAGCGCGTCGCGCTTGCCCGCGCGCTGGCGCGGCGTCCGCGTGTGCTGCTGCTCGACGAGCCGCTCACGGCCCTCGATGCACGTCTGCGCGATACGCTGCGGGGCGAAATGAACACGCTGCTGCGCGAACTGGGCGTAACCACCGTGTACGTCACGCACGATCAAGCCGAAGCGATGGAACTGGGCGATCGCGTCGTCGTCATGAGCGCCGGACGCATCGAGCAGATCGGCACGCCGCGCGAGATCTATTACCGGCCCGCGAGCCGCGCGGTCGCGCAGTTCGTCGGCACGCTCAACCGGATCGCGGGACAATGGCGCGACGGCGCGCTCGTTACCACGGGCGGCAAGCTCGACACCCACACGGCGCATTCGGCTGACACCACAGAACTCTTCTTTCGCCCCGAGGACGCCACCCTCGCCGATCCAGCCCACGCTCCGCTACGCGGCGTAATCGAACAATCGACCTTTCTTGGCGAGCGCACGCGGCTGACCATCGGCGGCGCGGCGCCCGATGCGCTCTTCGTCGATGTCGCAGGCCGCGTCGAACTTGCGCGCGGCACCGCCGTGGGCCTTGCCATCGCGCCAGAAGCGCTCATCGCGCTCGCGTAAT
>NZ_DASZJJ010000340.1:0-2583 GCF_035948235.1 Paraburkholderia sp. | reverse complement strand
CTTGAACAATTTCTCCTCCGCCGTAGCTTTGGGCGAGTATCTCGATGCGATCACCGATGACGTGCTCGCGCCCACCGAAGCCACGAAACGCTCGCAATGATTACGCCAGGGGGCGACTGGCACGTCCGGCTTGCTGCTTTGGCCGAGAAAGATTTTCGCCACATACTGCGCTGGTCTACTGAGCATTTCGGCGCTGCGCAGGCACGCGACTATGCACGCACCCTCACAACCACGCTGCAGGATCTGTCGTTTGGTCCAGAGATACCCGGCGTGCGTCACCGGGACGAAATCTCGCCAGGCCTCATGACACTTCACGTCGCACACAATAGACGTAGAGGTCGGCATTTTGTGATGTTTCGCGTCAGCGCCGAACAGGTTCGCCATATCGACGTGCTGCGCATATTGCATGATGCAATGGATCTTCCGGCCCACGCCTGACTCTCACCCGCCCTGCCCGATAATATCGGCACGTCATTTACGGGAATCCGCATGAAATCGACCCGCTGCGCCGCCCTGCTGCGCCACGCGCTGGCCCTTTGCGCGAGCACACTCGCCATCGGCACTGTCCACGCCGAGCAGATCGGCAGCGTGAACACCAACTTCCGCATGACCGGCTCGGACAAGGTCGTCGTCGAGGCTTACGACGATCCCGCCGTGCAAGGCGTGACCTGCTACGTGTCCCGCGCGCGCACCGGCGGCGTGAAAGGCACGCTCGGCATCGCCGAAGACCCGACCGAAGCGTCCATCGCCTGCCGCCAGGTCGGGCCGATCAGCTTCGCCGCCCCGCTCAAGCAACAGGCCGATGTCTTCAGCGAACGCATGTCGTTCCTCTTCAAGACATTGCACGTGGTGCGTGTGGTCGATACGAAACGCAACGCCCTCGTCTATCTGACCTACAGCGACCGCGTCGTGAGCGGCAGCGCGAAAAACAGCGTCACCGCCGTGCCGATGCCCGCCGGCACGACAATTCCCGTGCGCTAAACTGCAAGGATTCGCCACCGCGTTCGTGACCGCCCTTGCCATGACCCGCCCCACTTTTCGCGATTCCGCCCGTTACTGGCGCTCGCCGCTGTTGCCCGGCGCGGATCTGCTCACGGCCGAATATCACGACCACGAATTCACCGCGCACTGGCATGACGCCTACACGGTTCCCGTCATCGAGGAAGGCGCCGAATGCTATCGCTACAGCGGCGCGCACCATGTCGCGCAGGCCGGCAGCGTGCCCGTGATCAATCCCGGCGAACTTCACACGGGCGCGCGCGCCGTGGACGAGGGCTGGCGCTATCGCGTCATGTACGTGCCGGTGGACTACCTTCACGCGCTCGCCAACGAGATCGCGGGCCAGGCGCAGCCGCTGCCCTGGTTCGATTCCGAGGTAATCCGCGATCTGGATCTCGCACGCCGCGTAGCGCGCGCGCATCGCCTGATGGAAGCGCAGGCCGCCAATGGCGCGACAGCAGTGACTGCAGTGACTGCAGCGCCCGCCGACCTGCTGGCCGCCGAAGACGCGCTGATCGACGCCCTCTCGACGCTGCTGACTCGCCACGGCCGCACGCGCGCCACGCCGCTTGCGCCCGCGCAACACGAACCGCGCGTCGACACCATGAAGGCGCTGCTCGCCGCCGATCTCGCCACGCCATTGCGCGTGGCCGATCTCGCCCAGGCCATCGGCCTGTCGCCGTTCCACGCGACGCGTCTTTTCACCCAGGCCACCGGCCTGCCGCCGCACGCCTGGCGCACGCAGTTGCGGCTGCAGCGGGCGCTGGCGCCCTTGCGCGCGGGCGTGGCGGTCGCCGATGTCGCCGCCGCGCAGGGCTTCACCGATCAGAGTCACTTCACGCGCCACTTCAGACGCATGTTCGGCGTGCCGCCGGGGCGCTGGCAGATGGCCTGAATCGAGGTCCGAAGCTCGGTCCCAGGCGCGGTCCAAAACGCGACCGAATCGCAAGAACGTACAAGCCACGCACCGCCTGGCTCGCTAAGCTGCTTCTTCGTATCAGGAGAACGGCTTGGCTACGCAACCGCAGACGCAACCCCACACGCACCCTCATCGCTTCAAGGAACTCGTCGCCGGCGCGCGCGACACCGTGCCGATGATGATCGGCGCTGCGCCCTTCGGCATCATTTTCGGCACGCTCGTCGCCACAGGGCCGCTCGCGCTCTGGCATGGCCAGTTGATGTCGCTCGTGGTGTTCGCTGGCTCGGCGCAGTTCATTGCGCTCGGCCTGATCGCCTCGCATGCGAGTTTCGCCGTGATCTGGGCCACCACGCTCATCGTTAATCTGCGCCACGTGCTCTATAGCGCGACGCTCGCGCCCTATGTGTCGCATCTGCCGCTGCGCTGGCGTCTCGCGCTCGGCGCACTGCTCACCGACGAGGTGTTCGCCGTCGCCTGGGCGTATTTCCGCGGTCATGCGCCGGGCGATGTTTCGCCGTGGCACTTCCTCGGCTCGGGGCTGGCGATGTATCTGAACTGGCAGGTCTGGACCGCTGCGGGCCTGCTGTTCGGCGCGGCGTTTCCGGGGCTGCAGTCGCTCGGGCTGGACTTCGCGATGGTTGCCACCTTTATCGCTATCGTCGTGC
>NZ_DASZJJ010000339.1:0-13909 GCF_035948235.1 Paraburkholderia sp. | reverse complement strand
CCGAAGCCGCCCTCGTTGCGCGAGCGGGACCGGGAGAACTGGGAAAACGGTTCGAACAGACGTGGCAGCGATGCCGCGTCAATGCCGATACCGTTGTCGCTCACCACGATCTCCAGTTCTGCGTGGCCCTCGTGCTGCGTGAGCGCAATCGACAGTTCGACCGAACCGCCATCGGGCGTGTAGCGCACGGCATTCGACAGGAGATTGGCCACCACCTGGACGAGCCGGACCTGATCGCCGACGAAGCGTATGTCGCCGTTCAGTCCGGTGACCGAGAGCACGTGGCGATGCGCCTTCATGCGTTCCTGGATGACGGCGAGCGCATCGGCGATCACGTCGCCCAGGCGCACCTCGGAAAGGTTCAGTCCGAGTTTGTCGTGGTCCAGACGCGCGGCGTCCTGCAACTCGTCCATCAGGCGCTTCAGATGCCGGACCTGCCGCTGCGCCACGTCCAGTAATTGCCACTGCGTGGACTGGGCGGGCGTGAGCCTGCGCAAGCCGTCGATCGAATTCTCCAGCGGCCCCAGCGGGTTGCGAAACTCGTGCGCCAGTACTGCGATGACTTCGGAATAGCGTTGCGTTTCGCGCTTGCTGAGGTCGCGCGCGCCCGCCATCTCAAGCGACGCCCCGGCAACCTGCGCAAGCTCCATCAAAACGCGTTCGTCTTCCGGCCCGAACCTGCAGGTGTCTTCCATCGATGCGACCCATAGCGCACCGACATTGCGGCCTTCGCGAATCACCGGAACGATGAGCGCCTCCTGGACGCCTTCGCACGCTGTGGCCAGGGCCGGAAAATCGTCGAGCAGCGCGGTGAAAAGGAGAGGCTTGCCGGCTTCGAGCGTGAGCGCGCAGGGGCAGTCGGCGGCCGGCACGGCCTGGCCCTGGAGCGCGGAAAGCCGTCCCGCGATCGCATGCCAGCGAAACACGGTGTTACCGCCGACGGTTTCGGGCAGGCTGATCCCTGCGGACGCCGCGCAGCACAGTCCGAGCGCCGCGTGCGCCACGCCCGCGAGCAGGGTCTCGCGTGACTCCGGTTGCAGCGCGGCCAGGCCCAGCAGGGCCTGCGATTGCGCGCGCCAGTCCGGCTCGCGGCCCGGGCGGGTATGGATATCGGTTAGCGAATACCTGGCGGGTACAGGCAACATGGAGAAGTCGAAAAAGACCAGTTCGAGCCGTATATTTAACCGGCGGAAATTGGGCCTGCATGAAAAATGCGCATGCAAAGTCCGGGACTGGGAACCGACCAGGCTGACGCTGACGTTTGTTAGCGCCCTCATAACCCCTATCGGACTCGAGCCATTGCCACAATTTTAGCCGATCGCTATCGGGCGGAATGCTGGTTGAAATACTGGCTGGAATTGCACCGTCGCTTGATGCATTGCATCACAGGCGAGACCAACGGATTTCTCCCGGCGAGACTACAATCTTCAGCAGATTGAACCTTATCTAACGGCAGTGCCTGCCTCCGCATCATGACAAGAGTACTGGTGGTTGACGACGATTCCGAATTACTGGGCGCTTTGACCGTCGCGCTTTCCGATGCGTTCGAAGTCGTCGGGGCCGCGGACGGCCATGTGGCGTGGGCCATCCTCAACGACGGCCCGGTGGATGCCGTCATCACGGACCTGCGCATGCCCGGCATGTCGGGCGGCACGCTCTGCGAGAAGATCCGCGATCGCGCCAGCATGGCGTCGCTGCCGGTCATTCTCGTGTCAGGGGAATATAGTCCACCGGCTTTCGTGCGCTACGACTGCTATCTGCGCAAACCGCTGGACGTACAGCAACTGGTGGAGACGACGCGGCGCCTGCTGCAGGCCGATCCGTTTCGCGCCATCGGCAATCCCGTCGGCAGACCGCACGAACGGTTGCCGGACTAGCTCTGCCTTCATTCTGACTTCATTCGACTTTCAGAACGATAAACACGGTGCCGCCTGCGGCCTAGGCCGAATGCGTCGCCGGATGCACGAGAAAGGGAATGTCGAGATGAAACGTCTTTATTGCGCGCTGGCCGCGGGTCTCATGATGGCGACGACGGCGGATATCCGCGCCAACCCGCTCGAACATGGCGATCTGGTTAGCTCTCCGACGCGCGATGGCGTCACGCAAAGCATTTTCATCGCCACGCCCGCGCAAAAGCCGGCATGGGTGATCGTGCTGTTCGGCGGCACACCGGGCGCGCTGCATCTCGGCCCGAGCGGCGCGACGACGCTCCAGGGCAATTTCCTGATTCGCTCGGCGCAGCACTGGATCGACGATGGCGAAGCGGTCGTGCTGGTCGATACGCCATCCGATCATCCGGAGGGTGTCGATGACGATTTCCGCCACGGCAAGGAGTCGTTCATTGATACGCAAACGCTGCTGGCCAAAGTGCGCGAGCGCTTTCCCAACGCGAAAATCGCGCTGGTCGCAACTAGCTCGGGAACGGTTTCGGTGGGCAATGCGCTGGAGCGCGATCCGAAGATCGCCGACGCCTTCGTGCTGACGTCGCCCGTCACGGTCTCGCGCAAGGGCAGCGCAACGATTGCCGATCTCGACGTGGACGGCGCGCAAAGCCGCGTGCTGGTGGTGTCGAATGCGGGCGATCGGTGCCCTGCATCGCCCGCCGATAACGCGAAACGGCTGGCGGACAATCGCCATTACGACTTTATCGAAGTGAATTCGAGCGACGGCGATAACCACCCTGCAGGACGTTGCGGCGCGTATTCTCCGCATGGTTTTTTGGGTATCGAATCCGATGTGCTCAAGAAGATTCAGGCGTGGCTGAAAGGGCAGGCGGGTAGGGAATCAGCGTCGCACTGATGTCGATCGAAAACGCCTCGATCCCGAAGCCCCAGGCACATCGGGCTTGATGATTTCCCTATCAAAAGGAAAGCTCAATCGCCGCGCCATGCGTGAGCGCGCGCGGCAAGGTCCGGGCGTTGCTTGCGTGAGCGCTCGCAAGCGTCACGCCGACCACGCCTTCTCCGCTGGCGGCAAGATGTGCCCGCAGTGCATCGGCCAGCGTAACCGCCTCGCCGGTTGCCGGCGTATCGTCGCGCGGCGCAAGCAGCACGACCGTAGCCGTCCCGCTCGCAAACGTCGCGAGCCTGAGTGCATGGCCCGGTAGCGCGGCCACATGCGCGTCGAAGGTGCCGCCCAGCAGCGCGCGATAGCGCTTCACGCTCGCCTCCAGATCCTTCACGACGATCGTCACGCTGGCGATGCCTTGCGCGCCATTCGCATGTCGCCGCGCCTCGCCGACCGCCACACGCAGGAAGCGCGGCGTGAGATCGCTGCATAGCAAGGGCAGGTCGCGTGTGGCGGGAACGGCGCACTGCCATTCGATACGCGTACCGTCGGGGCGAATGCGCCCGCCTGGAATCGGGCCTTCGTAATGCAGGCCGCGTGCGCGAGCAGCCTCGATCACATCCGGTACAGCCGACGCAAGCAAGGCGAAATCGCCGAAGCCTTCCGCAGACGATTGAACCTCGTGCGCCCAGCGCGATTCGCGCGCCAGGCGCAGTCCTGGCACCGTGGCCGTCAGGTCGAGAAAACGTCCGTCGTCGAAGCCGATCAGCGCGTGTCGCGTGGTGCCGTCCGCATGGATGCCGCCGCGTTGCACGGTAAAGCCGGTCTCGCTGAAATCGGCAATGGCCTGTTCGAGATCGTCAACGCGAATGACAACATGATCGAGCGGCAAGGACATGACCGGATCTCTCCACAAGAGTGAAAGACCAGCCTAGGACCCGCCACGCAGCGACGCAACCAATCAATGCTGGGAAGGATATGAAGCGAAGCGCGCGAGTGTGACGGCGCGCGCGGCAAGAGACATCAGCCTTCGGCGTGCCAGGGCGTAAGCTTGTGTTGCAGCGCGCGCAGGCCGAGTTCGAGCACCAGCGCAATCGCGCCGATCAGCAGGATGCCGGCGATCACCACATCGGTGACGAGAAAGCGCGACGCCGAATACACCATGAAACCCAGGCCTCGGGTAGCGGCGATCAGTTCGGCGGCCACCAGCGTAGACCAGCCCGCGCCCAGCGCGATACGCACGCCGGTGAGAATTTCCGGCAGCGCGCTGGGCAGCACGACATAAACGAGCAACTGCCAACGCGTGGCGCCCAACGATTGCGCCGCCAGTATGCGGGTCTTCGCAACGCGGTTCGCACCCGCAGCGGTGGCGATGGCCAACGGCGCAAAGATCGTGAAATAAATCAGCAGCACTTTCGATAGCTCGCCGATGCCGAACCAGATCACCATCAACGGCAGATACGCGAGCGGCGGCACGGGGCGATAGAACTCGATGATGGGATCGAGCACGCCGCGTGCGATCCGGCTCGTGGCGATGGCAATGCCCGCCGGAATCGCCGTGACGAGCGCAAGCGCAAATGCCAGCGCAATGCGCGAAAGGCTGGCGGCGAGGTGCTGCGTGAGCGTGGCGTCGTCAAAGCCGTCGGTATAGAGTCGCACGAGCTTGCGCAGCACGGCTTCGGGCGTGGGCAGCAGCACGGGCGGCAGCCATTGCAGATGACTGGCGAGCCACCAGAGCGCCAGCAACGAGCCCAGCGTCGCCGCTGTCGCGGCGTGGCCTGCGTGAAAGCGCGACGTGTCGCTGCGTACACGTTTAGGTGTACTGGGTTCATGGGCGGCGGCGGTTGCAGTTGTGGAAAACGTCGCCGTTGGAGAATCGTTGAGCGCCATGTCAGGCTCCTTCCGTTTCGCGCATCAACTGGTCGAGCAACTCCAGATGAATGGCGGTGAATGCGGGGTCGCTGCGAATCGAGCGCAGCGATTCGCCCTGCGCATAACGGCGCGCAAAATCAAGCCGATGGCGCGCGACCACGCGGCCCGGACGCGGCGAGAGAATCAGCAATTCGGTCGATAGCAGTACGGCTTCTTCGATGCTGTGCGTGATGAGAAAAATGCCCTTGCTGGTCTGCTTCCAGACATCGAGCAGCAGGCTCTGCATGCGCTCGCGCGTGAGTGCATCGAGCGCGCCCAAGGGTTCGTCCATCAGCAGAAAGGCAGGGTCGGCCGCGAGCGCGCGGGCGAGACCCACACGCTGGCGCATACCGCCCGAAATCTCGCCGATGCGGTGATGCTCGAAGCCACCAAGCTTGACGAGATCGAGCACCTCCGCCGCGCGCCGCTCACGCTGTGCGCGGCTTGCACCCTGCATGCGCAGGCCGAATGAGACGTTGTCGATGACGTTTAGCCACGGCATCAGCGCGTCGTCCTGAAAGACCACGCCACGGCTCGCATGCGGCCCTTCGACAATCGCGCCGTTCAGCGTCACCGTGCCCGAAGTGGGCTGCTGGAAGCCGGCCAGCAGCGAGAGCAGGGTGCTCTTGCCGCAGCCCGACGCGCCCAGCGCCACGACGATCTCGCCGCTCTTCACCGACACCGACACGTCCTGCAACGCGGTGAGCGCACCGCGCGCGCTTTCGTAAATCACGCTGACGCGTTCTGCTTTCAACTCCGCCATGTTCGACTCCCGGGGCGCACGTGTGGCGCGCCCTTCATGCATCCAATCCAGTTACTTGGCCGCCGTTACGTAGCGCGGTGTGATCGCGGCGCTGTAATCGGGCAGCGCCTGATCGATCTTCTTCTGCTCTTCGAGGAAGCGCGCGGTCGCGGCCACGGCCTTCGCGGTACCGCCGCCGAGGAGCGCCGGCGAGCGTTGTTCCGCCGCATCGGGATACTGATTCCCCGCGAGCAGTTGCGGAATATCGGCGGGACTTGCGCCGGAGAGCTTCGCAATCGCGGCCACCTGCGAGGAGGCCGGCGTCCACGCCTTGCCATTGGCGCGATAATCGGAAATCGCATTGAGCGTCACGCCCACGAATTTCTGCACGAACTCAGGGTGCGCCTGCGCGAAGTCCTTGCGCACGGCCCAGAGATCGAAGGTGGGCGAACCCCATTTGCCAACCTGCGCCGAATCCACCAATACGTGGCCACTTTCACGCGCTTTGCCGAGCGCCGGGTCCCACGTATAGGCCGCGTCGATTTCACCGCGCGACCAGGCCGCGACCGTTTCGGTCGGCCCCAGATTGACGATATGAACCTGATCCGGCTTGATGCCCCAATGCTTGAGGGCAGCCAGCAGGCTGTAATGCGCGGTGGACACAAACGGCGTGGCGATGGTCTTGCCGATCAGATCCTGCGGCTTGTCGATATGCGCGCCATTACGCACGACCAGCGCTTCCGAGCCGCCCGTGAGCGCATTGAGCACGACGGCCTCGACTGGCACGCCGCGGCTCACGGCGGCGGCAAACGGGCTCGAACCCACGTCGCCGATCTGGATGTCGCCCGAAGCGAGCGCGGCGACAATATCGGCGCCCGTGTCGAAGCGCCGCCAGTTGATGGTCCAGCCCGTGGCCTTTTCGTAGGCGGCGCTGGCCTGCGCGAGCTTGGCGGGATCGGCACCGTATTGATAGGCGATATTGACGGTTTCCGCACGCGCGGCCGTGCCATGCGCGACGAGCAGCGCGAGTGCCGCGGGCGCGGCGATGGCCTGAATGAGTCGTTTGAGTTTCATGTTGACTGGCGTCCCGTATGTTGTGTGCGACTGTTGTTCGAGAAGAGATGTGGACAGCTTAGCGTCGGCGTTGCGCGGCACGAACCAAGCAAACGTGCATTGCATATGCGCTGGCGCGTTAGAAGGAACTAGAACGAATGGCGCATGCCGATGCGCACATCCGCCTGGGTGGACGTGCTCGACGGCGCGAAGCTATAACCGATCACGGCGTCCACACCCTGCGAAGCTTTGAGCCAGTCGCCCGACACATAGACGTCGGTGCGTTTGGACAGCAGATAGTGCAGGCCCGCCGAAAGCTGGTTCCAGTGATGGCCTTCAAAATGCGTGTACTGGTAGCCGCCGATCGCGCTGAACGCGGGCGTGATCTGCCAATCCGCACCGCCTTCCGCCACCTGCATGTGCGAGCTGTTGCCGAAGGCCTTGATGGTCGTGTACGTGTAGTTGCCCATCAGCGTGACGTTGCCGATCGCGTAGCTCGTGCCCACGCCGAAGGTGCCCTGACGATCCACCGGGAAACTGGTGCTCGAATAGAGGTCGGTGACGGCGCCCGTGGCGGCATTGACGCTTACGGTCGGCTGGTCCAGGAAGGTGCGCGTGCCGATCATCGCGTAAGGGTCGAATGCGTAGATGCCGCTGGGATTGTTCAACTGCGTATAGGCCGCACCCACCGTAAAGCTGCCGCGTACGAAATGCGCGCCCACGCTATAGGCGCTGTTTTCGTGGAAATTGCCGGCCACATTGCCGAACGACCACATGCCGCCGAACGTAAAGCCGCCAAAATCCTTCGAAAGAAACTTGACCGAATTCGGCAGGCGGTCGCCGTTGAAGCGGTCGAAATCGCCCTGATGGATCGCGTAGCCGCTGCCCCATGCGGAGATGTTGTAGGCGTAGGCCATTTCCTCAGTCATGTCGAGCTGATCGCCGAACGACAGCGTGCCCCATTGATTCGACAGGCCCACATAAGCCTGGCGGCCGAATTCCGCACCGCCAAAAGCGGCCTGGCCGTTGCCGAGATGAAAGCCGCTTTCCAGCACGAATACGGCTGAAAGGCCGCCGCCCAGATCTTCGGTGCCCTTGACGCCCCAGCGGTTGCCGTAGGACACGCCGTCGCCGAATTCGACCAGATGCGAGCCGCCGCTATTGCTGACGTAAGTGACGCCCGCATCGAGAATGCCGTAAAGCGTTACGCTGCCTTGTGCGTGAGCGAGTGGCGCGGCGGCGAGCGCAAGGAGGGCGGCAATGCCGCGTACAGCGGGCGAGAAGGGGATCGTTTTTCTTGTTTGCATGATTCGGGCGCGTGGTAGGCAGAAGGACCATCGCGTCAGGTCGAATTGCTTTAGCATTTGGTGGAATAAGCGTATTCCTCCAGGTGGTTTGCAATCCGAACTATCTCGCGTGGGCGGATGCATATCCGCGTTGCCACTATCGCCCACGGGTGTCGCGCCCGTGAAGACACCGTCGTGTTATTCGGTCATAACGCGCGCTTATGCAAGCGCTTCGGTTTCGCAGACGCTGAACAACCAGCGTCGAAAGCGCTGCACCGCAGGCGCTTCGGGGCGCGCGGGCGGGCGCACCAGAAAGTAGCCGCGCTCGGTCGATACGGGCGCATCCAGCAGGCGCACGAGCAGACCCTTGCCGATCAGATCGTCGACCAGCGGCGTCCAGCCCAGCGCCACGCCATGCCCCAGCAGTGCTGCCTGAATCACCAGCGAATAGCTGTTGAAGGTGGCGCTGCAGGCGGCTTCGGGCGGCGGTAGCGCGTGTGCCGCGAACCACGCGTCCCACGACAGCCAGCGCGCGGGCTGCGGCGCATGAACGTGGAGCAGCGGCAGATCGGCCAGATCGCGCGCCTGTGCGATATGGCGGTGCGCAGCGGCAAAGGCGGGCGAGCACACCGGCGTGACCTGTTCGGCGAACAGGCGTGTGGAGGTACACGGCTTCCAGTTGCCGTCGCCAAACGCGATGGCCACATCCGCACGATCGCTTTGCGGATCGTAGACGGCCTGCGAGGTGACGATATTGACGTCCAGCGTGGGCATCGCGTCCTTGAGCGAGGCGAGGCGCGGCATCAGCCAGTAGGCCGCGAAGCCCGGATCGGTGAGGATCGTGAGCGCGTTATCCGCGCGGCTCGTGCGGATGCCGGCAGCCGTCGCGCGGATCGTTTCCAGACTCGTGCGCACCGTGTCGAACAGCCGCTCGCCCTCGGCCGTGAGGGTCACGCCGCGATGACCGCGCGCGAACAGCGGCGCGTGAAGATCGGCTTCGAGCTGCACGATGCGCTGGCTCACGGCGGGCTGCGTGGTGCCCAGCTCGCGCGCGGCGGCGGTGAAACTCTTGAGGCGCGCCGCCGATTCGA
The DNA here is from genome assembly GCF_035948235.1 of Paraburkholderia sp. GTDB lineage: Bacteria > Pseudomonadota > Gammaproteobacteria > Burkholderiales > Burkholderiaceae > Paraburkholderia. The sequence goes on along the minus strand of NZ_DASZJJ010000339.1, from coordinate 5,039 downwards.
AGGCGAGCAGCGCCTGCATCGGCGGCAGACGGTCTTGAGCCGATTCGCGCGAGGGACGCTGGGCTTGGGCGGGATTCGGGGGCATGTCGATGGCGGTATTCGTGGGGCATGCGTTCAGGGCATGACGGAGCGCGCCCAGGCGTTTGCTTATGTCCTCATAAGCGCGCAAGGGGTTCACGCCGTCGTGCCCGCTGACCTAAGGTGTCACAGGAAGCATTCTGCAATCGTAATCGTTCATTCTATCGACGCCTGCTTATGGCTCATAACGCGAATCCGAATATCCTTATCCTCATGGGCGATCAGGTCACGCCCGCTGCGCTGCGCGCCTATGGCAACACGGTGTCGAAGACGCCGCACATCGACAGACTCGCGCGCGAAGGCGTCGTGTTCGACTCCGCTTATTGCGCGAGTCCGCTGTGCGCGCCGTCGCGCTATGCGCTGATGGCGGGCAGCCTGCCTTCGCGCATCGGCGCCTACGACAACGCCGCCGAACTGCCCGCGCAGACGCTCACGTTCGCGCATTATCTGCGCGAGGCCGGTTATCGTACGGCGCTTTCGGGGAAGATGCATTTCTGCGGCCCCGATCAGTTGCACGGTTTCGAAACGCGCCTGACGACCGATATCTATCCCGCCGATTTTGGCTGGGTGCCGGACTGGACCGATGCGCAAGCACGCCAGAGCTGGTATCACAACATGAGTTCCGTGTTCGACGCGGGCCCATGCGTGCGCACGAACCAGCTCGATTTCGACGATGAAGTGGGCTATACCGTACGTCAGCATCTGTTCGATATTGCGCGCGATCAGGCGAGCGGCAAGGACGCGCGCCCGTTCCTGACGGTCGCCTCATTTACGCATCCGCACGATCCTTATGCGATCGGTCAGGAATACTGGGATCTCTACGAAGATGAGCAGATCGATTTGCCGAAAGTGACGCTCGGCTTTGAAGAAAGCGATCCGCATTCGCGCCGCCTGCGCGGGGCGTGCGAAATCGACCGTGAGTTAATCACGCCCGCACATGTGCGCCGCGCGCGGCGCGCTTATTACGGCGCGCTTTCGTATCTGGACGCGCAGTTCGGCGCGATCCTCGATACGCTCGACGCCACCGGGCTGGCCGATAACACCATCGTGATCTTCACCGCCGATCACGGCGATATGCTGGGCGAGCGCGGCCTCTGGTACAAGATGACGTTTTTTGAGGGTGCCGCACGCGTGCCGCTGATCGTGCATGCACCGGGCCGCTTCGCACCGGCGCGCGTACAGGCATCGGTCTCGCACGTCGATCTGTTGCCGACGCTGGTGGAAATGGCAACGGGCGAACGCCGCGCCGAATGGCCCGATGCGATCGACGGGCGCAGCCTAGTGCCGCATCTGCAAGCGCAAGCGACAGAAGCGGCCCACGACGAAGCAATTGGCGAATATCTGGGCGAAGGCGCACTCGCGCCGATCGTGATGATACGCCGCGAGCGCTATAAATATGTCTATTCGCCGGTGGATCCAGAACAGCTATTCGATCTGCGCGACGATCCGCTGGAATTGCGCAATCTCGCAAGCGATCCGTTGTATGCGCAACGGTGTGCGGATCTTCGCGCCGAAGTCGCGCGCAGATGGAATCTCGACGCCTTGCACGAGGCCGTGCTCGCCAGCCAGCGACGCCGCCGCTTTCATTTTCGCGCTACCCGTCAGGGCCGCATCGAGCATTGGGACTGGCAGCCGCGCGCCGCCGCCAGTGAGCGCTATATCCGCAGCCATCTCGAACTGGACTCGCTTGAAGAAAACGCGCGCTTTCCGCGTGTCAGACCGTGAGCGAAGGCTAAACGATCAGGCTGCGTCCCAGCGCGCGTCGGCGACCACCAGTTTCTTTGGAATCAGCTTGAGATCGGTGAAGGTGTCGGCGATCTGCTGCTGATACGCGAAGGTCGCCGCGTCGAGCGGGCGCACGCCGAACGTCGTGCGCTTGAGCGCGACTTCGAGTGTGCCCGCGTCGAGCCCCACCAGCGGTGAGAGCTGGGCAGCCACGCTGGCGATATTGGTGCGCGCATAGGTGTCCACGGCCGCGATTTCGTCGAGCAGCGCATGCACGACCGGCGCGTGCGCGGCAGCGAACTTGCGGCCGGCAAGATAGTACTGTGTGTTGTTCACGAGGCCCTCGCCGGTGGCGATGGCGCGCGCGTTGGCCTGGCGCTCGATGGCGGCGAAGTAGGGGTCCCAGATCGCCCATGCGTCCACGCTGCGGCTCGTGAAGGCCGCGCGCGCGTCGGCGGGCGCGAGATAGACGGGCTGGATTTCGTCGTAGCGCACATTCGCTTTCCTGAGCGCTTCGACCAGCAGGTAATGCACGTTCGAGCCGCGGTTGAGCGCGACGCGCTTGCCGCGCAGCTCGGCCACCGTGCGGATCGGCGAATCCTGCTGCACGACAATGGCCTCGGCGCGCGGCGCGGGCGGCTCGCTGCCGATATAGACAAAATCCACGCCGCCGGCCTGAGCGAAGATCGGCGGTGTTTCTCCCACGGTGCCCACATCGACGGCCCCTGCGTTGAGGCCTTCGAGCAATTGCGGGCCGCCCGGGAATTCGAGCCATTGCACCGTGTAGCCCGCCGAAGCGAGGCGTTTTTCCAGGGTCTTTTGTGCCTTCAGGACCACGAAGTTTCCATACTTCTGGTAGCCGACGCGCAGTACCTTGCTTTCGTCCGCACGCGCCCCGCCGCTGCCGAAAGCCGCGGCAAGCGCGCCTGCCACGCCGGCTTTGAGGAGCAGACGGCGCGTGTCATTCGCGCCCGAGTGATCGTTAAAAGGTTTCGACATCGTAGTGTGGTCTGGGTAGGAGTAGCTCAAGCGTGCATGCACGGCGAACGCGCATGATGCTCGGCGAGTCGCGCGCCGGTCAACGAATCGCTTCGAAGAATTTCTGCTACGTATTTCGCGTGGGCGAAATAGGATGACGCGCCCCCCGTCCAGCGATTTGTCATATGAAATAATCCATCTCCGGCGGCGTGCCGCCACCCGGTTTCCTGCCACGCCTGTACAGTTCCAGCAGACCAACACCAACAACCGCAACAACCGCATGAATTGGGTGCGCCATGGATAACCTTGCCAGGCTTGTATCGTTGGTCAGTCGCAGGACGTTCAGAGCAGAGGGCCATGTCTTTGCAGTTACGCCCGAGCGGGTGGGCATCGCCGAAGGCCTGCGCGCCGCGCTGGCGATGGCGCCGCTGCTGGCGGCGGCCACGTGGCTGGCACGCCCCGAAATCGCGCTGGGCGCCGTAGCGGCTTTCTGGAACTGCCTGTGCGATCCGCAGGGCAGCCGTGCCGCGCGCCTGAAAGCCATGGGCACGTTCACGATCATGGGCGCGGTTGTCCTGCCAATGGCCTCCTGGGTGGCGCACTGGGGCTATGTGGCAAGCCTCGCCATTCTGTTTGCGCTCGTCTTCCTGTGCGGGTTGACGCGAAGTTACAAAGCCGCTTTGGGTCCAATGCCCGCCCAGGCCGGATTCATCGCATCGCTTGCGGTTGTGATCGGAATCGCTTCAGCCAGGCCTTTGACTGGCGCGCTCGAACTCGGCGGATATTTTTTGCTGGGCTCGGTCTGGACCATGCTGTTCTGCGTATTCCTCGTGCCAATTCCGTTTCGACAATCCGGCAATCTGACGCTGTCGGCGATCTTCGGCAGGCTGGAGAGCATGGCCGGTTTTCTGTATGCGATGGAAACGCGTCCGGAAGCGGACGCGCAGGCCTGGCAGACCTTCGACCTCGTTCATCGCAGAGGCACACGCCTGTCGATCGAGCGGGGCCGGGCGCTGGCGGCGCTCGACACCTGCAACGGCTTGCGGCTGGGCGCGTATATCGATGCGGCTGGCCGGATCTTTTCCGCGCTGATCGCCATTGGGCATGCGCGGCGCAATAGCCCGGTGGCCGCCAATGTGCAATCCCGGCCCGTGCTGGAAGAACTGCAGCAACTTCTGCTCGCGCTGAGCCAGCATGCCTTGCTGGACGGCCCGCTTCCTGATGCGCGGCTTGAGCAGGCGAAGGCGATTTTGCAGCAGGTCGCCAGTCAGGCCGATGTGGTGGCGCGCTGCGTGAAGTTTGCGGCGGGCGCCGTGGTCCATCTTGCCGGGCCCGGCGCAGTGCCCGCCGCCGGCAGCGGACAAATCCCTCTGGTAGCGCCGTCGGGCGCGCGCGGTATCGACGCAATGGTGTGGCATCACGCGTTAAGAGTTGCGCTCGCAACGGTCGTCGCCTTTGCGATTGGCACCTGGCTGAACGTGACGCTCGCGTATTGGGGCGCGCTCGCCGCGCTGATCGTCACGCAGCCGATGGCCGCCAATACCTGGTTGCGCATTCTGGAAAGAGCGTGCGGCAGCGTGATCGGCGGCCTGATTGCGGCGGCGCTGCTGGCGACGCTGCCAGGCCCCGGCGCCATGGTGCTGGCGATCCTGCCGCTGGCGGCGGTGGCGATCGCGTGCCGGCTGGTGAGCTACGGCATCTTCGTGATCTTTCTCTGCCCCATGTTCATGCTGATTTCCGATTTCATTCACCCGACGGGCGGTTTGATCGCTGCGCGCTTTCTCAACGAAGTCATCGGCGCGGCGGTGGGTGTGGCGGCCAGTTTCCTCCTGTGGCCCGGGCGTAAGGACGACATGCTTAAAAGCGCCATCGGCGCGGCGATTTCCGCCAACATGAACTTTGCTTCGGCTGCGCTGCGTATGGACGGCGGCGCGACAGCCGCGCTCGATCGTCTGCAACGGGAAGCGGGACTGGCCAGCACGCGCCTTGAAACCGCGCGCGAGCGCATGCTGCTGGAAGGCCGCTGGCGCTCTGCTGGGGTTCAACGCCTGCGTGACGTTATCGTGGCGTTGCGATTCGTTTGTGGAGCCGCGGCGGTGATCGAAGTGCTGCGCGACGGCCAAGCGGGTGCGCTGGATCGCGAGCGAGCGGATCGTTACGACGCGACCACCACGCAGTGGCTGCAGGCGCTGGCATCGCCTGCGAGCGCACCAATGACGGAGACGCCCGCCGCGCAAGCCGTCGATGACGATCTGGGC
>NZ_DASZJJ010000338.1:0-11859 GCF_035948235.1 Paraburkholderia sp. | reverse complement strand
CGCCGTCAAGGCGTTGGCGGCCGCCGCGCGCTTCACTGCGATTGCCCAGCTTGTGCCGATTGCGACGATTGCGCCTCGGGTTGCGTCGCCGCGCGCAGCTTCGCCACATCGCCCGTGCCGACCGAACCCGCCCGGTTGTTCCAGCCCGCACGGATAAAGCTCAGCACATCGGCGATCTGCTGGTCGTTGAGCTGGTCGCGATACGGCGGCATCGGATACGGCGCTGGAATGCCCTGGATCACGAGGTCGCCGGTGCCGTTGAGCGTCACGTTGATAAGCGACGCGGCATTGCTTTCCAGCACGTTCGGATTGCCCGCGAGCGGCGCGAACATGGGCGCGAAGCCGCGTCCATCGACGCCGTGGCAGTGCATGCAGAACGCCGTGTAGACCCGCGCGCCCGCATCGTTCGCGGGCCGCCCGAGCGACACCTTCGTCGCCTGCGCGTCGTAGGCGTATGCCTCGCCGCCATGTCCGCCTGCGGGCGGCAGCGACTTGAGATAGCCCGCGATCGCGTTGACGTCGGCGTCGTTCATCGCCTGGGTGCTGTTGTTGATGACGCTTGTCATCGCGCCAAACGCCGACGCGTGCTGGTTCGCGCCCGTCTTGAGGAACTGCGCGAGATCGGCCTGGCTCCAGCGCCCGAGCCCCGTGTTGTGCTCTCCCGTAAGGTTTGAGGCGAACCAGTTGTCGAGCAGCGCGCCGGTCAGGAACTCCGTGCCGCTTTCGTCGAGCGCCTGCTCGTTGAAGCCGATACCGCGCGGCGTATGGCACGAGCCGCAGTGCCCGAGCCCCTGTACGAGATACGCCCCGCGATTCCATGCGGCGTCCTTGCCCGCTTTGTCCTCGTACACGCCCTTCTTGAGGAACACGAGATTCCACAGCTTGAGCGGCCAGCGCATATTCATCGGCCATTTGATGTCGCTGTCGCGATTGGCCTGCTTGACCGGCTGCACGCCGTGCATGAAGTACGCGTAGAGCGCGGCTACGTCGTCGTCGCGCACTTTGGCGTAGGACGGGTACGGCATCGCCGGATAAAGGTTGTGGCCGTCCTTCGCCACGCCCTCGCGCATGGCGCGCGCGAAATCGTCCAGCGTATAGCCGCCGATGCCCGTGTCCGGATCGGGCGTGATGTTGGTCGTGTAGATATGGCCGAGCGGCGTACTCATCGGCAGGCCGCCCGCGAACGGCTTGCCGCCCGACACGGTGTGGCAGGCCGCACAGTCGCCGGCCTGGGCGAGATAGGCGCCGCGCTGGATCGTGGCGGCATCGGCACTGGCGGGCGCGGTGGTGGTATCGGCCGCGTAGGCCCAACCCGGCGCCAAAGTCATCAAAGCCGCCGTGAGCGTCGGGGCCAGACAGTTAGTAGCAAATCCTCGCGCGATGGAGGATGCGTTGAACGTTTTCATCGTCGTCCTCCTCAGGCGGTTTGCGAGTTCATGAGCTGGCGACCCACGGGCAGATGCCGCAGGCGCTGGCCGGTGGCCGCGTAGATCGCGTTGGTCACCGCAGGCGCGAGCGCCGCGGTGCCCGGCTCGCCGATCCCGCCGGGCGCTTCGGCGCTCGGCACGATATGCACTTCGATCACCGGCGCTTCGTCGATGCGCAGGATGCGGTAGTCGGTGAAATTGCGCTGCTGCACGCGCCCGCGCTCGATCGTGATCTCGCTATAAAGCGCCGCCGAGATGCCGAACACGATGCCGCCCTGCACCTGCGCCTCGATGGTGGTCGGGTTCACCACCATGCCGCAATCGACCGCCGCCACCACGCGGTTCACGCGCACTTCGCCATTGGTGACGGTCACATCGGCGACCATCGCAAAGAAGCTGCCGAACGCGTGCATCACCGACACGCCGCGCCCTTGCCCCTTTGGCATCGGCGGTCCCCAGTTGGCGGCGCGCGTGGCCACGTCGAGCACGCCCAGCGCACGCGGCGACTTGCCGAGCAGATTGCGCCGGTACTGCACGGGATCGGTCTTGGCGGCCACCGCGCATTCGTCGATAAAGCTCTCCACCACGAAGGTGCCGCGCGTCGGCCCGACGCCGCGCCAGAAAGCGGTGGGCACCGTATGCGGCTCCTGTCGCACGTACTCGATCAGTTGATTCGGCAGGTCGTAGGGCAGATCGGCGGCCACTTCGACGGCGTCCGGATCGACGCCGTTCTTGAAGGCCGGCGGCGCGAAACGCGCCATGATCGACGAGCCGACGATGCGGTGCTGCCACGCCACCGGCTTGCCGTTGGCGTCGAGTCCGGCGGAGATGCGGTCGTAGTAGAACGGCCGGTACATGTCGTGCTGGATGTCTTCTTCGCGCGTCCAGAACACCTTGACGGGCGTGCTCACCTGCTTGCCGACCTTGAGCGCCTGGGTGATCGCATCGACTTCCAGACGCCGCCCAAAACCGCCGCCGAGCAGATGGTTGTGCAGCACGATCTGCTCCGGCTTGAGGCCGGTGACGGCCACGGCCGCATCGACGGCGCGCGTGGGCACCTGGGTGCCGACCCAGATTTCGCAGGCGTCGGCGCGCACCTGCACGGTGCAGTTGATCGGCTCCATGGTCGCGTGCGCCAGAAACGGCTGCTGATAAACCGCATCGACACGCGTTTTCGCACCGCCGAAAGCCTGCTGCACGTCGCCGTCCTTGCGCGCGACCGCGCCTTGTTGCTGCTGCGCGGCACTGGCCAGATCGCCGACGATCTGCCGCATCGACAGATTGGCCGCCGCGCCCTCGTTCCACTCGATCACGAGCGCCGCCGCGCCGCGCTTCGCAGCCCAGGTGTGCGCGCCGATCACGGCCACGGCGTTGTCGATCTTCACGACCTGCGTGACGCCGGGAATCTGCTTGGCGTGCGTGTCGTCCACGCGCGCGAGCGTGCCACCGAACACCGGGCAATTGACGATCGCCGCGTAGACCATATTGGGCAGCCGCACGTCCAGACCGAACATCGCCGATCCATCGACTTTTTCCGGCGAATCGAGCCGCTTCGTGGGCTTGCCGATGATGGCAAAATCCTTCGGACTCTTGAGCGTCACGTTCTGTGGCGCGGGCAGTTTCGCCGCCGCGTCTACAAGCTGGCCGTAGGATGCGCGCCGCCCGCTTGCGTCGTGCAGCACTTCGCCGTTCTTCGCATGACAGGCGCCGGGATCGACCTGCCATTGCTGCGCCGCCGCCGCGATCAGCGCCACGCGCGCGGTCGCGCCCGCACGGCGCATCGGTTCCCACGCGTAGCGGATCGAGGTCGAGCCGCCCGTGAGCTGACCGCCCAGCAGCGGGTCGGTGAAGAGCTTCGCGTCGGGCGGCGCGTGATCGACCGTGACGCTATCGAGCGGCACTTCCAGTTCTTCGGCGATCAGCATCGGAATCGACGTGTACACGCCCTGCCCCATCTCCACCTTGGGGATGATGAGCGTGACCTTGCCGTTGCGGTCGATCTGCACGAAGGCGTTCGGCTCGAACACGCCGTCCTGCGGCGTTTCATTGCCGTCGCCGCCCACCACCGACTGGCGCGCCGCGCTGTCGCCCTGCGCGCCCGCGCCAACACTGAAGCCGAGCAGCAGACCGCCGCCCGCCGCCGCGCCGAGTTTCAGAAACGTGCGCCGGGAAAACGAAGCAGCAGAAGACGCCCGCGCAGCACCGTTCTGCGCGTCGAGAAGACCTTGTGACATCGCTCAGGCCTCCTTCGCAGCTTGCTTGATGGCCGCGCGGATGCGGCTATAGGTGCCACAGCGGCAGATGTTGCCGGCCATGGCGGCGTCGATATCGGCGTCGCTGGGATTGGCGTTCTGCGCGATCAGCGCCGCCGCCGACATTACCTGCCCCGACTGGCAGTAGCCGCACTGCACCACGTCGATCTCGCGCCAGGCCTTCTGCACCTTCTGCCCGGCGGGCGTCGCGCCCACGGCCTCGATCGTGGTGATCTTGCGGCCTTCGAGCGCCGCCACCGGCAGCACGCACGAGCGCGTCGCCTCGCCGTCCAGGTGCACCGTGCAGGCGCCGCATTGCGCGATGCCGCAGCCGAATTTCGTGCCCGTCAGCCCGATGATGTCGCGCAGCACCCAGAGCAGCGGCATGTCGGGAGGCGCGTCGATCGTATGGGTCTCGCCATTGATGGTTAACGTCGTCATGAGGCGGCTCTCCGGTGTGGGGATATCGATGATTGTTAACTACGTACGATCAATCGAAGGCCATGCATGCGCGTTGTTCCAGCAGCGTGCGCAAATGGTGGGACATTTGCGCGAACGGCGCGCGAAAGCGGCCTTGCGAGCGGGTTTGTAAGCGAGTTTGTGAGAATTGGCCGAGTGTAGCGCCGACTTTATTCGCGCGCTGGCAAGCGTGCAGCCGCACGATCCGCAAGCGCTAACGACACGCGTTGCGGCCTTGCGCTACCATCGTTCGACGGGCGCGCGCCTTGAAAGCACGCGCTATCGCACGCATATCAAGCATCTTGATGAACCCAAGGAGCCGCCACGATGGACGAAGCCCGCGCGATTCAATTTCTTTCCGAAGTCCGCAAGCCGCTGCTCAACCTGCACAAGGCGATGCTCGACCACGAGCGCGCCGAATACGAGCGTGAATTCGGCCCGACCACGCCTGCGGCCTTTCTGCAGGTACTCATCAACGGTACGGGATTTCGCTGGCTGATGCCGCTCTCGACGGTGATCGCCAATGTCGACGAAACGCTGGATGCGAAGGACGCCAAACCCGAAGACCGCATCGGCGCGGCCGAAGGCGTGACGGCGTTGTTCTCCGGTCAGGAATCGGCGGAATTCTTCGAGCGCTATCAGGCGCTGCTGCAGAAGAGTCCGCACGTGCTGCAACTGCACGGCGTAGTCGCGCAGTTGCTCAACGGTGTGAAGAACTGACGTAGCTTTAAAGACCGCGCGCGATCAAGCCACATCGCGCGCGGCTTTCTTCGCGGCGCTCAAACGCCGCCACAAGGTCGTCTTGCTGATGCCGAGCATGGCGCACACGCGATCGCGGTCGCCGCCGCAGGCATCGAGCGCCGCGCGGATTTCATCGGCTTGCACGTTCAGGCTGCGTTCGCGCAGCGTAAGCGGTTCGATAGCGCGATCCGCCGCTTGCCGGGGCGCATTGCGCGCCGTCTCGAACACCTCCGGCGCGATTGCGCGCAGCACCTCGGGCGTGAGCACATCGACGTCCGAATCCGCGAGTTCCACGATCACCCGCTCGACCACGTTCTGCAATTCGCGCACGTTGCCCGGCCACGGGTGACGTTCGAGTGCGTGGCCGATCAAGCCAAGCGCGCGCATCGCATCGTCCTGGGTGCGCACGCGCAGCGCCACGCGCGGCTCGCGACGCGCCGATTGCAGCAGCAATTCCGCCGCCAGCGGCACGATGTCCTCGCCACGTTCGCGCAGCGGCGGGATCGCCAGATTCAGAATGTTCAGGCGATAGAACAGGTCGGCGCGAAACTCGCCGCTGTCGATCTGCTCGGTGAGCGCGCGGTGCGTTGCTGCCACCACGCGCACGTCGACGCGCGTCGGCTCGGTCGCGCCCAGCCGCACCACTTCGCGCTCCTGCAGCACGCGCAGCAAACGGCTTTGCAACGGCAAGGGCATCTCGCCGATTTCATCGAGGAAAAGCGTGCCGCGATGCGCCGCCTCGATCAGCCCGACCTTGCCGCCACGCCGCGCGCCCGTGAACGCCCCCTCCTCGTAGCCGAACAGTTCGCTCTCCAGCAGCGCCTCGGGAAATGCGCCGCAATTGATCGCGACGAAGGGGAAATCGCGCCGCGGACTTTCGCGGTGAATGCCCTGCGCGACCATCTCCTTGCCGGTGCCGCTTTCGCCGCGAATCAGCACGGTCGCATCGGATTTCGCGTAGCGCTGCGCGAGTTGCCGCACACGCGCGATGCCCGGCGTTGCACCGCTCAGGTCGCCGATGCGATAGCGCGCCACGAACTGCTGCGTGCGCTGGCGCGAGCGCAAGGTGCGATCCAGACGCTCCACCGCGCGCGACTCCTGGAACGTGAGCACCGCGCCCGTGGTCACGCCGTTATCGACCAGCGGGCCGCGATGCACGACATAGCTCACGCCGCGAATGGTTTCGAGCGATTCGCCATCGGCGTCGGGCAGCGTGAAGGCAATGTCGGGCGCGAGCGAGGCGAGCGGCTGGCCCGCCGCCGCCACCGGATCGATGCCGAGTACGCCCGCGAGACGCTGGTTGATCGCCTCCACGCGCCCGCGCGCATCGAGCGCCACCACGCCGTCGCGCAGATGCTGCAGCACGCTGTCCAGACGCTGACGCCGCTGCGTTTCGCGCCAGGTGGCCTGCACGACTCCAAGCGCATTGTCGAAGGCCGCGCGCACCGAAGATCGCGAATACACAAAAAACGGCACGAGTCCGAAGCGCGCCGCCAGATCGTTGACGTGGCCCGGCCCCACCACCGCGCCCACGCCGCGATCGCGCAGATCGAGCACGCAGGCTTCTGCGTCCTGCACCGTGCGATACGAGGCGAACACCACGTCGATGCCATAGGCGCTCGCGAAGCGACGCACTTCCATCGGCGTTTCGCCATAGGTCACGAGCGCCACCAGATCGGCCTCGCGGCGCGCGCGCGCCAGCGCCTGCATCACGTCGAAACCGGTAGGCTGCACCAGCACCACGGGCAGGTCGATGCGCGCCTTCAGATAGGTGCCGTTCGAGCCCGCCGCCACCACCACGTCGGGGCGCTGGTTCGGCCCGGCCGCTGCGATCTCGGCCACCGCCTCCTCGAAGCCGCGCGGCACCACGCGCAGATCGGCAAGTTCGTCGTATTCACCTGCGATGTCGCGAAACAGATCGCGCAGGCGGCTGATGCCCATCGCCCAGACGCGCGGGCGGAACGGTTCGGAAGCGGAGGGGAAGCGGTTCATGAACAACCCAATGCGAATTCCAGCGGGATTTCATTATCGCGCGTCGATTTCAGATTTGAAATCGACATTTCACAATGGAAATGAGGGCGAGAACCCCATCGACGGCGTTCAGGCGCAAAATCAACGCCTTAGGCAAAGCCTCGACCACTGCTTACGCGCTGGCACGGTATCTGCAGTATCAGCGCCGATTCCTTCGGAGACATGACGCATGAACAGCAAATCCCCCGCAAGCGCCGGCGCGAAATTCCGCGCGGCCGTGGCTGCCGAACAACCGCTGCAGGTCGTGGGCGCGATCACCGCCTACGCCGCCAAACTCGCCGAGCAAACCGGCTTCAAGGCCGTCTATCTGTCGGGCGGCGGCGTGGCCGCCAATTCGCTGGGCGTGCCCGATCTGGGCATCAGCACGATGGACGACGTGCTGATCGACGCGCGCCGCATCACCGACGCCGTCGACATCCCGCTGATGGTCGATATCGACACCGGCTGGGGCGGCGCCTTCAACATCGCGCGCACGATCAAGTCGTTCATCAAGGCGGGCGTCGCGGCCGTGCACATGGAAGACCAGGTGGGCCAGAAGCGCTGCGGCCATCGCCCGAACAAGGAAGTCGTGCCGACCGACGAAATGGTTGACCGCGTGAAGGCCGCCGTCGACGCCCGCACGGACGACGGCTTCGTCATCATGGCCCGCACCGACGCCGCCGCCGTGGAAGGCATCGACGCCGCCATTGAGCGCGCCGTCGCCTACGTGGAAGCGGGCGCGGACATGATCTTCCCCGAAGCCATGAAGACGCTGGACGACTACCGTCGTTTCCGCGCCGCCGTGAAGGTGCCGATTCTCGCCAACCTCACGGAATTCGGCTCCACGCCGTTCTTCACCACCGAGGAACTCAAGAGCGCCAACGTGGATATCGCGCTCTACTGCTGCGGCGCCTATCGCGCCATGAACGCGGCCGCGCTGAACTTCTACGAGACGGTCAAGCGCGACGGCACGCAAAAGGCTGCGGTTTCGACCATGCAGTCGCGCGAGGATCTGTACAAGTACCTCGGCTATCACGAATACGAAAACAAGCTCGACGCGCTGTTCGCATCGAAGAAGTAATCACCGTCATCACGCATCGCGCGTCCCCACGACGCGCAACCCTATTAGATCGAGAGAGGAAGACACCATGAGCGAAACGGACAACGCCACGCAAAGCGCAGGCGGTTTCAAGCCGAAGAAGTCGGTCGCGCTGTCGGGCGTGGCGGCGGGCAACACGGCGCTGTGTACCGTGGGCCGCACCGGCAACGACCTGCACTATCGCGGCTACGACATTCTGGATCTCGCCACGGCCTGCGAATTCGAAGAAGTCGCTTATCTGCTCGTGCACGGCAAGCTGCCGAACACGGCTGAACTGGCCGCCTACAAAACGAAGCTGAAGGCGCTGCGTGGCCTGCCCGCGAACGTGAAGGCGGCGCTCGAATGGGTGCCGGCTTCCGCGCACCCGATGGACGTGATGCGCACGGGCGTGTCCGTGCTCGGCACCGTGCTGCCCGAGAAGGACGACCACAATCTGCCGGGCGCGCGCGATATCGCCGACCGCCTGATGGCGTCGCTCGGCTCGATGCTGCTGTACTGGTATCACTACTCGCACAACGGCAAGCGTATCGAAGTGGAAACCGACGACGATTCGATCGGCGGCCATTTCCTGCATCTGCTGCACGGCGTTGCGCCGTCGAAGTCGTGGGTCGATGCGATGCACGTTTCGCTCAATCTCTACGCCGAACATGAGTTCAACGCCTCGACCTTCACGGGCCGCGTGATTGCGGGCACGGGCGCGGACATCTATTCGGCGATCACGGGCGCGATCGGCGCGCTGCGCGGTCCGAAGCACGGCGGCGCGAACGAAGTGGCGTTTGAAATCCAGTCGCGCTATGAAGACCCGGATCAGGCGGAAGCCGACATCCGCGCGCGCGTGGAGAAGAAGGAAGTCGTGATCGGCTTCGGCCATCCGGTGTACACGATCTCGGACCCGCGCAACAAGGTCATCAAGGAAGTGGCGAAGAAGCTCTCGAAAGAGCAGTCGAACCTGAAGCTGTTCGATATCGCCGAGCGCCTTGAATCGACGATGTGGGACGTCAAGAAGATGTTCCCGAACCTCGACTGGTTCAGCGCCGTTTCGTATCACATGATGGGCGTGCCGACGGCGATGTTCACGCCGCTGTTCGTGATCGCGCGCACCGCCGGCTGGAGCGCGCACATCATCGAACAGCGCGTGGACAACAAGATCATCCGCCCGAGCGCCAACTACACGGGTCCGGAAAATCTCAAGTTCGTGCCGATCGGCAAGCGCTGATCGCATCATTGGCCGTTCGGCTAATGGGAACGGGAGGCTGGCGCGCGTAGCATTGCGCTGGTCCCCGCCCGCTTACTACATATTGGTCCCCCAGCCGTGAATACTGCTCACCGCAAGCCTCTTCCCGGCACCCGGCTCGATTACTTCGACGCGCGCGAAGCCGTCGAAGCGATCCAGCCCGGCGCCTGGGACACGTTGCCCTACACCTCGCGCGTACTCGCCGAAAACCTCGTGCGCCGCTGCGAGCCGGCCACCCTCACCGCGTCGCTGCAGCAGCTCGTCGAGCGCCGCCGCGACCTCGATTTCCCGTGGTACCCGGCGCGTGTCGTGTGCCACGACATTCTTGGCCAGACCGCGCTCGTCGATCTTGCAGGCCTGCGCGACGCCATCGCAGACCAGGGCGGCGACCCCGCCAAGGTCAACCCGGTGGTGCCGGTTCAACTGATCGTCGATCACTCGCTCGCCGTGGAATGCGGCGGCTTCGATCCGCAGGCGTTCGAGAAGAACCGCGCCATTGAGGATCGTCGCAACGTCGACCGCTTCGACTTCATCAACTGGACCAAGAAGGCGTTCAAGAACATCGACGTGATTCCGCCTGGCAACGGCATCATGCACCAGATCAATCTGGAGAAAATGTCGCCCGTGATTGGCGTGCTCGACGGCGTGGCCTATCCGGACACCTGCGTGGGTACCGACAGCCACACGCCGCATGTGGATGCGCTGGGCGTGATCGCCATCGGCGTGGGTGGACTGGAAGCCGAAAACGTCATGCTGGGCCGTGCCTCTTGGATGCGCCTGCCGGATATCGTCGGCGTGGAACTCACGGGCAAGCGCCAGCCGGGCATCACGGCCACCGACATCGTGCTCGCGCTCACCGAATTCCTGCGCAAGGAAAAGGTGGTTGGCGCGTACCTGGAGTTTCGCGGTGAAGGCGCAGCGAGCCTCACGCTCGGCGACCGCGCCACGATCTCGAACATGGCGCCCGAGTATGGCGCCACGGCCGCGATGTTCTTCATCGACAACCAGACGCTCGACTATCTGCGCCTCACGGGCCGCGAGGACGAGCAGGTCAGGCTGGTCGAAACCTACGCGAAAACTGCGGGCCTGTGGGCCGATTCGCTGGCGCACGCGCAGTACGAGCGCACGCTGACGTTCGACCTGTCGAGCGTGGTGCGCAACATGGCCGGCCCGTCGAACCCGCACAAGCGCCTGCCTACCTCGGCGCTGGCCGAACGCGGCATCGCGGGCAAGTGGGAAGAAACGCCGGGCCAGATGCCCGACGGCGCGGTCATCATCGCGGCCATCACGAGTTGCACGAACACCAGCAATCCGCGCAACGTGATCGCTGCGGCGCTGCTCGCGCGCAATGCGAACGCGCGCGGCCTGACGCGCAAGCCGTGGGTGAAAAGCTCGCTCGCGCCAGGATCGAAGGCGGTCGAACTGTATCTGGAAGAAGCGAAGCTGCTGCCGGATCTGGAGAAGCTGGGCTTTGGCATCGTCGCGTTTGCGTGCACCACCTGTAACGGCATGTCGGGCGCGCTCGACCCGAAGATCCAGCAGGAAATCGTCGATCGCGACCTGTATGCGACAGCCGTGCTGTCGGGCAACCGCAACTTCGACGGTCGCATCCACCCGTATGCCAAGCAGGCGTTTTTGGCCTCGCCGCCGCTGGTCGTGGCGTATGCGATTGCGGGCACGATCCGCTTCGACATCGAAAAGGATGCGTTGGGCACGGATCAGAACGGTCAACCGGTCTATCTGAAGGACCTGTGGCCGAGCGACGAGGAAATCGACGCGATCGTGGCGCAGAGCGTGAAGCCCGAGCAGTTCCGCAAGGTGTACGAATCGATGTTCGCGCTTACGGCCGACAGCGGCGAGACCACGGACCCGCTTTACGACTGGCGCGCGCAAAGCACCTATATCCGCCGTCCGCCGTATTGGGAAGGCGCGCTGGCGGGCGAGCGCACGCTGCGCGGCCTGCGGGCGCTGGCGGTGCTGGGCGACAACATCACGACGGACCATTTGTCGCCGTCCAACGCGATCCTCGCGAACAGCGCAGCGGGCGAATACCTCGCGAAAATGGGCCTGCCCGAAGAGGACTTCAACTCGTACGCCACGCACCGCGGCGACCACCTGACGGCGCAGCGCGCGACCTTCGCGAACCCCACGCTCGTCAACGAGATGGCGGTGGTGGATGGCGCGGTGAAGAAGGGCTCGCTTGCGCGCATCGAGCCGGAAGGCAAGGTCGTGCGCATGTGGGAAGCGATCGAAACCTACATGGAACGCAAGCAGCCGCTCATCATCATCGCGGGTGCGGACTATGGCCAGGGCTCGTCGCGCGACTGGGCGGCCAAGGGCGTGCGTCTGGCGGGCGTGGAAGTGATCGTGGCGGAGGGCTTCGAGCGCATTCACCGCACGAATCTGATCGGCATGGGCGTGTTGCCGCTGGAGTTCAAGGCGGGCACGAACCGCACGACGCTGGGCATCGACGGCACGGAGACTTTCGACGTGATTGGCGAGCGCACGCCGCGCGCGGAACTGACGCTGGTGATCCAGCGCGGGAATGGCGAACGCGTGGCAGTACCGGTCACCTGCCGACTGGACACGGCTGAGGAGGTCTCGATCTACGAAGCAGGCGGCGTACTGCAACGCTTC
>NZ_DASZJJ010000337.1:0-21296 GCF_035948235.1 Paraburkholderia sp. | reverse complement strand
TAGCGCCAGTGCGTGGTCACGCGCTGGCCGTCCAGCACGCCCGCTGCCGCCAGCACGAATACCCCGGAGCAGATCGAACACAGTCGCGCGCCGCGCGCATGGGCGGCACGCAATTTCTTGAGCAAGGCTTCGGGCGGGCGCTCGTCCGGATCGCGCCAGCCCGGTATCACGATGGTCTGGGCGCGGTCGAGCATGGCAAGCGTATAAGGCGCCGACACCGTAATGCCGCCCGCCGCGCGCAGCGGACCACGCTCGGCCGCGCAAACCGCGAAGCGATACCACGGCACATCGAGTTCGGGCCGCTCAAGCGCAAACAGTTCGGTCACGCAGCCGAATTCGAACGTACAAAGGCGGTCGTAGGCAAGCGCCACGACGAGATGGGAGGATAGCGTTACGGAATCGGACATGGCGCGATGTTACCGGAGATTGGCAATCGCGCCACTGTCGCCGCAATCCTCCGGACGCGAAAATGGCGGCTATCGACACCACAACAAGGAACCCGCCATGTCGTCCGTATCCGAAATCCCAGCCGCGTCAAGCGACCAGGCACTCGCCCATTTCAGCGCCTCGCTGACCTACGAAACCGATTGCGCCGATGTACACGCCGCACTCAGCAGCGGCGCCGCGCCGGATTTCGTGCTGCTCGACGTGCGCGGCCCGGCGCTGTTTGCGCGCGGTCATGTGCCAGGCGCCGTGAATCTGCCGCATGGCAAGATCGTGGAATCGAAGCTCGCAGATTATCCGCCGCACACGCTCTTCGTCACCTACTGCGCGGGGCCGCACTGCAATGGCGCCACGCGCGGCGCGATCCGGCTGGCGCGGCTCGGGCGTCCGGTCAAGATCATGACGGGCGGCGTCACGGGATGGCTGGACGAAGGCTTCGAACTCAGTGAAACCGTAGCTGCGTAAGCGCACAACGTGACGCAGGCGGCCATTATTTCTGGCCGCCACTGCACTAGAATCGGAGGTCACGTCAAACACCCAACCTATCGCCAGACATGATCACCTGCACACTGCGCTACGTCATCGACCCCTATCGCCTTGCCGAATTCGAAACCTACGCGAAGATGTGGATTCCCCTCGTCGAGCGATTCGGCGGCCAGCATCACGGCTATTTTCTGCCCAGCGAAGGCGCGAACAATATCGCCCTCGCCCTGTTCTCCTTCCCGAGCCTTGCCGCCTACGAGACGTATCGGGAAGCGTCACGCCACGACGCGGCCTGCCAGGCGGCCTTTCAGTATGCGGACGACACCCGCTGCATCGTGAGTTATGAGCGCAGTTTCATGCGCCCCGTATTCGGGTAGGATGCGCATAGCGAGCCGCGCGAACTGCGGCACGCCTCAACCTCTCTCTTTGCACCCGACATGCAACAAGGCACTCCGGCCACCGCCGCCAGCTTTGCCAGTATGGGCGTCGATCTGCTCGACTTCTTCGACGTCACGCCCACGTCCCTGTGGCTCGAGGACTATAGCCAGCTACGCGCGCTGTTCGAACGCTGGCGCGAAGCGGGCGTGACGGATATCCGCGCCTGGCTGGAGGAAGATCCGCGCCGGGTGGCCGAATGTTCGGCGTGTATCCGCGTGCTCAAGGTGAACCAACATACGCTCGCGCTCTATGGCGCGCGCAGTCATGACGAACTCACCGCGCACCTCGCGGAAGTCCTGCGCGACGACATGTTCCAGGCCCACGTGGGCGAGCTTGAACAGATGTGGCAAGGCAGCGCCACCTTCGAGAGCAAGAGCGTCAACTACACGCTCAGCGGCCGGCGCATGGACATCCTGTTGCGCGGCGTGATCCTGCCGGGCCATGAAAACGATTGGGGCCGCGTGCTGGTTGCAATCGAGGATGTCTCCGCGCTTGAAGAAGCCCGTCATCGTGCGGCGGCCAGCGAGCAATACGCACTAGGCGTTTTCGAGCACGCGCCGGTGTCGCTGTGGGTCGAGAATTTTTCGGCGATCCGAGAACTGCTGGACGAAGTGCGCATGCAAGGCATCGTCGATTTCCGCACCTTCACCGACGTGCATCCCGAATTCGTCGAGCGCTGCATGAGCGAGATTCAGGTGCTCGACGTGAATCACTACACGCTCGGCATGTACCGTGCGCCCGACAAGGCGACGCTGCTCGCGCGCCTGCCGCAGATCTTCCGCGACGAAATGCGTCCGCATTTTCGCGAGCAATTGCTCGATCTGTGGGAAGGCCGCTTGTTCCAGCAGCGCGAAGTAATCAACTATGCGCTCGACGGCAGCGAACTCAACGTCCACCTGCAATTTTCGGTTTTTCCGGGCCACGAGGAACGCTGGGATCTCGTGCTGCTCGCACTCACCGACATCACCGCGCGCAAGAAAGCCGAGGCTTACCTCGAATTCCTGGGCAAGCACGACGTCCTCACCAAGCTCAAGAACCGCTCGTTCTACGTCGACGAGTTGAACCGTCTGCAACGCAAGGGCCCATTCCCGGTCAGCGCGATCGTGGTGGATATGGACAACCTGAAAATCGTCAACGACCAGTTGGGCCACGCGGCCGGCGACGCGCTGCTGCGCCGGGCGGGCGAAGTATTGGCGAAGGCGATCCAGAAGCCCTACCATGCCGCGCGAATTGGCGGCGACGAATTCGTGGTGTTGATGCCGGGCGCCGACGCACGCGACGCGGAAATCGTCGCAGACAGCATCGGCAAGCTGGTCGAGCTGAACAACCAGTTCTACGGCGGCCCGCGTTTGAGCTTCTCGCTGGGCTGGGAAAGCTGCGCGGAAGGCGAAAGCGTGGAAGCCATGCTGCGTGCCGCGGACGCGGCCATGTACGAGGCCAAGCGACGCCGCAACGAACTCGCGCGCAAGGGCGCCGAGTCGTCGGAACTGCTCGCTACGCCGCGCAACGACACTCTCTAGGCGGCTTCAACTGGCCAGACAGTCCCGTTCGCTGCGTGCGCGCGGGTCTCATCCGCTAGTCGCCCGATTAATTCGGACAACGGAGATTCTTGCCGATGTAAACGGCAACCGGGAGCGCGACGCATAGCGTCCCGCTCCCGGTGTGTGATGCACCCAACCGCCGCGCCCGTGCAACCGAAACCGCACAGCAGCACCTGGAAAGCGCCCGGCGCGCGCATCGGATCACGCGTAGCGAGGGCGCCAAGGCGCCCCCGCTACGTCATCATCCGCGCACGCGCCGCGCGGCGGCGGCCAGCATCACGACGCGTTGACAGCGTCCTTGAAGGCCTTACCGGCCGTGAACTTGACCGTCTTGGCCGCAGCGATCTGGATTTCCGCGCCCGTTGCCGGGTTGCGGCCGACGCGTGCTGCGCGCTGGCCGGTCGAGAACGAACCGAAGCCGACGAGCTGCACGGAATCGCCCGACGTGACCGCCTTGGTGACCACTTCGAGGATCGCGTCGATTGCCGCGCCGGTGGCTGCCTTGGTCTCGCCCGTGCTTGCGGCGACTGCGTCAATGAGTTCCTGTTTGTTCATCTGCTACCTGTGTTGAGTTGAGAAAACCTGCATACCCTACATCACGCGGGCAAAACAGGCAAATCGCGTTGCATATCGAAACGTAAGGCACACGGGGCTTACAGGGCCCTGGCCGAAGCGGGAACGATTCATGCAAGGCGATTTTCTCGCCTATTTAGTGACTATTTCGCGTATTTTTACAAAAACCAGCGATATTCGCGTGCGGCAATTGCGTTCATAAAATCGAGGTGGTCCTGCCGTTTATTCTCGCAATAGACTGTCACAAAGTCCTCTCCCAGCGCCTCGCGCACCCCTGCGTGAGTCTGCATGGCGGCCACCGCCGAGAGCATATCGCGCGGAAAATCGACCCCGCTCGCACGGTTTTCGTTGAGCGGCGCGATCGGTTCGCGGCCCGCGTCGAGACCGTATTCGATGCCCGCGAGAATGGCAGCTAGCACCAGATAGGGGTTCGCGTCGGCGCCCGCGAGGCGATGTTCGATACGCAGATTTGCTTCGTCCGACTCCGGAATACGGATGCAGGCGTCGCGATCCTCGAAGCCCCAGCTCGCCCGACTCGCCGCGTTCACCATCGCGCCGTAGCGTCGAAATGCGTTGTGGTTCGCGGCAAAGATCGGCATGCAATGCGGCAACAGTGCAAGGCAACCCGCCACCGCGTGACGCAACCCGCGCCGCTCGTGCGCAGCCAGCACGTTGCGGCCCGCCTCGTCGTAGAGACTCACGTGCACGTGCATGCCGCTGCCCGGCGCGTCGAGCCAGGGCTTCGACATGAAACTCGCGCGGTGGCCGTGCCGCATCGCCACGCCTCGCGTGCTGCGGCAGAACAGCGCGGACCAGTCGGCCGCGCGCAGCGCGTCCTCGCAGTGGCCAAAATTGATTTCGAACTGCCCCGGTCCAAGCTCGGCAGTGATAACCGTTGCATCGACATCCTGTTCGCGAGCTGCCTCGACCATCTCGTGCAGCACGGGAGCGAAGCGCGACAGGCGCTCGATGTGCATGTTGGGCTGGTCGTCGGGATCGTCGCAGAGCGTATCCCGCGCGTGCTGCGGCAGCCCCTCGCGCAGCTTTGCGTCGAACAGGTAGAACTCCAGCTCGAAGGCGACGACCGGCTTGAGGCCGCGCCGCGCGAAGCGCTGGAGCACGCGCGCAAGCACTTCGCGCGGCTCGAAAGCGATTGGCGCGGCCGTGCCGTCCGAGGTGATGAGCATCTGCGCGAGCGGCTCCTGTTCCCAGCGCACCCGCTTGAGCGTGCCGGGCACCAGACGCCGTGCGGCGTCAGGATCGCCGTCGTGGAAGCAATAATCGCCGATGGGGTACACGCCGCCCTGCGCGCCCAGCAGGATGGTGTTTTGCGGCAGCTTGAGCATGGCGCCCGCCGCGACTTTTTCGAGCATGCCGATAGGGTAACGCTTGCCGTAGAAGTGGCCTGGCAGGTCGAGACAGATCAGATCGACATAGCGCACGTCAGGATGCGCAGCACGAAAAGCGCGTACTTCGGCCAGCAGAGCGGATGCGATTTCAGTCACGTCGAGTCCTGTAATTTAATATGGAATACGAAACATCCAGAAAGCACGCATGCTGTTAAAGCGTGCTGAAAACAATCCATCAATGCATACGCGAGCGTGGTATCAGGTGAACACCCACAGCACGCGCGCGGTCTGCTGCGCGAGATTCGCATAGCTGAAGCGGCAACGCGACGGCAACTGGAAACTGTCGCCGGCCTTGAGGGTGACCGGCTCGCCGTCACTGTCGAGCCAGATCGTGAGTTCGCCTTCGAGCACGAAACCGCCCTGCTCGTCGCTATCGTCGACGGGACGCTCGCCGCTCGTCGCGCCCGGCTCCAGCAGACTTTCGAGCATCGAAAAGCCCGATGACATACTCGGCGACACCAGCACGTCCGTGATGCCGCCGCCGTAATAAAGCGTGCGCCGCTCACCCGGGCGCGTGACCCATGGCAGCGCGCGCGGCTTGCTCACGCTGTAGAAGTACGTGGTGGGCGTCTGCAGCGCCTCGCCGATCGCGGTGAGATCGGCGACCGTGGGCCGCGACAACCCGCGCTCGACCTGCGAAAGGAACCCCACCGAGCGTCCGATGCGCTGCGCCAGTTCCGACAACGTCACCTTCTTGTGCTTGCGCAGATCGCGAATCAGGATCGCAAGCCCTTCGATCTCTTCCTGCCTGTCCATGCCGGTTTTACTCCATCAGACGACGTCGCGCAGGCGATACCAAAGCTTGCCAAGCGCCTCGAGCGGTGCGGCCAGCGCATCGCCGCCCGGAAAACGCGGATTATGGATGGCCTCGTAGTGCGAGAGCAAGCGCGTGTCGCCCAGGATTGCATCGGATACCGCACGCGCAGCAGCCAGCGTCGGCAGCACGCCGTGACCTGAAAACCCTTGCAGCCAGTAGCGTCCGCGCGCGTGGCCCACGTCGGGCGTGCGCCGGATGCTGATGTCGATATGGCCGCCCCACGCGTGCTCGAGCGCGACGCCGCGCAGTTGCGGGAACGCGCGTTCAAGGCTCGGGCGGATGGCCGCGCGGATGTCCTTCGGAATGCCGCCCAGATACGTACAGGCGCCGCCGAACAGCAGACGGTGATCGGGGCTCAGACGGAAATAGTCGGGGACGAACTGATTGTCGATCACGCAACTATTGCGCGGCAGGAGTGTGTTCGCGAGCACGGGATCGAGCGGCTCGGTCGCTACCTGATACGTGCCGACCGGCAGCACGCGGCGCGCGAGTTCGCTGTCGAGCCGGTCGATATAGGCGTTGCAGGCGAGCACTAGCGTATCCGCGCGAATCGATCCGTTTGGCGTATTCGCAACGAAACCGGATGGAGTCTGCCGCCACTTCAGCACGCGGGTTTGCTCGAAAATGCGGCCGCCCGCGCGCTCGATGGCCGCGGCAATGCCCAGCGCCAGCTTGAGCGGATTCAGATGCCCAGCCTCCGGATCGTAGAGCGCGGCGCGATAGCGCGGGCTACCGATCCAGCCGGGCATGTCCTGCTGCGGGATCACGCGCAGCGCGTCGTAACCCCACTTCTGCGCGGCCTCGTCGCGCGCCGCGTCCAGCAGCGCGACTCGGCTGCGCTTCACGGCGGCCCAGAGACTGCCGGGCCGGTAGTCGATATCGAAACCATGGCGCACCGGCAGTTCACGCACCTCGCGCGCCGCCCAGCGCATGCTGTCCCACAGCTCGCGGGCGCGCTCGACACCCAGCGAATGTTCGAGCGGCCCCATGTCGCACGACCAGCCGAGCAGCGCCTGGCCACCGTTGCGTCCGGACGCGGCCCACGCCACCCGGCTCGCCTCGACGACGGCGACGCGCTTGCCGGCCAGCGCGAGACGCAGCGCCGTGTGCAGGCCGCTGAACCCGGCGCCGACGATCAGGACGTCAGCGTCGCAATCCTCTTCCAAAGCCGGGCGCGCCGGTGCGGCGGCAGGCAGGGTGCGGGCGTAGTAGCTGTCCACATGCTGGTTCGATTCGACGAACATAGCGGCATCCGTGAAATTTTATCGGCTTAATTTCATGAAAAATTAGCACGACAATTTCACGGATGCAAGAGTGTGTTTGTTCGACTTCTTTTCGTTTTATCGCTCTACGCCTGCTGCCCGGCTCGCCCATTCGCGCACATACGCCGGTTCGCCGCTCGGCGGCAACTCGCCGTCGCGCTGCGGCGCGAGCGGCCTGAGCGCCATCGGCAAAACGCCCGCCCAGACGGGGCGATCGAGGTCTTCTTCATCGTCCGTGACACCGTGGGCGCGCACCTTTGCCACCGCTTCGTCGAGCGCCAGACGCAGCACCGTGGTCGCGGCCAGTTCATTGCGGTTGCCGCTGCGCGCGTCATGCACGCGGCCCGGTGCGATGTGCTCCATGAAAGCGTCGAGCGCGGCGCCCTTTTGCTCGTCCGCGACGACTTCAAAAGCGCCGTAGATCATCGCCGAGCGATAGTTCATCGAGTGATTGAACGCCGAACGCGCGAGCACGAGGCCGTCAAGATGCGTAATGGTCACGCAGACCTGTGCGCCCTCGGCGGCCAGCTTGAGCATGCGGCTGCCGTTGGAGCCGTGGATGTAGAGATGATCGCCTTCGCGCCAGCAGGCCGTGGGAATGCAGTGGACACCGAGGTCGTCGGCGAACGCGATATGGCAGACATAGGCGGCGTCGAGAATCGCATGCAGCGTGGCGCGATCGTAATCGGCGCGCTGCGCGATACGGCGCATGCGCGTTCGCGCAGTGGGCGCGCCCTGGGTTGCGACGGGTTGGGTCTCGTTGTTATCGCTCGCGGCCATCCTCGGCTTCTCCTGTTTTCAGGGTGGGAAAGCCGGTTACGTTAGCGAAGCGCTGGCTCCAACGGTAGACCCATGATCCAATGAAAGCATGGGGCCACGATGCGTGGTGGATATGTCCCGAAAAAATCAGGCTTTCGCAGACTTTTTGCGCATAACACGCATAGGCGTGGCTGCGCTGTCCGTGGACCGCGCCGCGCGTCTGGGTGAGCGACGCGTGCCCGTCGCCTTATTCGTGGGCGCTGCAGCATTCGCCTTGCTGCGTAACGCTTCCAGCTCCTGTGTCTGCGCAGCGTGGGCCGTGCGCAGTGCCTCCAGACGCCCTTCCAGCATGCCGGCCTGGTGCCGCAGATCGCCCAACTGGCCTTGCAACGTCTGCGATTCGGCGCGGGCGCTTTCTTCGGCACGCGTGGCGCGCTTCGTCGCGGCTTCCAGGTCTTTTTGTAGGCGTGCATTGGTGGCACGCTCGCGCTCGATTTCGAGCAAAGCGCGTTTTTCCGCAGCTTGCAGGCGAGCTTCGGCGAGTTCGGCGCCTGCGCGCAGTTTGTCGAGTTCCGCTGCGAAATCGGCACGCGCCTGGACGAGCGCGGCGTCGCGCTCGCGGCCATCTTGCTGCAAGCGTGCAATCTGCCCTTCAAGCGCGGCACGCGTGGCCTCGCCCGCCGCCTGGGCTTGCTCCAGTTCGTGAATACGCACCTGCGCCGCGAGCAGTGCGTTGGTGCGCTGTTCCAGCGCCGTTTCCGTCCGTGCGAGATCGTTCTGCAAGGTTGCGACACGGGACTCGGCTTCGTGCCGTGCGTCTTCGACTTCGACGCGCAGCGCTTCGAGCGAAGCCTGCGCCGACGCCGTGGCGCGAGTCCACAAGGCCGCAACCAGTTCGCCCGCTGCGCCCTGCAGTTCT
Organism: Paraburkholderia sp.; assembly: GCF_035948235.1. Taxonomy (GTDB): domain Bacteria; phylum Pseudomonadota; class Gammaproteobacteria; order Burkholderiales; family Burkholderiaceae; genus Paraburkholderia. The sequence goes on along the minus strand of NZ_DASZJJ010000337.1, from coordinate 12,651 downwards.
TCCGGCAGATCGGCGTGCTCGATACGCACCCGGCTTTTCTCGCGCAACTCGGCCCAGAAGTCCGAGAGAACCGCCGTGGGCGTCCCCATGCTGCCGCGGCGCACCAGTTGATAGAGGCGGTTAGCGGTGGGTGTCACGCCAAAGCGAAAGAAGAGAAGCGCACACACCTCGCGATATAACTCCCGCGTCTTGGGAAATTCGACCTTGAGGCGTTCGATTTCGGCCGTGATACGGACTTCGTCGGGAGCGGCGTCGGACATGATCGGATTCGAGGGCATTGAATCTATAAATATTACAACGTAAACCGTCAAATTTCTACTTTTAATGGCTTATATTTAGACATTACTTTTATAATGTTCATATTTACATCCGAAAGGCGTGCGTGAATGCTATTCAGCCTGAAAATCGATCTAAGGAAATGTGCGAAGCTCGCTGGGCGCGAGCCGCCAGAATACTGATACGGAAGCGCGATCAGCCCTGCTCTTCGCGCGAGAGCCGCTCGCCTAGCGCGGCGATCTGCGAATCCGCGAAAACCTCAATGCCATGGGCGCGCAGCAACGCAGCGGTCACCCCTGCCCCGGCGTGGCGCAGCCCGGAAAAGCTACCGTCGTAGATAAACTGGCTGCCGCACGACGGGCTACCGTCGATGAGCAAGGCAAAGCGGCAATCATGCTCGCGCGCCGCCGCGAGTGCCGCGTGCGCGCCCGCCACGAACAACGCGGTCACATCGGCGCCAGCCAGATCGATCACCTGCGCGTCACCAGCCAGCACCTGTGCGCCCGACCGTGCAAATGCAATCTCCGCCGCCGGACGCGGCACGCCAAATCCGCCCATCAACTCGGGACAGACAGAAACAATGCGCCCTTCGCGCTGCCAGGCGTCGAGCAGCGGATGCGCGAGGGTCTTTGCCGCCCCGTTGTAGCGCACCGGACTGCCCAGCAGACAGGCACTCACCAGAATCTTGTGAATCATCGCCATCGAAAAAGAAGCCTGAAAACCGTCATTCATCCCGGGCTGCACGCAGCAATGCCTCGGAGAGCTTGTCGAAGTGGCGCAGCGCAGCCGGGGTGAGTTCGACCTGCTTGCGGCGCGCGTCCTCGGTGTCGCCCAGGCGGATCCAGCCTTTCTCGCGCATCGAAGTTAGCCGCGCATGGAGCGTGGCCGGCGAACCCAGCTCACTCTTGCCCATGATGTCGCGCACCGAAAGACGCTCCTGAGCCTGACCGACGCGCGCAACCAGTTCGAGGATGCGTTGTTCAAGCGGGTCGAGCGCCGGCAGCGCGGGCAGACCACGCAGCGCGTCCGCCAGTTGCAGGAAACGGAAATAGATATCAGCAGGGCGCGTCATGGTGGGGGCTTCGCATATCGACTGCCAGTGCTTCCCACACACATTGCGCGCATGGGAACGCGAAGGATTCTACCGCGCCGATAAACGCACAACTGCTTTTGCACCGGTGATCAGGCGCCACGATCCCGGAGGCATTCTTCTAATTTTTCTATTCGGTCAGACCGGATACGCGCGATGCCCAACGATCGTCCAGTGCATGCAGCCAGGCATCCGCTGCCTGCCCGCCTTCGAGCATCCGGGCGATGCGCTCATAAAGAGCGAACCAGTCGACAGCCAGCACGGGCACGGTGATGTCCCCGCGCGCGCGATAGACGAGATAGCGCATCCAGCTGTCGAGAAAAACACCCTGCCCCGGCATCAGCAGACACGGCGGGCGGGCGACACGCGGATAGTGCAGGCTGGTTTCACCGATTGCCGCGCTCAGGGACGCGTCGTCGTCGCCATCCAGCATGCAATGACTGCGCACCGCCTGATCGACAAGCGACATCGGCAATTCCACGAACGCCACGCGTACATCGCTGACGACGCGCAGCGCCGCGCTGCCCGCGATATCTCTTGCGCCGTCTCCCGCAAACACGCGCTTCGCCACGACCGAGCGCGCCTGGGGCGGCAGTGCGCCGAGCTGCATGGCGCCATGAAACAGCGCCTCGCGAAACAGGGGATATCGGACCAGCCAGGTGTCGGATGAAGCCATACGACAATCCGCGCGATCGCGGCGCGCCTTCATGACTCATGGACCGAATCATGGGCACGCCGCGTCGCCCGGCAATCTCTCAGGTTCTATTGTTATAAAAAATATAACGTCAAATCGACCGATCGACAAGAGGTGTCGAAGGAAATTTGTACCGCCGGCCATGCCGGAAGAATGAGCGCCTTCTTCGCATTCATGCAAATGCCATAAAAACCGCAGCCTGAATATTTTTCGATTTTTTTTCGAGGCCCGCGATTTATTTTCGGAACGATTCTATCGAAAGCTATTCGTAAACATCACTTTCGATGTCGGCGACATTGGCCTCTGCCCGTCGCCTCACCACTGGAGCCTGAACGATGAACCCTCCGAAACGCTTCCTGCTCGCCAACCTCGCCTGGTCTGCCGAAGTGGCCACCCGCGAGCCGGATTTCTTCAGCCAGCTCGCACAAGGCCAGCAGCCCCGCGTTCTGTGGATAGGTTGCTCGGACAGCCGCGTGCCCGCCGAGCGCATCATTAACGCCCGGCCCGGCGAACTATTCGTACACCGTAATATTGCCAATCTCTTCGCCACCGACGACACCAATGCTTCCAGCGTGGTCGAATACGCCGTGCACGCGCTCGAAGTGGAGCACATCATCGTGTGGGGCCACCACCATTGCGGTGGCGTGCGCGCCGCGCTTTCGCCACCCTCGCCCGCGCTGCCGCTTGTGAATCGCCGCATCGCCGGGCTGCGCGAACTGGCCGCGCGGCATCGCGCCGAACTCGAGGCCATCGCGGACATGGACGCGCGCGTCGACCGCCTTGCCGAACTCAACGTGATCGAGCAGGTCCAGCGCCTCGAAGCCTCGCCGATCCTGCGCGACGCCAAACGCACGCCGCAGGTGCATGGCTGGGTCTTTGGCCTGCGCGAAGGCCGCCTGCTGCAATTGCACGAGGCACCCGACGCTAACGAAGCACAAGGCGCGCAGCACGCCGCTGTCGCGGCCTGAAACGCCTCCGGATCGCTCTCTCCACTCCTGGAATTTCCATGCCGAAATCTCGCTCCATCGACTTCACGACCCTGCGTAGCGACCTGTTCGCTGGCATCGTCGTCTTTCTCGTCGCGCTGCCGCTGTGCCTGGGTATCGCCACGGCCTCTGGCGTCGAGCCTTTCGCCGGGCTGCTGTCCGGCATCGTCGGCGGCCTCGTGGTCGCCCTGCTCAGCGGCTCGCATCTGAGCGTGAGCGGCCCCGCGGCGGGCCTCGTCGTGATCGTGGTGTCCGCCATCGGCACGCTCGGCAGTTTTTCGGCCTTTCTCTGCGCCGTGCTGCTCGCCGGTGCGTTGCAGATCGTGTTCGGCCTGCTGCGCGCCGGGCAACTGGCGAGCTTCGTGCCGGTGCCCGTCATCAAGGGCATGCTGGCGTCGATCGGCCTGCTGCTGATCGTCAAGCAGGTCCCGCTGGCCATGGGTCTCAGTGGCGGTGTCGGCGCGTCGGGCACCTCGACCGTCTCGGAGGCCACGCTCGCGACGCCATTCGGCCCGGTTCTTTTGCCTGCGCTTGCGCTCGCCATAGTGTCCGTGGCGCTGCTATTCGCATGGGAAACGCCGCGCGCGAAACGCTTCGCGCTAGTGCGCGCCGTGCCGGGACCGCTTGCCGTGGTGGCGCTCGGCATCGGCGTGACGGTGTTGCTCGACAGGTTCGCGCCGGCGCTGGGCCTGGCCGCAGAGCAACGCGTGGCGCTGGACTCGCTCGCATCGTTCGACGCGCTGGCCGGCGCGCTCGCGCTGCCCGACTTCACGCAACTGATTGACGCCGATGTCTGGCGCGTTGCGCTCACGCTCGCCGTGGTCGCGAGCCTCGAAACGCTGCTGAGCCTCGAAGCCGTCGAGCAGATGGACCCGCAACGGCGCCGCGCCTCGCCCGATCGCGAACTCAAGGCGCAGGGCGTCGGCAATATGGTCGCCGCAGCGCTGGGCGGCCTGCCGATCACGGCGGTGATCGTGCGCAGCTCCGCCAATCTCAACGCGGGCGCACGCACGCGGCTCTCCGCTTTCGTGCATGGCGTGTTGCTGCTCGTGAGCGTGTTCGCGCTCACCACGGTGCTGAACCTCATTCCGCTAGCCTGCCTTGCGGCCATCCTGATCCAGACTGGCTACAAGCTCGCGAAACCGCAACTCATCGTCGCGATGATGCGTGAAGGCGCCGAGCGCCTGATTCCCTTCGTCGCCACCATCGTGGGCGTGCTCGCGACCGACCTGCTGATCGGCATTGGAATCGGCATTGCGGTGAGCATGTTGCTGGCGATGCGCGCGAACCTCGACGACACTTTCGCGCTCGCCGAACACGACGATCACTACCTTCTGTCGTTTCGTAAGGATGCCTCATTTCTTGCGAAGCCGATGCTGATGCGCTGCCTCGCGCGCATTCCCGACCACGCGACCTTGTTGATCGATGCGGAGCGCGCCGATTTCGTCGACCGTGACATCCGCGAAACCCTCGACCGTTTTATCGCCGATGCACCGCGCCGCCACATCGCCGTGGAGCGCGTCCAGTGGCCGCGCATCGATGCGACTGCGCGTCGTCGCCTGCCGTGGTCGCGCGCCGCCACTTAAAAGCCGTCCGCAGATGAAAAAAAGCGCGCCGAAGCGCGCCTGAATGATCGCTGCTGCATCCCGCGCCGCCGTGCCGTGTCGCTGTCACGGCGGCGCAAGAATCGCGCTACTGCGTCAATCGAAATTCTCTCGCAGCCATTTCTTGTTCAGCTTGCCCACGCTGGTTTTCTCGATCGCATCGACGAACTTGACGACCTCCGGCACGGCAAACTTCGAGATCTTGCCGGTCTCGACGAATTGCATCACATGCGTGCGAATATCTTCGGCGCTTACCGGCGTATCATGCTCTGCGCGCAGCACAACCACGGCAGCCGGACGCTCGCCCCACTTGTCGCTCTTGATGCCAATGACCGCCACTTCGGCCACGGCAGGATGCTGCGAGATCAGGCTTTCGATATCCAGCGACGAGACCCACTCGCCGCCCGACTTGATCACGTCCTTGATGCGGTCCGTGATCTGCAGATAGCCGTCCGGACCAATGCGCGCAACGTCCTGGGTGTGCAGATAGCCGCCTTCCCAGAGTACTTTCGAGGCCTCGGGATTGTGCAGATAGCCTTGCGTGAGCCAGGGCGCACGCACCACGACCTCGCCGCTCGCGACGCCGTCGTGTGGCACGTCTCGCATTTCTGCATCGACAATACGCAGATCGACCAGCGGAATCGGCAAACCCGTGCGGCAGCGCAGGCTCACTTCTTCATCCAGCGTGCGCGGCTCGCGCGACGGCATCAATTGCGCCAGCGTGAGCACCGGGCAGGTTTCGGACATGCCATAGCCCGTGAAAATATCGATGCCGCGTTCGAGCGCAGCGCGCGCGAGACCATGCGGCAGCGCGCCACCGCCGATCACCACCTTCCACTTGCTGAAGTCGGCGGTTTTCGCCTGCGGGCAACTGAGCATCATGTGCAGGATCGTGCCCACACAATGCGAGTAGGTCACGCCTTCGTCGCGAATCAGCTCGACGATGCGATCCGGCACATAGCGGCCCGGATACACCTGCTTCACGCCCATCAGCGTCGCGATGTACGGCATGCCCCACGCGTGAACATGGAACATCGGCGTGAGCGGCATATAGACGTCGCCGCGATGGATGCGCTGGCCAGACTCGGGGCTCGCAAGCGCAGCCATCACCGTGATGGTGTGCAGCACCAGTTGCCGATGCGAAAAATACACGCCCTTCGGCAAACCGGTCGTGCCGGTCGTGTAGAAAGTCGTGGCGCGCGTGTTCTCGTCGAAATCGGGGAAATCGAACTGCGTGCCGCTGGATGCGAGCAAACGCTCGTATTCGCTGGCGAATTCGATACCCGGCGGCAGCGTCGCATTGCCTTCATCGTCGATCAGCACGAACGTATGCACGCGCGGCAGCTTTTCGCGAATCGCCTCCAGCACCGGCAGGAAATCCGTATGCACCAGCACGACTTCCGCGCGCGCATGATCGATCGTATAAGCGATTTCGGCCTGCGAAAGACGGATGTTCACGGTCTGCAGCACCGCGCCCATCATCGGGATGGCGAAATAACACTCCAGATAGCGATGGCTGTCCCAGTCCATGACCGCGACCGTGGTGCCATGCTTCACGCCCAGACTCTGCAAACCATTCGCGAGCCGCGCAATCCGCTCCTGCAACTGCGCGTAGCTGATGCGAACCTTGCCGCGATAGACAATCTCCTGCTCACGCGCATGCGCCATCGGCGTGTGCAGGAGGCGCTTGATCAGGAGAGGATAGGCATAGGCCGACGCTGCGTCCTCATTGACATCGCTCGCGTCGGTTGCTTGATTCGCCTCGTGGTACATGTATTTCTCCAGTCTCATGCCGCGCGCTAAAAGGGCTTAGCGCAGATTCTCGAAAATCGCTGCAATACCTTGACCGCCGCCGATGCACATCGTCACCAGCGCGTAACGACCACCCACGCGTTGCAGTTCGTGCAGCGCCTTCACGGTGATGAGCGTGCCGGTCGCGCCAATCGGATGGCCCAACGAAATACCCGAGCCATTCGGGTTCACCTTGGCCGGATCGAGGCCCAGTTCCTGGGTCACCGCGCAAGCCTGCGCCGCGAAAGCTTCATTCGATTCGATCACGTCGAGGTCTTCGATGCGCAGACCCGCGCGTTGCAGCGCGAGGCGTGTGGCCGGCACCGGGCCGATACCCATGTGCAGCGGATCGACGCCCGCATGCGCGTAGGCGACGAGGCGCGCCATCGGCGCGAGACCGCGCTGTTCGGCGGCTTCGCGCGACATCAGCAGCACCGCGGCCGCAGCGTCGTTGATACCCGAGGCATTGCCCGCCGTCACCGTGCCGTTTTCCTTCGCGAACACCGGCTTGAGCTTCGAGAAGTCTTCCAGCGTCGCGTCGGTACGCAGATGCTCGTCGGTATCGAAGACGACTTCGCGGCCCTTCACCGTGCGCTTGACCGGCACGATCTGGCTGGCGAAGCGGCCTTCAGCGATCGCCTGTGCCGCGCGGCGATGCGATTCGAGCGCCAGCGCGTCCTGACGTTCGCGCGAGATGTCGAACTTGCGCGCGACGTTTTCGGCGGTCACGCCCATCGGCACCGTGTGAAACGGATCATTGAGCGCGCCAAGCATCATGTCGACGAGACGCACATCGCCCATGCGCGCGCCAAAACGCGCGTCGGGCGTGATATAGGGCGCGCGGCTCATGTTTTCCGCGCCCGCGCCGATCGCCACATCGGCGTCGCCCAGCAGAATGGTTTGCGCCGCCGAAACGATGGCCTGCAGGCCCGAGCCGCACAGACGGTTGACGTTGAACGCAGGCGTGGATTCCGGAATGCCCGCGTTGATGGCGGCCACGCGCGAGAGATAGAGATCCTTCGGTTCCGTGGCGATCACGTTGCCGAACACCACATGGCCCACGTCCTCGGGCTTGACCTCGCTGCGCGCCAGCACTTCGCGCAGCACAAGCGCGCCCAGTTCGGTGGGCGACAGGTCTTTCAGGCTGCCGCCGAACTTGCCGATTGCAGTCCGCACGCCACCAACAACTACGACTTCCTTGCTCATTTTGCACTCCTCATTCGATGGGCCACGCACACGCGTGGCGCGCATTACATGTTCGGATAATTGGGACCGCCACCGCCTTCCGGCGTGACCCAGACGATATTCTGTGTCGGGTCCTTGATATCGCAGGTTTTGCAGTGCACGCAGTTTTGCGCGTTGATCTGCAACCTGTCTGCGTTGGAATCGTCTTTGATGAATTCGTAGACGCCTGCAGGACAAAAGCGTGCTTCCGGTCCCGCGTAGGTCGTCAGATTGATGCCAACCGGCACACTCGCGTCCTTGAGCGTCAAATGCGCGGGCTGATTCTCTTCGTGATTCGTGTTCGAGATGAACACCGAAGAGAGCCGGTCGAATGTGAGCTTGCCGTCAGGTTTCGGATAAACGATCGGCTTGCATTGCGAGGCGGGCTTAAGCGTCTCGTGATCGCGATGCTTGTGATGCAGCGTCCAGGGCACCTTGCCGCCCAGCACTTTCTGTTCGAGGCCGACCATCATCGTGCCCAGATACAGGCCCTTACTCATCCACTGCTTGAAGTTGCGGGCCTTGTACAGTTCTTCGTGCAGCCACGATTGCTTGAATGCTTCGGGATAAGCGGTGAGTTCATCGCTCTGGCGACCTGCCTGTACGGCTTCGAATGCCGCTTCCGCCGCCAGCATGCCGGTCTTGATCGCCGCGTGGCTGCCCTTGATACGCGAAACGTTGAGGAAGCCCGCATCGTCGCCGACCAGCGCGCCGCCCGGGAACACCAGCTTGGGCAGCGACATCAGGCCGCCCGCCGTGATCGCGCGCGCGCCATACGAGACGCGCTTGCCGCCTTCCAGATATTTGCGGATGGCCGGATGCGTCTTGTAGCGCTGGAATTCCTCGAAAGGCGAGAGATAGGGATTTGAATACGCTAGGCCGACGACAAAACCCACCATCACCTGATTGTTATCGGTGTGATAAAGGTACGAACCGCCGTAGGTATCGCTTTCGAGCGGCCAGCCCGCCGTATGCACGACAAGACCCGGCTGATGCTTTGCGGGATCGATCTCCCAGAGTTCCTTGATGCCGATGCCGTAGACCTGCGGATCGGCGTCCTTGCCGAGCTTCAGCTTCTCGTTCAGTTGCCGCCCAAGGTGACCGCGCGCGCCTTCGCAGAAGAGGGTGTATTTCGCGTGCAACTCCATGCCGAGCTGGAAATTCTCGGTCGGCTCGCCGTCCTTGCCGATGCCCATGTTGCCGGTCGCAACGCCCTTGACCGAGCCATCGTCGTTGTACAGCACTTCCGCCGCCGGAAAGCCCGGGAAGATTTCAACGCCCAGCGCCTCAGCCTGCTGACCCAGCCAGCGCGTCACGTTCGCGAGGCTGATGACGTAGTTGCCGTGGTTCTTGAAGTTATCGGGGAGCGCCCAGTTCGGCACGGCCTTCGCGCCCGTTTCCGAAAGAAACAGGAACTTGTCTTCCGTTACTGGCACGTTCAGCGGCGCGCCCTGTTCCTTCCAGTCGGGAAAGAGTTCGGTGATTGCGCGCGGATCCATGACGGCGCCGGAAAGAATATGCGCCCCGATTTCAGAACCTTTTTCCAGCACGCACACGCCGATTTCGGCGCCCTTTTCGGCAGCGAGCTGTTTCAGGCGGATTGCCGCCGACAAACCGGCCGGACCGCCACCGACGATCACCACGTCGTATTCCATCGACTCGCGCGGACCGTATTGCGCGATCAGATCGTTCGCGTTGGCGTTTGCGCCACCGTTTGCATTATTGGCATTCATACTGCGTCTCCCCCATCAACCGGAGCGCGGCCCGTGTCGGACCGCTGCCCCGGCCACAATCAGAACTGATCTTCGGCGAGCGCGAGCACGCCTTCGTCGCCGCGCGCGGCCAGCACCGCCGTCGCCAGGCCGCCAGCCTGCGAAAGCACGTGTTCCGCGTAGAACTGCGCCATGGCGATCTTCGCCCCGTAGAACGCGGGATCGGCGGCGAGATTGCGTTGCGCCGCCAGCAGCGCACGCGCCATCTGCCAGCCGCACAGCACGATGCCCGCGAGCTTCAGATAAGGCACGCTGCCGACGAACACCGCGTTCGGATCGCGCTTAACGTTTTCCAGCACGAAATCGACCACGCGCGACAGCGCCTGCACGCCCTGTTCGAGCTGCGTGCGCACCGATGCCGCCGCCGTGCCGCTAGCCTGGCCCAGCGCTTCGATGGTCTGCGCCACTTCGTCGAGCAGCGCCTTGGCCACCGCGCCGCCGTCGCGCGCGGTCTTGCGGCCGATCAGGTCATTCGCCTGGATCGCCGTGGTGCCTTCGTAGATCGCCAGGATGCGCGCGTCGCGGTAGTGCTGGGCCGCGCCGGTTTCCTCGATGAAGCCCATGCCGCCATGCACCTGAACGCCCAGGCTCGTGACATCGTTGGCCATCTCCGTGCTCCAGCCCTTGACGATCGGCACGAGGAATTCGTAGATCGCCTGATGACGCGCGCGCACGTCTTCGTCAGGGTGGCGATGCGCGATATCGGCATGACCGGCCGCCACGTACGCGAGCGCGCGGGCGCCTTCGGTCATCGAGCGCATGCTTGCGAGCATGCGGCGCACGTCCGGGTGATGCACGATCGTCACCGACTGCTTCGCGGAGCCGTCGACCGGGCGGCTTTGTACGCGTTCCTTCGCGTAGCCCACGGCCTGCTGGTAGGCGCGCTCGGCGATCGCCACGCCCTGCGTGCCCACGCCAAAGCGCGCCGCGTTCATCATGATGAACATATATTCGAGGCCGCGGTTTTCCTCGCCGATCAGATAGCCGATCGCGCCGCCGTTGTCGCCGTATTGCAGCACCGCCGTCGGGCTCGCCTTGATGCCGAGCTTGTGCTCGATCGACACGCAATGCACGTCGTTGCGCGCGCCGAGCGTGCCGTCTTCGTTGATCAGGAACTTCGGCACGATGAAGAGCGAGATGCCCTTCACGCCTTCGGGAGCGCCCGGCGTGCGCGCCAGCACGAGATGGACGATGTTCTCGGCCATATCGTGTTCGCCCCAGGTGATGAAGATCTTGGTGCCGAACACCTTGTACGAACCGTCGGCCTGCGGCTCGGCGCGCGAGCGCACCAACGCGAGGTCGGAACCGGCTTGCGGCTCGGTCAGGTTCATCGTGCCGGTCCATTCGCCCGAGATGAGCTTCGGCACGTAACGCTGCTTCTGTTCTTCGGTGCCGGCGGTGAGCAGCGCTTCGATTGCGCCATCGGTGAGCAGCGGGCAGAGCGCGAACGACAGGTTCGCCGCGTTGAGCATCTCGTTGCACGGCGTGCCGACCAGCTTGGGCAGGCCCTGGCCGCCATACTCGCTGGGATGTTGCAAACCTTGCCAGCCGCCTTCGGCAAATTGCGCAAACGCGGCCTTGAAGCCCGGCGTGGCCGTGACTTCGCCGTCGCGCCAGCTGCTCGGCGCGCGGTCACCTTCCACGTTCAGCGGGGCGAGCACTTCGCCGCTGAGCTTCGCGGCTTCTTCCAGCACCGCCTGAGCGGTCTCGAAGCCGGCATCTTCGTAGCCGGGCAGCGCGGCGACATCGTCGATGCCGGCCAGCTCTTTCAGTACGAACAGCATGTCCTTGACGGGGGCAGTAAAGCTCATGGCGAACCTTTCAATCACGCGGTAGATCGGGGAAGCCCTGCGGTGCCATAGCGCCTTGAACGACGTTCTGACGATACAGCAGGGACAATGTCCGGCCAATCGTAGCGGCAAAGAGACTGCGCGGGACTGTCCAAACCGGCCCATCTAGTGACAAATCTGGCCACGTTCTGCCTGTTGAGCGCCTGAATAAAAGGCTTACCAGGGTAGAACCTGGTGTCTTGCGCGCCCAACCTACCCGCGCGGGTGGTTGCGTATCAGTCGCGGCCGCGATAGGTGCCAGGCGTGCTGCCGGTCCAGTGCCGGAAGGCGCGATGAAAGGCGCTGGGATCGTCAAAGCCGATATCCGCGCCGATGGCCGCAATCGTGTCCTGGGTGTCGGTCAGGCGCTGGATCGCCACGTCGCGGCGCAATTCGTCCTTGAGCACCTGAAACGACGTGTCCTCGGACGCAAGACGCCTGCACAAGGTTCGCACCGAGCAATGCAGATGATCCGAAGCCGCCTCGATGGTCGGCAGATCGGGCAGCGTGCTCGCCAGATACTGCCGCACCTGGTGGCTCACCAGTTGCTCGCTGAACGATTCGAAGATCCAGTCGCCGGGCGAACGCGCGAGAAACTGCCGCAGATTGCGCTTGCTCTGCCGGATCGGCATGTCGAGATACGCCGCGCTGAAGCGGAACAGCGCCGTCTCGCAGCCAAAGCGCACCGGGCCGGAAAAGAAATAGCGATGATCGTGCGCGTGGGCCGGGCGCTCGCAGGCCAGATCGACCTGAAGGAACGGAATCTTTTGCCCGATCAGCCACGACGACACGCCATGCGCGAGCTTGAGCATCAGCTCCTGGCCAAGTGGACTGAGCGCCCCGAAAGCCGGATGCGGGCGCAGTTCCACTTGCGCGACCAGCGCACTGCGCCGCGACTCGAGGCGGAAGTCGTCCAGCACGATATGAAAAAACTGGCCGAAGCGATGCAGCGCCGTCTCAAGATTGCGTGCGTCGAGCAGACTCAGGCAGAGAAACTTGAGTGTGCCGCTGCGAAACGGCCGGCTAAAGACGCCCGGCATTTCGTCGTCCAGCTCGATGGCCAGCATGCGGTAGAGCGTGGAAAACTGCTCCTCGGTCACGCGCGCGCCGGGTTCGTTCAGCAGTTCGCCGGGGATGCCCGCCTCCTCCAGATAACGCTCGACGACCTCGGGCCGCGCACCGGCAGCGGCGAGAAATCCAAGCACAAGCGAAATGGGAACGGTAGAGCCGGGAAGTTGCATGCCTGAAAAATGCGGGAGAAGCGAAGGATAAGCGCCAGCGCGCGACACCGCATCATACGCCCGCGCGCCGGCTTAGCCGAGTGCGGGAATCACGGGCAATACGCGTCATTGTCTGTCGGGCCGATTATCGGGATTGCGCGCGCG
>NZ_DASZJJ010000336.1:0-16428 GCF_035948235.1 Paraburkholderia sp. | reverse complement strand
GTCGGCAGGAAAGTAATCGGCACTGAACGGCTGCAGGCGATGTTCGATCGTCAGCGCGTCGACGAGTTTGTGTGTCTTGTCGGCTTCATCGTCTTCGAGCCGCCAGCCCGTCTTCAGATGGTCGCGCAATTGCCCGACGAGCACCGAAGGCGGACGTGGCGTGTTGTCGGTCACGCTGCGGCCCACCCACGAAATATGTAGATGGTCGCGCGCGGACAGCAGCGCTTCGAGGAACAGATAGCGGTCGTCCTCGCGGCGCGAACGGTCGCCGGGACGATAGTCGCGGCGCATCAGGTCGAAGTCGAGCGGCGTGCGGCTGCGCGGATAATCGCCGTCGTTCATGCCGAGCAGACAGACGTAGCGAAACGGAATCGCCCGCATTGGCATGAGCGTGGCGAACGTCACCGCGCCCGCGAAAAAGCGCTGCGCAAGGCCGCCGCCGTCAAGCTGGCCAAGCCAGTTTTCCGCGACGATCGCCAGCGGCAGCGTTTGCGTGAGCGCGGCCTCGTTGCAGGCGTCGCGCCACGTCTGCAAGGCATTGTCCAGACGCTCCAGGGTATAGGCGTCGTCGCCCTCGTCGGCGGCGAAGAAGGTGGCCTTGAGCGCGCGCAGACGCACGCACCAGTCATCGACGGTAGCCGGTTCGCTCAGCGTGCGCCAGGCATTGTCGAGCGCATCGATCAGGCGCGTGAGCGGCCCGAGCAAGGCCGCGTCGAGACCGCCGATCCCGTCATACGGTTCGATGCCGCGCCACGCGCCCGCGCGGTCGCCTGCCGCATAGCCGAGCAACATGCGTCGCAGTCCGAACAACCAGCTATTGGGCGCGCTGTCCTGCGCGCCTTGCGGCAGGCCCAGGCTCGCGCGCTGCTGCGCGTGCAGGCCCCAGCGGATATTCGCGCCGTCGATCCAGTTGCGCAGGGTCGGCACGTCTTCGGCGTCGATGCCAAAGCGCGCGCGCACGGCCGGCACTTCGAGCAGATCGAGCACGTCGCTGACCGTCACACGCGCGTGCGGTAGCGACAGCAGCATCTCCAGCGCGCCGATCAGCGGATCGAACGCGCGCTGTGCGCGGTCCGCGATACTGAACGGGATGTAGCGAGGATCGTCGCCATCGACGAGACCGAATACGGCCTGAATATGCGGTGTATAGACCTCGATGTCGGGCACCATCACGATCACGTCACGCGGGCGCAAGGCGGGGTCCGCAGCGAATGCGGCAAGCAGGCGATCGTAAAGGATCTCCACTTCGCGCTGCGCGCTGTGCGCGACGTGAAAGCGGATCGAATCGTCCACCTGCGGATCGACTGCGGGCCAGTGCTCGCGCGTCTCGGGCAAAGGCCGCAGATCGCGGATATCGTCCTGTAGCTGTTGCAGCAGCGTATGCGCCTCGCCGCCGTCGAACAGATCGATACGCTGGCCGATACGCGTGAAATGCGGCGTATAGGTCTCGCGCGCCTCGTCACTGTCGTATTCGTCGAGCAGGCCGATGAAATCGCGGCCCTGCTTGCCCCACGCCGCCAGCAAGGGCTGCGCGTGCAGATGCAGTTGCGAGTCGTCGAGCACAGCAGGCGCGCCCGCGCGGCGGCGCTGGCGTGCGTGACGCGCGCGCAACAAGTCCTGGTCGGCGACGATATCGGCCCAGTAGTGCATGCAGGGGTTGTGCACGCACAGCAGCACCTGGCTCCAGCGCGCCAGCGCGGCGAGCACTTCAAGCGACTGGCGCGGCAGACTCGAAATGCCGAACACCACCAGGCGGCGCGGCAGCCCGCGCGGCCGCGCATCGCCTTCCTGCCAGTTCTGCGCGCGCTGCATGAAGAGATCGTGCACGGCGGCGCGGCCGGTCTGCACAAGCGCGCTGCCTTGCGGCCCATCCCCCGCCTGTTCGCTCACGTCGTCCAGCAAGGCGCGCCAGAGCGCGGCCTGCCAGCGCGCGTCGTCGGCGAGCGGCACGCGGTTATTGCGTGCGTCGATCACCACATCGTCGTGCGCGGCCCAGGCGGCTAGCCAGTCGGCGCGATAGACCTGGTACTGGTCGAACAGATCGGCCACGCGCTGGGCGAGCTGGAAGCACTTGCGCTGCTCTTCGTCGTGCGCCATGAAACGCTTGAGCGGCTCGTAGCCAGGCTCGTCGAGCAGCGCGGGCAGCATGCGCATGAGACGCCAGACCAGACGCGACTTGTCGAACGGCGAGACGGCCGGCACGGCCTCCTCGCCGAGCACCGCGCGATAGACGGCCCAGAGAAACCGCGAAGGTAGCGACATTTCCAGCGCCGCCGCGATGCCACAGCCGCCATCCTGCGGATCGGCCGCGAACGCCAGCTTGAGCCACTGCGCGATGCCGTTACTCTGCACCAGCAGCATTTCCTTTTCGAGCGGCCCAATTGGATGCTGGCTTATCCAGTTGACGATCAGATCGCGCAGGCGCTCCGGCTCGTTGCCGTGGACGAGCATCAGTCCGGTGGGCAGTTCGCGCGCGCTCAAATGCGGCTCCAATTTGAAAAGAGCGAATAATTCGCCGCGCGCGCGCGGAATCGAAGCGTGAAGGATGCGGCCATGTCGCCTGGTCGTGTCTGTTGCCGATAAGAAACGTGTTGCGCCGCGCCCGCTTTCCGAAGCGAAACACGGCACGAACCGGCGCGGCGCCGGCCCAAAGCGACATGTTACGACATGGCTGGCTTAGCCGAGGCGCATGCCCCCAGCCGGATCGAAGAAATGCAGGCGTGCGGCCGGCAGGCGCACGGCGATGCGCTCGCCGCGCGCGGGTCGCGTTTCGTGCGGCAGCCGCACGATCACTTCGTTGCTGCCCCAGCGGCCATGCGCAAGGTTGTCCGCGCCCAGCAGTTCGCAGGTTTCGACTTCGAGCGTAACGGGCTTGGCGCCGCTGTCGCTACCGTTCGCGTCGTACATATGCTCAGGACGCAAGCCCAGAACGCATTCGCGCCCCGGTTCCAGTTGTGCGCGCACTGCAGGCGCCAGCCCCTCTGACGGCAACGGCAGATGCGGCCCCATACCGGCTGTCTCGAACTGCCGCCCATCGGCACTCACGCGCCCGTGCAGCAGGTTCATGGCCGGCGAGCCGATAAACCCGGCCACGAACATCGAAGCGGGTCGCTCGTAGACCTCGCCCGGCGTACCGACCTGTTCCGCGCGACCGCCGTTGAGCACCATCACGCGCTGCGCGAGCGTCATCGCCTCGATCTGGTCGTGCGTGACGTAAAGGCTCGTGGTGCGCAATCTCGCATGCAGGCGCTGGATTTCAAGGCGCATCTGCACGCGCAGTTTGGCGTCGAGATTGGAAAGTGGTTCGTCGAAGAGAAACACCGCCGGCTCGCGCACGATCGCGCGCCCCATCGCCACGCGCTGGCGCTGCCCGCCCGAGAGTTCGCGCGGCTTGCGCGCGAGCAGCGCGCCCAGTTCGAGAATGTCCGCGGCAGCAGCCACACGCGCATCGATCTCGCGCCGGTCCAAGCCCTGCAATTTAAGGCTATAGCCCATATTGCGCGCCACCGTCATGTGCGGATAAAGCGCGTAGTTCTGGAACACCATGGCGATGTCGCGGTCTTTCGGCTCCATACGGTTGACCACCTTGCCGCCAATCGCGATCTCGCCGCTGCTCACGCTTTCGAGTCCCGCCACCATGCGCAGCAGTGTCGATTTCCCGCAACCGGACGGCCCGACCAGCACCATGAATTCGCCGTCGGCCACCTCCACGTCGATGCCGTGCAACACCTGCTGTGCCCCATCGTAGGACTTCGTCACGCTCCGCATGCTCAGCGCCGCCATGCCCTCTCCTCTTTGGTACCTTGTTTCAGGCTCATTTCTCGACATCGACCAGCCCGCGCACGAACCAGCGCTGCATCGCCAGCACGACCACGAGTGGCGGCAGCATGGCGATCATCGTCGCGCACATCACGAGCTGCCATTGCGTCGCGGCGTCGCCACTCGCAATCATGCTCTTGATGCCGACCACGGATGTGGTCATCGACGCCGTGCTCGACATCAGGATCGGCCATAAATACTGGTTCCAGCCGTAGATGAAGGTGATGACGAAGAGCGACGCGATATTTGTCTTCGACAGCGGCAGCACGACGTCCCAGAAGAAGCGCAGAGCGCCCGCTCCATCGATGCGCGCGGCCTCGATCAATTCGTTGGGCAGCGTGAGGAAGAACTGCCGAAACAGAAACGTCGCCGTGGCGGACGCGATCAGCGGCAGCGTGAGGCCCGCATAGGTGTTGGTGAGATGCAGCGTGGCTGCCACCTGCACGGTGGGAAAGATACGCACTTCCACAGGCAGCATGAGCGTCACGAAAATCAGCCAGAACGACAGGCGGCGAAACGGAAAGCGAAAGAACACGATTGCATAGGCGGACAGAATCGAAATCACAATCTTGCCCACCGCAATCACCAGCGCGGTAATCACGCTGTTGAACAGCATCTTGCCGAACGGACTGGCCGCGCTGCCGGTGCCGACCTTCCAGACTGTCTCCATGTTTTCAAGCAGATGTGTGCCGGGCACGAGCGAAAGCGGCACGCTGAACACCTGCTGCTCGTTCATCGTGGCCGCACAGAATGCGACATAGACGGGAAAGGCCACGACAGCAACGCCGAGCAGCAGCATCGCGTGGCAGAAGAGATTGAAAAAGCGGCGATTTTCGACCATCAGTATTGCACCCGCCGTTCGATAAAGCGGAACTGGAAGATCGTGAGGCCGATCACCAGCAGCATCAGCACGACCGATTGCGCGCCCGAACTGCCGATATCGAGGCCGCGAAAACCCTCGTCGAAAATCTTGTAGACCAGCGTGCGCGTGGCCTGGCCGGGACCGCCGCCGGTGGCCGCGTCGATCACCGGGAACGTGTCGAACAGCGCGTAGACGACGTTTACGACCAGCAGAAAGAAACTCGTGGGCGACAGCAAGGGAAAAGCAATGCCGAAGAAGCGCCGCACCGGTCCCGCGCCGTCGATGGCTGCGGCTTCGAACAACGACTGCGGAATCGCCTGCAAACCCGCATAAAAGAACAGAAAGTTGTAGCTGATCTGCTGCCACACGGATGCGATCACAATCAGCGTCATCGCCTGCCCGGGGTTGAGCGCGTGATTCCAGATCACATGCACGCGCGCGAGCGCATACGTTACGAGTCCAATGCTCGGATTGAACAGGAAGCCCCACAGGACCGCCGCGATTACCGGCGCGACCGCATACGGCCAGATCAGGAAGGTCTGATAGAAGCGCTTGCCGCGCGTGACATGGTGCGCCATGCCGGCGAGCATGAGCGACAGTGCCAGGCCGCACACGGTCACGAGCACGGTAAACACCAGCGTGGTCTTGACGGAGCCCAGGTACAGCGGGTCCTGTAAGAGCCGCGTGAAGTTGGCCAGGCCAACGAATTCGGACGAGGTTCCGAAGGCATCCTGCGACTGGGTGGACTGCAGCAGCGCGACGCCCGCAGGCCAGAGAAAGAAAATAGCGGTAACCGCAAGCTGCGGTCCGATCAGCAGATAAGGCAGCAGGCTCGCGCCGAAACGGGAGCGTGGTTCCATCGCGTCGATCTCCTCGAATGTCGGCGCCTTCGCCGCGCAAGCATTCTAGCCGAGACGTCGCGCATGCCGCGTCAACGGGGACACATAGCGGTTCCGTTGCGATCCCAGCGCGAAGCGATCAGGTCGTCCACCACGCGGATCACGTGGCCCGGCGTGATCGCCTTGGTGCACTGGTAGCGCATCGCATCGTTCGCATGACGCGGGCACCACTCGAAATCGCCGCCGAATTCGAATGCGAGGTCGTTGTAGCAACTATTGCAGGCGTGAAAATTGATGATGCGCCAGGGCGTGCGGAATTCGGCGTTCGGATGCGAAAAGCCGCTGATCAGCGCGACGGGCACGCCCACGGCCCACGCGAGCCACGACAGCCCGCTGCCCAGCCCGACGAAGAAGTCCGCGTGCATCAGCAGGCTCGCGCGCTCCTGCAAGGGCAGTTCGCCGGTGAAGTCTTCCGCGCCTTCGGGCATTGTGTTCAGCGCGCCAGGCAGGCCGTATTCGCGATCGCGGTCGATACACAGCACGCGATAGCCGCGCGACTTCAGGTGCGCCACGAGCGTGCGCCAGCCGTCCGGGTTGTTCCAGTACTTGCATTGCGCCGAGGCCTGCACCGCGATGCAGACGTAAGGCTCGGGCACCTTGCGTACACGGTCGGCAACGACGATGTTCGTGCGCCGCTCCACTGCCGGGACGCCCAGCATGTAGGAAGCAAAATCCTGCAGGCTGCTCACGCGCGGATCGGTCGGTTGATGGTCGCGGTCGGTATAAGGGGAATAGCAGCCGACGCCGTAGGTCGCATAAACCGGCTCGCCATTTTCGTGATCCTGTTGCGGCGATTCCGATACGAAACGCAGCGCCGGATAACCCTCCTGGAACAGCGCATGCAGCCAGGGCTTCATCTCGACGGTCACTTCGCCGCCGTATCGCTGCCGGAACGCCTCGATCGCCGGCACCCAGGCGATGGCGTCGCCGAGCGCCCCGGAACCGAGTGTCATCCAGACGCGCCGCCCCTGCGCGTCAAACGTATGCGAAAACACCCGGCGCTCGCCGTCGAACACTTCTAGCAGAAAGCGCACGAAATACTTACGGCGGCTGGCCGCGATTTCGCCTTGCGCGAGCACCGCGTCGAAAATGAGATTCTGCGTATCGAGATCGTGCATGCGCACGCGCCAGCCCGCTACCGGCACCTGTACACGGCATCCATAGTTGAAGTCGAAGCGGATGCCTTCCGGCCCGGCGAGCAGCGGCGTGTCGCCGCTCGCGGAACCGGCCGCCGATCGCGATGCGAAACGCGCCGAGATCCGACCCCGTTGCAGATCGGAAACTTTCGGTATTTCAGCGGAAGGTTGGGCGGATTCTGGGTGGCCGTGGGTGTTCATCGAGCGGATCTCGCATGCAGGCGGTGCGAGATGCGCCGCCAGTTTGGGGCGGCCGCGCCGGGAGAAACTCTCGCCGGCGCGGCGCGTGCGCGATGATAGTGCAACCCTGCCCAGGCACCCTGGCATGCAGATCAAGCTTTCATGCGATTGCCTGAAACTGCCGCCCGGCGTCTCAGGCCAGCGTGGCCGCCGCGAACTTGCCGATATCGGTAGCCGGATCGCGCAAGGCGGCCACGTCAAGCGTCTTGCCCGAGCCGACGAGCTTCTTGCCACACAGGAAGTCGGGCATCGACGCCACGGCATCGACCGCCAGCAGCGCGCCATTCTTCAGATAATAGACGGCGAAACGGCGCGCAGCCGGATCGCCGCGCACGACGGTCTCATCAAAGCCTTCGTGCAGGCCCACGGTCTGCAGCTTCAGATCGTACTGATCCGACCAGAACCACGGCGCGTCGCACGCGGGACGAGCCTTGCCGACGATGGCCGACGCCGCCAGCTTCGCCTGCTCCACCGCGTTGTGCACGCTCTCCAGACGGCCCGTGCGCCCGTAATGCGAAAGCGGACGGCTCGCGCAGTCGCCGATCGCGAACACGTCCGGGTCGGACGTACGCGCGTCGTCGTCCACCTGCACGCCGTTGGCGCAGACAATGCCTGCGTTTTCGGCCAGCGCGACGTTCGGCGAAATGCCGATGCCGATCAGCGCGAGCGTCGCGGGCACGATCTCGCCGCCCGCCAGTTGCACGCCGGTAAGCTTGCCGTTCTCGCCCACCAGCGACTCGATCTTCGCATTCAGACGCAGATCGACGCCTTGCGCGCGATGTTCGTTTTCATAGAACGAGGAGATGGTTTCGCCCGTCACGCGGCCCAGCACGCGCGGCGCGGCTTCGAGCACCGTGACGTCGTGGCCGAGCTGGCGCGCAGCCGCAGCGGCTTCCAGGCCGATATAACCCGCGCCAATCACCACCAGCTTTTCTCCGGGCTTGACGCGCTCGCGCAGCACATCGGCGTCCGCCAGCGAGCGCAGCGCCACCACACCGGCCAGATCGTGGCCCGGCACAGTCAGCGCGCGCGGCGTGGAGCCATTCGCGAGAATCAGCTTGTCGTACTGCAGCGCGGTGCCGTCGGCGAGCGTGAGCGTATGATTCGCGCGGTCGAGCGACTGCGCGGCCACGCCGAGCTTCAGCTCGATGCGCTGGTCCTCGTAGAACTGGCGCGGTTTGAGCCAGAGGCGCTCGACGTCCGCTTCGCCCTTGAGATAGGCCTTGCTGAGCGGCGGCCGGTGATACGGCGGCACCGGCTCTTCGCCCACCAGCACGACGCGCCCTTCGAAACCATACTGGCGCAGCATGGCCGCCGCGTTGCCGCCCGCGTGCCCTGCTCCGACGATCACTACCGTACCCACCACGTTGCTGCCTTGTTCCTGCATGTCCGCTCCCAATCGGTCAATTGGTCAATTGCTGCGCAGCCACCCGCGGGCGCGCTTCTTTCAGGACCGAGATCATCTCATGTCTGCGCGGCCTGCCCCAAAAAAGCCCGCGATTTGAGGTCGGACCTCGCGAAGCTCGTCGAGCGTTCAGTCGAGCGCGTGGTCGTCGGGAGCCGCATAGAGCGCCCGCAACTGCGCAGTCATCGGAAAATCGATCGTGACGCCGTGCGGGGGAACCGGCTGCTCGAACCACTTGTGGTAGAGCGCGGCCATTTCGCCGCTCTTCATGAGCGCGCTCATCGTGTCGTTCACGAGCTGCCGGAAAGCGGGATCGCCGTTACGCATCATGAATGCATAGGCTTCCCAGGATTGCGGCGTGCCGACGATGACCCAGTCCGATGGATGCGTCGTCAACGATCTCACGCCCGCCAGCAGCACATCGTCCATCATGTAGGCGACGGCGCGGCCGGCCTCGATCGACTCGCGTCCTTCGATATAGTCTCTCGCGCTGATCACGCGCATATCCATCTGTTTCTGCAGATTCATGGTCCGCAGGATGCGCTCGGAATTGGTGCCCTGATTGGTGAGTACGCTCTTGCCCACCAGATCCCTGAAATCGTGAATGCCCGAATCCTTGTGTGTGAGCAGACGCGTGCCCGCAACGAAAAAGGTATTCGAAAACGTCACCTGGCTCTGGCGGGCGCGCAGATGCGTCGTGACACCGCATTCCAGATCGACGGTACCGTTTTGCACCAGCGGAATGCGGTTCTGCGAGGTCACCGGAATAAAGCGCACTTCGAGATTCGGGCGCTGCGTTCGGGCTTTCACCGCTGCGATGATGCGATCGCAGATATCCTGCGAAAAGCCGATCACCTTGCCGTCCGCGTCCCGGTACGAAAACGGCACGGACGCCTCGCGATAGCCAACGGCGATGCGATTGGCGGCCTGGATCTTCTCCAGTGTGGGCTGTGCGACCTGCGCGCGCGCCGCGTGCGGCAGCGCCAGCCCCAGCAGCATGCATAGCCCCAAGGCCAGCGCCCGCGCTGCACGAATCCGGTCTCGCTTTCTCATGCTCGCTGTTCCATATCGATGTTGCAGCCATGAAGCCCGTTGCGCGGGCGAGCCATGATGTTAGCGTGCGTGCCCACAAGCAGGAAACTCCGGCGAAAAAAAAGCAGCGGACGCATCCGCTGCTTTTCAGTCGCTATGCAAGCACAGCAAGTGCATCAAGCGCCGTGCTTCGCCCGGCTATTGACGATTTCCTTCGGCTGCAGCAGCGCGAGCGCCGCGCCCAGCGCCATCGCCGCCGCCACGCAATACATGCCTGCGTTGGTGCTGTGCGTGACGTCCTTCATCCAGCCGATGATCGATGGGCTCACGAAGCCAGCAAGATTGCCGATCGAATTGATCATGCCGATTGCCGCCGCAGCCGACCCGCCCGCAAGAATCGCGCTCGGCCACGCCCAGAACACCGGCATGGTCGCGAGCATGCCCGCCGCGCCCACGGAAAGCGCGAGCAACGCCAGCGGTACGTTGCTGGCAAACACGGTGCTGAAATACAGCCCGAGCGCCGACGCGAACGAAGCGATAGCAAAATGCCAGCGGCGCTCGCCGTTGCGGTCCGCGCTCCTCGCGACGAACAACATGCTGAATACCGCGCAGGCATAGGGAATTGCGGTGAGCAGGCCCACGTCGAGCGCATTCTTCACGCCGCTTGCCTTGATAAGTGTCGGCAGATAGAAGCTGATGCCGTAAAGACCCATCATGCAGCAGAAGTAGATGCCTGCCATCAGCCACACGCGGCCATTGCCGAACACCGAAGCGACCGACGCATGTCCCTTGCCGGCCTGATCGAGTTCGATGTTCTTTTCAAGCACGGCGCGCTCTTCATTCGTCAGCCACTTCGCGGCGCGAATGCTGTTGGGCAGATAGAACAGCGTAATCACGCCCAGCACGAACGACGGCACCGCCTCGATGAGGAACAGCCATTGCCAGCTTGCCCAGCCGTCACGGCCGTCGAACGCCGCGAGAATCCAGCCCGAAAGCGGCCCGCCCAGCACGCCCGCGACCGGAATGCCGATCATGAACAGCGCATTCATGCGGCTGCGCCGCGCAGCGGGAAACCAGTACGTGAGATAGAGCACGATGCCGGGAAAGAAGCCCGCTTCGGCCACGCCCAGCAAAAACCGCACGATATAGAACTGTGTGGGCGTAGTGACGAATAGCGATGCCGCTGAAATCACGGCCCATGTGAGCATGATGCGCGCGATCCACACGCGTGCGCCTACCTTGTGCATCAACAGATTGCTCGGCACTTCGAAGAAAAAATAGCCGATGAAGAAAATGCCTGCGCCAAGGCCATAAACGGTCTCGCTGAATTGCAGGTCGCTGAGCATTTGCAGCTTCGCGAAGCCCACGTTCACACGATCCAGATAGGCCGCGACGTAGCAGAGAAACAGAAAAGGCAACAGGCGCAAAGTGGCCTTTGCGTAAGCCCGGGATTCGAGTTGTTGTTGTGCGGCGCTCGACAGGCCGCTGGCGATTGTGTTCATGGTCTCCACATGGTGTGCCGGAAAATCGGAGCGATTGGCTGCTTTTCCCCCGGTGCGCTTCTACGTGTTCTGGATGCATCGGCTGGATGCGCGGATGTTACCGGTAGCGCTGCCAGCATGCAAATAACATGAAGCCGGCACGATCGTAGCGGGCTGCCTGTAAACCTGTCAACCATTCGTAAGACAAGCCCAATCTGCATGGCCGGGCGCCGCAGGCTAGAATCGGCGTTCGGGTTTCACGGTATTTCGTATCGCAACGCTCGCGCAACATCCGCCAGGAGGAACACACGCCATGACTCTTGCCGCTTCGCCCCGCCGCCCGCGCGTGTATCTCGCGGGCTTCGACGTGTTCCGCCTCGACGCTATCGAACACGGCGCGCGCCTCGTCGCCGCCTGCGCCGAATTCGGCTTCGAAGGACTGTATCCGCTCGATGCCCAGGTGCCCGCCGATCTGGATGGTCCGCGTCAGGCCGCGTGGATCTATCGCGCCAATATCGACGCGATCCGCAGCGCCGACATCGTCATGGCCAATGTCGATGATTTTCGCGGACCGGGCGAGCCGGACTCGGGCACAGCCTTCGAAATCGGTTACGCCGCCGCGCTAGGCAAGGAAGTCTGGGCCTATACGACCGATCAGGGCGCGCTGATCGAGCGCGTGCCCGCTAAGGATGGACCGCAGGGACGCATTTGCGAACGCGGTTATCTGGTGGAGAACTTCGGTCTGCCAAAGAATCTGATGATCGCCTGTGCGGCGCGCATCGTGCAGGGCGACGCGCGTGCCTGCCTGGAGGCGATGGCGCGTGGACGCCTCGACTAACGCCGCGCGCCCTTGCGCTAGTGATGCATCGCGCTCATCGTGCTCATGCGCTGCAACGCGCGAATACGCGCAATGGCAGGGCGATCCGTCACCGCACTCTGGTAAAGCTTCGCCAGATCGGCCTTGAGCGCGGTGCGCGACGCGCCGTCGAGATACACCATATGGCCCGATGGATAAAAGCGCGCGCTGAGGTTATTGCGCACTTTCTGGTCTAGCAGCGGCATCTTCTGCAGATCAATTACGGTCTGATAGAACGGCGTGACGAAATCGTAATAGCCGTTTGCGGACAGCACGCGCAGATCGGGATTGAGCGCCATGACCGCCGCCAGATCGCCGGCCGTGTAAAGGACGATATTGCCCTGCGCGTCCAGGCCCTTCTGCGCGCCGGTCGGGTCGATATGCCCGAAGTCCCAGTTTTTGAACGCCTGATCGTTGAGATCCGTGAATGAGGAATTGGTGCGGAACTTGAGTTGCTCGTTCAGGTAGCTGTTCCACATCGCCGTGTACACGCCGCTCACCGCCGTCATGGTCGGATCGTTGCCGCCCGAGTTCGGGTCGATATCGCCGGCGATACCCGTGTCGATGGCAGTTACGCGCCCGTCGTACGAGCCCAGCGCCATGCCCTTGTCCTTGAGCAGCGTCGTGAGAAAGAGCGAATTGCCGCGGCTGTCGTAAGCAGCGATATCGAGGTTCCACGATTCGAGCGTCTGCGTGTCGATACCCGTGTATTGCGAGAGTGTCTTGAGCGTCGCGGGAATCGCGGGGTTTTTCGGATCGGGGAATTTTTGCAGTGCGAGGCGATAGTCGGTGCGCGCAAACTGTGCGACCTGCGCCGCGAACGCGCCCAGATCCTTCGGCGCGGGCTTCAAGCCCAGGCGCTTATGGAACCACGCATCGGCCGCCGCCGTGGGCAAGGCGCCCACCGGGTTGCCGCTTTGCGTGTAATCGAGAATCGACGATTGCAGCGTGATGCCGTTCAGGTCCACGCCGTCTTCGTGCAGCCGGTACGCAAGCACGCAACTGCGCGCCGTGCCATACGATTCGCCATAGAGAAACTTGGGCGAATTCCAGCGATCGTTCGCGCTCAGATAGCGCTTGATAAATTGCTTGAGCGAATCGGCATCCTGATCGACGCCCCAGAAATCGCGGTTGTGATGCGGCGCCACCGCCGCCGAATAGCCCGTCCCCACCGGATTGATAAAGATAAGGTCGCTGCGATCGAGCAGGCTATCGGGGTTGTCTTCCAGCGTATAGGGCGCGGGCGGCGTGAAGCCCGGCATCGACGTCTTGATCCGCCTGGGTGCGAACGATCCCAGCAACACGAATACCGACGACGACCCCGGGCCGCCGTTATAGAAGAACGTCACGGGACGGTCCTGCGCCTGCACGCCGTCTTTCGTGAAGGCGACGTAGAAAATCTTGGCGTTGGGCTGGGAACTGCTCGGGTCGACGGTGACGAGATGGCCCGCTGTAGCGGTATAGGCGATCACCTCGCTACCGACCTGGATCGCGTGATGCGTGATCGCGGCGTTCTCGGTCATGTCGGTGACGAAGTCATCGGGGCCGTTGCCGTAAGCGGTGGGATCGAAGCACGGCTGGTCGGCCGGGCTGCGGTGCTTGCCATTGCCGCCGGCCGCTGCCGGGGCGTGGCCGTTTCCGTTCGTGGACTGTGCCTCGTCGTTCATATCGTCTCCTTGCTGCATCGCCCGCGCCATGTATGTCATGTGCGCCAGACACGCCGGCGATGCGCGATCGATGTGCGTGTTTCGCTTCGGAAACCTCCGAAGCGCCTCGGATACCATCGGAAACAGGAAGCCAGCACTGCCGGGCGCAACGGTGCAATCTCGCCCGCTCCGCGCCCACGTTGATGCTATACCGAACGGGCCAGACACCGCCCTATGCGAGCGCGGCGGCCACTTTCGTGCCCACCGGCGTGCCCAGCCCCGTGCAGGCGTCCCAGCCCGGTGCGGCCGCATAGTCGCCGTTGCTGCCGCTCGTCACGTCGTTGAAGGCATCGGCCTGCGCGTAGAGTTTCGCGTTGACGAAGCCCACCGCTTTGCCGCCGCTCGCGTTGATGCGCGCGATCAGCGCGGCCCAGAGCGGCGCGACCGCGCTCGTGCCGCCCACCACGGTATCCGCGCCACCAATATGCACGGCGTAGCCCGTGGCCGGATCGGCGTCGCCGGCTACATCGGGCACGCCGCGCCGCACCAGCGCGCCCGCGCCGCCGGTCGCGCGAACGAGCCGCAAACCCTTTTGCCACGCCGGCAGCGCAAACGTCATGCTGACACCGCCGCCGCTCGCGCCGTCGCCGCCGCTGCTCCAGACGGTCTCGCGCGAGATACGCCCGTTCGTCGCCGTCACATGCGTGCCGCCGCAGCCAAGCGCATAGGGACTCGACGCCGGGAAATCGACATGATCCGCGCCATCGCCCACGCCGTCCGACGAGCCGCTGTCGCCCGACGCCGCACACACCGTCACGCCCAGCGCCACGGCGGTTTGCAGGGCATCGTTGAGGGCGCCGAGCGATTGCTGCGACCACGAGGATTCCGGCGCGCCCCAACTGATCGAAATGACCGAGGGCTTGCGCTGGCTGTCGTGCAGCGCGGCGCTCACGGCATCGACGAAACCGGCCTCGCTATTGGGCGCGAAATACACGGCGATCAATGCCGCGGGCGCAAGCGCGCCGGCGATCTCCACGTCCAGCGTGACTTCGGCGTCGGGGCCGTTGGGGTCGCCGGTGGGCGCGTTCTTCACCTGATCGACCGACACGTCCTGCACATTCGGTTGCGCCACGCCCAGCGCGCTGAAATAAGCCTGCAGATCGGATTGCGCATAGCCGCCGCCCATTTCGATCAGCGCGATGCATTGACCCTTGCCGTCGCCATCGGGGAAGCCGTAAAGCTCGCCCATTTGCAGCGGCGTGAACGAGCGGCTCACGGCGCGCGCGGCGCGGATCGGCGCGTGAATGGGATTGTCGTCTGCCGATGGCGATTCGATGCGGAAATGCGGTTGCACCTTCGCGCGGCTGTCGAGGCCAACGACCGCCGTGACGATGTCGTGCATATCGTCGGGCAGATGCACGGGGCCGACCGGCTGGCGAAAATGCTGCTTGAGCGTGCCGACCTGATGCTCGAAACGCTGCAGATCGACACCGAATGCGTCGTTGTACTGCTGCACGGTGCCCGAGAGTACGATGCGCCGCGCCGCAGCGTCGGCCTTCACGATCGCAAGGCCGTGTGCACGGGCGAAGTCCTCGGCGCGCTTCACATCGGCCGCGGCCGCG
Source organism: Paraburkholderia sp. (assembly GCF_035948235.1). Taxonomy (GTDB): domain Bacteria; phylum Pseudomonadota; class Gammaproteobacteria; order Burkholderiales; family Burkholderiaceae; genus Paraburkholderia. Next base: position 1,430 of record NZ_DASZJJ010000336.1, on the reverse strand, counting down.
CCAAAGCGCTGCTCGTAGTCGGCGCGCGAGATTGGCTGGGCGCCCCTGGCGCCTGCTGTGATGCCGTCCACCAGTGCGCGAAAGCCCGCTTCGTCCTGGCGGCGCAGGATCAACACGACCTCGAAGTGTTCCGCCGGATCGCAAGCGCCGACGCATTGCGCGCCGGCCGGCACGGGATGGTCACTGCCTGCCACGGGATGCCTGGTCATAGCCGCTCCTCCTTGATGGGCACGCGCCCCGCTTTCAGGCGAGCATGTACCGGATTGTGCAGGTTCCACGCGCCGCGCAGCGGGAGTTTGCCCGTTGCGGCTTGATACCGGCGACGCACGGCGAGTCATCGCGCATCGCCCCAGGCTTGGCCAGCGGGCCGAGCAATACGCGCAAAAGCGTTTTAGGTGCGCATACGGCATGCCCGCCCGGAAAGGCTTTATGGGCCCGGCGCACCGCCGCGGCTGCCTTTCATATGAACTTTGTTATACCGGCGATAACGTCAACAAATATTTCCCCAATATTTGGCTCGTGAAGATGGCCCATCGCACGATTTTTGCCCTCTTCCGGAGCCTCCATGAAAGCACCCAAGACGCGCGTTCGCCGCGCCTGCGCCACCGTTCTCACCGCCCTGTTTGCCGCGCTGACGAGCGGCATCGGTCACGCCGCCACTGCGCCTGTCGGCGTCGCCTTCGTCTATCTGGGCAACCCCGGCGACGCCGGCTGGACCTACGCGCACGAACAGGGCGTAAAGGCGGTCGAAAAGCAATACGGCGACAAGATCAAGGTCACGCGCGTCGAAAATGTGCCCGAATCCGCCGACTCCGAGCGCGTATTCCGCGACCTCGCGGCGAAAGGCAACAAGATCATCGTTGGTTCCAGTTTCGGCTTTCAGGACTTCGAATTAAAGGTCGCCAAAGACTATCCGGACGCCGTATTCATGCACGCAACCGGCTACAAGAAAGCGCCGAATTTCGCGACCTACGACGTGCGCACCTATCAGAGCGCGTACCTCGCGGGCCTCGTGGCTGGCTATACGACTAAAACCAATACGCTGGGTTTCGTCGGCTCCGTGCCGGTGCCCGAAGTCGTGCGCAATATCGATGCCTTTACGATGGGCGCCCGATCGGTGAATCCGAATGCGAAGGTCAAGGTCCTGTGGATCAATAGCTGGTACGACCCGGGCCTCGAAAAACAGGCGGCCGAAACGCTGATCGGCCAGGGCGCCGACGTGCTGATCCAGAACACCGATTCCACCGCGACGATGCAGACTGCCGAGCAGAAAAAAGTGCACGCCTTCGGCTGGGATTCGGACATGAAGAAGTTCGGCCCCAACGCGCAACTGGGCGCGTGCGTGAGCAACTGGGGCGTCTACTACTCGCATCTGGTCCAGCAGGTGATGGCGGGCTCGTGGACCAACGCACCGGTCTGGTGGGGTCTCA